>CAMCZF010000332.1 GCA_945885775.1 Rhodoferax sp. OV413 | reverse complement strand
CTGATATTGCGTTGGCTTTGGCGTTGGCGGCGGACTGGTTCATGCGGGCACTCCTAGGTGGAAAAGACGTTTACAGCAGCCCGAAGCGGGCCACGATGCGGTCCGGTTCGATGCGGATTGACTTCAAGGTCTGGCGGGCTGCCTGCTCTTTCAGCGAGCCCTCGGTCTTGAGGCTGTAGACAGGGGTGTTGCTGAAGCTGGCGGCCAGCTGGCGGGTGATTGCCGCACGGGCAGCCCCTTCCATGGCCTTGGGAAGCAGGGGTGCCGTCACGGCGTCGAGTTGCGGCGCCTCTAGAAAGAAGGCTTTTTGCGCGTCGTCATAAAGCAGGCCGGATGAGCCCTTGACGTTCGCCGGCATGGCGGGCAGCCCCACCACCTTGATCGACAGCTGGGCCGCAATGCCGATGCGCTCTGGCGGCTGGCCCAGCTTGACTTGCGGCTGCCCGCTCACCGAGACCACCACAAGGCCATCCAAGAGCCGGGTGCTCATGTCGGCCTTGTTCAAGGCCGCCTGCAGTTCGCGCTCGGTAAAGCTCAGTTCCATTTCAGCGGGTTTGCCGCCGGCACAGGCGGCCAGCAGCAGGGTAATGGCCAGGCCAATCCAGCCCAGCTTTGCTAAAAGATGTTTCGGCATGGTGGGTTGTACTTCAGTTCGATCGTGCCATTATCTGGCTTAGATGCGGCAGTGCTACCTTAATCTTATGCCATGAGTAAAGCTGTCGCGCTGCCCTCGCGCTGGCGGGCGGAGTGTGCCACCGAAAGGTAGGACTAGCCTGCCGCTTCGAGGTGCCTGGTTGAGGCATTCTGTGCAGCTGACATGCCCGCGCCCTCAAGCTTCTCAAAGGACGAGGGCGTTTGAAGCATGGCCGCTAAAACACTGCGAGCAGTTCTCAAACGCGGGTCTTCGGAGTCCGCATCGTCGGTTGTGTCATTGACACAAAAGAAGTCGATGCCGCCAAAACGCTGTGCAATGTCTTGCAGTGCGGCGTCAGCATCGTGAGCGCCCGTTGAAACATGGGAAAACCTGTAGTCCCTGACCTTCGCAAAGCCATGCAGAAGCGACCAGCGCAATACAAAGTCGGACACCAAGGTTGGGTGCTCCCAGCTGCGAAACACGGTAGACCGAACCGACGAAAAGAGTTCGGGCGCTATGCCCTCGAGCGCCAGCATGACCGACTTGAGCATGGGGCGAGGTGCATGGGCGAAGGTACGAAAGTCACCTACATAAGGGAGGTTTGCCGATAGGGCTGCATCATGGCGCAACCAGGCAATAGAGCGACGGCAAGCATTTTCCAGGGCCGTGGAGCCGGGCTGCAAGGCGACGTCGCTGACGGGTGCGTCGTCTGACCAACCAACATAGACGCCGCCTTCAAAAAACCACTTTTTCAGATCCAGTGGCGCACCCAGAAACACATCGTCGTTGAAGTAAATGTAGCGCTCTGATAAACCAGGTATGAGATGGATGTAAGACTCAATGTTCCCTGAATCGAAGTTTGGCAATGCGCATTCAGGCATCAGCTCACGATGGTCGATGACCGTCAGGCCCGGGTGCCGGCGCAACCATGTCGGGGTCTGCCGGTCGGTGACCAGATAAACATGACCATGGCCGGGAAAAAATTGTTCCAATGACCGTAAGCTGTACCTCAGCTCGTCGTTGTCACGAAACCGGCCCTCGACATTGCTGTAGGCTGCCATGTCCACATGGTCGGCAAACTTAAGCTGCTGGAGCGCAAGGCGCCTGCGGGAGCGCCATTGGGTGTCGTCACCGTCAACCCAGAGGTAAACGATATCAACGGGGGAAAAGCTATTCATAGTTAACGCTGTTGGTCCGACGGGCATTGATGTCCGCGTTTTGAAGGGCCAACATACAACCAGCACCAGAGATTTATGGTGGGTAAATAAACAAGGAGCGATTCTAACGAGGGCCGCGGTAAACCCGCTCTTTGGCATGTGGTTTGGGTGTCTGGGCGCAGGCTGAAAGTGGCCATCCCGTTGCTGGCGGGCGGCGTGGTTCGCGTTCTCCGGCCCACGCTCGCGAACCCCACCGCCCACCGAGATGGACGTGACGACACAGTAAGGGAGCGGCCAAATAGTTTGACCTTCTCGGTCCTTGAGTGGTGCCCCTCAGGCAGCATAAGTGGTGTCATGTTAATATCGCCGACGATATGGAAAAAATCTGCAGAATCGTTGTGGACACCCACATCCTGGTGGCTGCCACGCGCAGCCGACATGGGCCTTCCTTCGCTCTGATGCAACTTGTGCGGACCCGGCGCGTTTTGATGTGCTGCAGTCCGGCCTTGTTCCTGGAGTACGAGGATGTGCTCCAACGTGCCGACCAAAGGGAAGCCTCGGGCTTGAGCGTCAGGGATGTTGATGCGATCCTGAATGAGCTGGCGGCCTTGCTGGAGCCGGTTTTGACGCACTACCAATGGCGGCCGCAACTGCGCGACCCGGCTGATGAAATGGTGCTGGAGGCGGCGGCGAATGCCCGGGTCGGTGCGCTGGTGACCTACAACCTGCGCGACTTCATTCCCGCCAAGCGTTTTGGCATTCGGGTGTTGACACCTGAACAAGCATTCAAGTATTTCGATCTTGCCATTCCGAGGATATGACACCATGAGCAATTACGCCCTTCGCCTCCCTGAATCGCTCAAACAGGCCGCCAAACGGATCGCCGCCAGCGATGACACCACGATGAACCAGTTTTTTGTGGTGGCGATCGCCGAAAAAATCAGCGCCATGGAGACAGCAAAGTTTTTTGAGAAACGGGCCGCCTCGGCTGATACGACGGCGGCCCAAGCTGCGTGGGACAAGGTTGGCGACCAGGCGCCGATTGCTGACGACCACTGGACCAAGCCAGTCGGGAAGCGCGCGACCTAAGGTGGCAATCCCGTCGCTGGCCGGCGTCTAACTCGCGCTGGCGGGCGGCGTGGTTCGGGTTCTCCGGCCCACGCTCGCAAACCCCACCGCCCACCGAGATGGACGTGGTGGCGCGCCAAAC
>CAMCZF010000331.1 GCA_945885775.1 Rhodoferax sp. OV413 | reverse complement strand
GGCCATTTCGGGCTGTAGGCCCCGTCGTTATTGGGCTTATAGCTCTCGATTCAATAGCGTGATAGCGTGCGGCGTAGTTCAGATGCAGGTGGTAATCGGTGATGCCGCCGTCCCAGTAAGACCCGGCGGGTGCACCCGGGACGTCGGTGACCGAGCGCAGCACGAATGGGATCGAACAACTGGCCTGCAGCGCTGGCGGAAAATTTGCAGCACTCAAAGCCACCCGGCGGGTGGGAAAGTCGTCGGTGGCAAAAGGCAAATCAGCGCCCTGGCTGGAGAACACCACCCGCTCCAGCCACGCACCCAGGGCGCGCCGATGAACCACATTGCTCAGGTAAGCGCCCAAATAGCCCAGCGGCGTGCGCCAGGGGTGCTCGGTGTGCAGCAACTGGCGCCCGTGCGAAGCCAGAATGTGCAGGCGGTAACGCGGATGGCCGAGCACCCTAGCCTCTTGCCCACCAAAAAAAGCCGCCAGGTTTTGTCCAAACAGGACGCTGACCCGCTCTGCCGCCGGGCGCTTCTCGCCGGGTTGCAGATCGTAATGCTGGTGGATGTAGTCATGCTCCAAGCGGGCAAAAGCCGCCTCCGGCTGCGCCAGGCAGGCCGTGGCCATGCGCCAGGCGCCAATCGACGCCCCCACCAGATCGACCTGCTGTGCGCTGTTGGCCAACCAATGGCCAAACAGAAAGCGGTCCAGCGGGCCCAGAATCAGGCCCTTGGGCCCTCCCGCAGCGCCGGCCACGGTGCTGATGTCTTGCGGCTGGAGCCCGTGGCGGCTGATATGGCGCAGGGCCCCTGGCCCGGCGTGGATCCGCAGCGCCCGCACCACAGCCTCAAGCCCGGCCGCGGCCAGTCCCCTGGGCCGACCAGTCAATGGGGTCTTGCTGCAAGACCATGTCGATGTCCAGCCCCAAGACCTCACCCACCGAGCCGGGAAAGGTATCAGCTAGGGCCTGTTCGGACAATTTGGCCTCTTTGGCGCGCGCCCGCCAGGTCGCCAGGTGGATCACACCGGCCAACGGCTCGAACACATCGTTGTCAAAGGGCGCGTACTGGTGCGCCAGTGCATCCACAATCGATTCCGGCAGATGCCACTGGCCAGCCAGGCCCGCACCGACTTGGGCGTAGCAATAGCCCAGTTGGCGTCGCTCCAGCCGGGCACGGCGCAGGTCCAGGGGCCCGACGGCTCCGTCCAGGTTCAGTGCTTGCGGCGTCATGGCCATGTGCATGGCCAACTCGCCCACCGCGTGAATCAGACCGCAGGTGAAAGCCGCCTGCTGGTTCTGCCGCACCACGCCGGCCAGAGAACGCGACAACTTGGCCACATTGAGGCTGTAGGACCAAAATTGCAGCAAGTCAATGCCAGGCACAGACCGCAAAGAGGCACTGGCCGCAGCCTCGGCCGTCATGGCCCGCACCTGCGCCAGTCCCAGGATCGCCAGCGCCTCGGACACACTGTTGATCTTGCCGGTCATCTTGAAAAAGCTTGAATTAGCCCGCTGCAACAGGCGGGCTGTCAATGCCAGGTCAGTGCTGATGAGCTGGTTGACCTTTCGCAGGTCGGGTTCAAGCTGGTCAAGCTCACTCAGCAGCAAAGCAACCACCCGCGGAATGCTGGGCAGCACGAATTGAATGGCAAGCAGTTCGGAAATAGGCATGGTGGTGCGGCTCGGTGCGGGTCAGTGCTGCTTGAGCTTGGCAAAGGCTGACGACATCGCGGTGGCCCCAGCACTGGGTACCGGCGTTGCTGCGCCTGAGCCGCGCCCGCGCTGTACTGGGGCCGCGCCGAGCTTCATGGTCAGGGCAATGCGCTTGCGCGCCGCATCAACTTCGAGCACCTGCACCCGGACAATATCGCCAGTCTTGACCACGGTATGCGGGTCGGTCACAAACTTGTGGCTGAGCTGGCTGACATGGACCAATCCGTCCTGGTGAATGCCCAGGTCAACAAAGGCGCCAAAAGCCGCCACGTTGCTGACGGTGCCCTCCAACACCATGCCCGGCTTGAGGTCTGCCAGGGACTGCACCCCATCGGTCAGCCGGGCCACCTTGAAATCGGGGCGGGGGTCGCGGCCCGGCTTTTCAAGCTCGCCCAGAATATCGCGCACCGTGATCACGCCAAATTGGGCGCTGGCGAACATCTCAGGCCTGAGCCCCTTGAGGCGGTCGGCGTGGCCCATCAGGGCGTCGACGCCCTGCCCGGTTTGGACCATGATCTGCTGCACCACCGGGTAGGTTTCCGGGTGAACGCCGGTTTGGTCCAGCGGGTTGTCGCCACCACGGATGCGCAAAAAACCTGCACTCTGCTCGAAGGTCTTGTTGCCCAAGCCACTCACCTGCAGCAATTGCTGGCGGTTGGCAAAGGCGCCATGGGTGTCCCGCCAGTGGACCACCGAGCGGGCCACATGGCGCGACAGGCCCGAGACCCGCGCCAGCAAGGGCTCGCTGGCGGTGTTCAGATCTACGCCCACCGCATTCACACAGTCTTCCACCACGGCATCCAGCGTACGCGCCAGCTCGCTCTGGTTGACGTCATGCTGGTATTGGCCCACCCCGATGGCTTTGGGTTCGATCTTGACCAGCTCGGCCAACGGGTCTTGCAGTCGGCGCGCGATGCTGGCAGCACCACGCAGGCTCACGTCGACATCGGGCATTTCTTGTGAGGCAAATTCACTGGCCGAATAAACGGACGCGCCGGCTTCGCTGACCACCACCTTGTCGATATGGCGGTCGGCGCGGCCGGCCAACTGGGCGATCAACTCGCCCGCCAGCTTGTCGGTTTCTCGGCTGGCCGTGCCATTGCCAATGGCGATCAGAGTCACGCCGTGGCGTTCGCAAAGCCCCGCCAGTGCGTGCAGTGCCCCGTCCCAATCGCGCCGGGGTTCATGCGGAAACACCGTGGCCGTGGCAACCAGCTTGCCAGTGGCATCTACCACGGCCACTTTGACGCCGGTTCGAATGCCCGGGTCCAGCCCCATCACCACCCGCGGGCCGGCAGGTGCGGCCAGCAGCAGATCACGCAGGTTGTGGGCAAACACCTTGATCGCCACCTGCTCGGCCTCTTCGCGCAG
>CAMCZF010000330.1 GCA_945885775.1 Rhodoferax sp. OV413 | reverse complement strand
CTTCGGGAGGCGCAAGCGCTTCTAGACGGTGGGGTCAAAGAATTATTGGTCATCAGTCAGGATACGTCAGCTTATGGTGTTGACGTTCAGTACCGTACAGGTTTCTGGGACGGTAAGCCCGTCAAGACACGGCTCTTGGAACTCGCGCAAGCCCTTGGCGATATGGCGCAACCTTACGGTGCCTGGGTGCGGCTGCACTACGTCTATCCCTACCCAAGCGTCGACGCAGTGCTTCCCATGATGGCCTCAGGCAAGGTGCTACCCTACTTGGACGTGCCCTTTCAACACAGCCATCCCGATGTATTAAAACGCATGAAACGCCCGGCTAGCGGTGAAAGGAATTTGGAGCGGATTCAGCGTTGGCGAGAGGCGTGTCCAGAAATTATTGTGCGCAGCACGTTCATTGCTGGATTTCCTGGAGAGACAGAAGTAGAGTTTGAACACTTGCTGGACTTCGTTCGTGAAGCGCAAATCGACCGGGCGGGGTGCTTTGCTTACAGTCCGGTCGCAGGGGCGGCGGCCAACGACATCGGGGGCATGCTGCCGGCCGAGGTGCGTGAGGAGCGGCGTGCGCGATTCATGGCTGTTGCCGAGGCTGTGTCCGCGGCCAAACTCAAGCGACGCATTGGCGCCACCATGCAGGTTTTGGTCGACTCGGCGCCTTCAATGGGCAGAAAAGGTGGCACTGGCCGATCCTATGCCGACGCGCCAGAAATCGATGGCGTGGTCAGGCTGCTCCCGCCAGAAAAAATCAGCAAGACGCTCAAGATGGGGGAGTTCACTCGTGCCAAGATCGTTGCAACGCAGGGGCACGACCTTTTGGCTCTACCGGTTTGACGCGGTGCAAACTGGAGGAAGTGAACACAAAAAAAGCCACTGTTTCTACAGTGGCTTTTTTTCGGAACTTACATCTTTAGCACCCAAAAGTGCATTGAATTTTCATTTACATTGGTGCCCAGGAAGGGACTCGAACCCCCACGAAGTTACTCGCTAGTACCTGAAACTAGTGCGTCTACCAATTCCGCCACCTGGGCATTTCAGGAAAGAGGGAGATTGTATCAAAATTATGAGCCAGACCAGCGGCTTGCTGGATGAAGTTGAAGGGACCGTTCAAGGTCATCGTGATGGCCACGGTTTCATTGCGCGCGACGACGGGGAACCCGATATCTATTTGCCACCGAACGAAATGCGTGCAGTCTTACACAAGGATCGGGTCAAAGCTCGAATCGTTCGCAGTGATCGAAAGGGGCGACCAGAAGGCCGGGTGTTAGAGATCGTCCATAGGCCGAGTCAATCGATCATTGGGCGACTGCTGCAAGAGAGCGGGATCTGGATTGTGGCGCCTGAGGACAAGCGCTATGGCCAAGATGTCATGATCCCGAAGGCCGCCACAGGGGCGGCAAAGGCTGGTCAGGTTGTTGTTGTCGAACTGACTGAACCCCCTTCGCTGCATGGGCAGCCCGTAGGCCGTGTCAAGGAGATATTGGGTGAGGTTGATGACCCTGGCATGGAAATTGAAATTGCGGTTCGCAAGTACAGCGTGCCCCATGAGTTTTCGCAGGCATGTATAGCCTTGGCGCGTGGCTTGCCAGACAAGGTTCGAGCACAGGATAAGCAGCACAGAGTGGACTTGACTGACGTGCCGCTGGTCACCATTGATGGTGAAGATGCGCGCGATTTCGATGATGCTGTTTATTGCGAGCCGGCATCAATTGGCAAGGGCAAATCTGCGAGGCAGGGTTGGCGATTGCTGGTCGCGATTGCTGATGTCAGCCACTATGTCGAAAACGGGTCAGCGATCGACATCGATGCGTATGACCGAGCCACCAGCGTGTATTTCCCAAGGCGCGTCATCCCCATGCTGCCCGAAAAGTTATCCAACGGACTTTGTTCGCTGAATCCGGAGGTCGAGCGCCTGTGCATGGTGTGTGACATGCTGGTGAGCCAAGACGGAGAGGTTAGCGCTTACCAGTTCTACCCAGCCGTCATGTGGAGTCATGCGCGGTTCACCTACACAGAAGTCGCTGCATTGCTGTCCAACACGCACGGCCCGGAAGCTATCCGGCGCAAGGATCGGGTGAAAGATCTGTTGTATTTGCACGACGTGTATCGGGCCTTGTCCAAAGCGCGCATCAAGCGTGGCGCGGTCGACTTTGAAACCGTGGAGACTCAGATCGTTTGCGATGAGGGTGGCCGAATTGAGAAAATCGTGCCGAGGACCCGTAACGATGCCCATAAACTGATCGAAGAGGCCATGCTGGCAGCCAATGTTTGCAGCGCAGACTTTATTTCGCAGGGCCGGCAACCTGGGCTCTATCGGGTTCATGAGGGGCCGACCCCTGAGAAGCAGGAACTGCTTCGCAACTATCTGAAGGCAATCGGCATCGGCTTGACGATCAGCGATGACCCATCACCTGCCGAGTTCCAGGCGATTGCCGCAGCGACCAAAGACCGGCCGGATTCGCAGCAAATTCACTCCATGCTGTTGCGGTCCATGCAGCAGGCTATCTATACCCCGATCAACAGCGGCCATTTTGGCCTGGCATTTGACGCTTACAGCCATTTCACCAGCCCGATCAGACGCTACCCGGACTTGCTGGTGCATCGCGTGATCAAGGCAATCCTGGCGAAAAGCCGATATCAATTGCCAGTTTTGCCAATCCCTGGCGAAGCACACGCCAAGTTAGCAAGGCGGTTGGAAAAAAGTATCGCGCTGCGAGCCACTGAGCCAGGCCAAAAACCCCAAAAAATCAGTCCCGAAAATCATTCATGTCAGGCCGCCGGCATGCACTGCAGCGCCAACGAACGGCGGGCTGACGAGGCAAGCCGTGACGTTGAGGCCTGGCTTAAGTGCAAATACATGCGCGAACATTTAGGGGAAGAGTACGCCGGGGTTGTCAGTGCTGTCACCAGTTTTGGTGTTTTTGTCACGCTGGATGCGATGTATGTGGAAGGTTTGGTTCACATCACGGAGCTTGGTGGCGAGTACTACCGTTTTGATGAGGCTCGCCAGGAACTACGAGGTGAGCGAACCGGCATGCGTTATGCCATTGGCTCAAGAGTCCGCGTGCAGGTGAGCCGA
>CAMCZF010000329.1 GCA_945885775.1 Rhodoferax sp. OV413 | reverse complement strand
GCCTGCAGTTGCACCCAGTCACGCTCCACTTGCGAAAATGCGATCGCCGGAATGCCAAACAGATAGCCTTCCATGGCAGCCCCGACGGTACCCGAATAGATGGTGTCATCGCCCATATTGGCGCCGTTGTTGATACCGGACACCACCAGGTCAGGCCGGTAACCGAGTAACCCAGTCAAAGCCACATGCACACAATCGGCCGGGGTGCCGTTAATGTAGCGAAAGCCCTCTGCGCCCTTGGACACATAAAGCGGAGAATGCAGCGTCAAGGCGTTGGATTTGGCGCTGTTGTTCTGCTCCGGCGCTACCACTTCGACCTCGGCCACATCCTTGAGGGCCTGGTAGAGCGCGATGATCCCGGGTGCCTGGTAGCCGTCGTCGTTGCAGATAAGAATTTTCATAATACGAGCTAATTTACTGTCATTGTAGGGGTCCACCTCAGCCGGGACAGCGGTCACCCACGGGACATTTTGGCCGGGGCTCGGCCTCTATCATGCGCAGCAACTTTTGGAGTGAACCCCATGCATGCCTGGCTATGTGACAACCCCACTGGCGTCGATGCCCTGACCTGGAAAGAACTGCCCACGCCAACACCAGGCGCAAGCGAGGTGTTGGTCGAAATCCATGCCGCCAGCCTGAATTTCCCAGACCTTTTGATCGTGCAAAACAAGTACCAGATGAAGCCAGCGCTTCCGTTTGTGCCTGGCTCAGAGTACGCAGGCGTGGTGCGGGCCATCGGCGCTGACGTGACCCACCTGAAGGTCGGCCAGCCGGTGGCATGCCTGTCGGGCACCGGCGGCTTCGCCACCCACACGCTGGCACCCGCAGCGCTGTGCATGCCGCTGCCAACGGGCTTTCCGATGGTCGATGCGGCGGCCTTCATCATGATTTACGCCACCTCGCACCACGCACTGGTCGACCGGGCCCAGCTTAAGGCCGGTGAAACCGTGCTGATCCTGGGTGCGGCTGGCGGCGTTGGCACCTCTGCCATCCAGATCGCCAAAGCCTGCGGCGCGCGGGTCATTGCCGCCGCTTCCACCGATGAGAAATGTGCACTGTGCACATCGATTGGTGCGGATGCCACCATCAACTACACCAGCGGCAACCTGCGCGAAACCGTCAAGACCCTGACCGCTGGCAAAGGACCCGATGTCATCTACGACCCGGTCGGCGGCGATTACAGCGAGCAGGCCTTTCGCTCGATTGGCTGGCGCGGGCGCTACCTGGTGGTCGGCTTTGCTGCGGGCCCCATTCCCTCGCTACCTCTTAATTTGGCGCTGCTCAAGGGCGCGTCGATTGTGGGCGTGTTCTGGGGCGATTTCGCCAAGCGCGAACCCAAGGCCAACGCCGCCATGATGGCCGAATTGGCGCAGTGGTACGGCCAAGGCAAGATCAAACCGGTGATCGACAGCACCATGCCGATGGCCGAACTCAAGGCGGCCTTTGCGCACATGGGTTCTCGCGGTGTCAAGGGCAAGCTGGTGATGGTGAACTGATACCCGCCAGATTCAGCCGGGCAAACGCTGCAGGTGCGCACGCATCTGCTCGGCCAGGCGCTGAACCAGCGCTGCATCGGTGGCGGTGGCTGCTGCCAGGATGATGGTCACCGCCGGCAGCGCGGCAAAGCCCTGCGCCGGCGTGAGCACCATGGCGTCGGCCGGCACACCACTCTGTGCCACCACCGACACCGCAAAACCAGCGCGCACCGCGGCCTGTATGGCCGACATGCTGCGGCTGGTACAAACAATCCGGTGGTCGCGGCGGTGCTGCTTGAGTTGCGCCAAGGCCCACTTGCGAAAAATACAGCCCTCAGGGAAAAAAGCCACGGGCAGGCAGGCTTCCAAGTGCACATCGTGCTGGGCCGACGCTGTCCAGACCACCCGTTCGGTGCGCAGCACCACCCCCTCTTGGGTGTCGGTTTCTGCTGACAAAATCGCCAGGTCCAGTTGCCCATCAGCCAACATCGGCCGCAGTTCAGCGCTGGGAGCGCACAGCACCTCGATGTGCGCCCGCGGTGCCAAGCGCGCTAGGGTGGCCAGCAGTGGGGTCATGAGCACCGGAATGTAATCGTCCGGCAAGCCGACTCGCAGCGCCCCGCCAAGGTCAGTCGCCTGGAAATGCGCCACCGCCTCGCCCTGCAGCGCCAGAATGCGGCGCGCGTAGCGGACCAGCTCGGTGCCGTCGTGGGTGAGTACCAGGCGGCGCCCCTGATGCTGCAGCAATTCGCGCGCAAGGGTCTGCGCCAGCTTGGACAGGTGCAGGCTGACGGCCGACGGCGTCTTGTGCACCAGCTGGGCCGCGCCTTTGCAGCTACCGGCATCGGCAAAAGCCACCAGGGTGCGCAACTGTTCGGCATCCAGGAGCATGCGGGCTCAATAGTTGATGAAAGTTCAATTGTCACACGCCAAACATTCGATTGTGGAGAACGACCGGGCCGCTTATAGTTTGGCCCATTCCCCTCCACTGGACCCTCCCTATGCTGAAACTGCAGATCCGCAAAATTGTCATCCAGCTTGAAGAAACCTGCCTGGAAATGGGCCGCGAGGTCTCGCCGCCATCGCGCAAGGTGACCGTCGCCGCCGTCATCACCAACCCCTACGCGGGCCAGTACGTGGAGGACCTGTCGCCGCTGTACGCGCTGGGCGCCGAAATCGGCGGGCTGCTGGCGCAACGCGGCGTGGCCGCCCTGGGTGTCGCCCCGGATGACGTGCAGAGCTACGGCAAGGGCGCCATCGTCGGCACCGCCGGCGAGCTGGAGCATGCGGCAGCGCTGATCCACCCAAGTTTTGGTGCCCCGGTGCGCGCCGCGGTGCATGAGGGCAAGGACATCATCCCCTCCACCAAGAAAATGGGCGGGCCGGGCGCTGTGATTGTGATGCCGATCACCAACAAGAACCGAATCTGGAACTGTGACGACATGGACGCCGCCGAGATCGTGATTCCCGACGCACCCCACGCCAACGAGGTGGTGGTGGCGCTGGTGCTCGGAATTGGCGGGCGCCCGCTGCACCGCATCGGCCCAGCCAAATAAACGTGTCCAAGGAGCCCCTCATGTTCAAAGCCATCATCCTGCTTAAGCGCCGCGACGACACCAGCCTGGCGGAATTTGCCCACTGGT
>CAMCZF010000328.1 GCA_945885775.1 Rhodoferax sp. OV413 | reverse complement strand
ATCCGCTGGCCGCCAAGTACATGGGCATACCCAGCGACCGTATTTTTTCATTGGTCATGGCCATCTCTGCAGGACTGGCCGCACTAGCAGGTGTGATGGCTGGACCGTTTTTATCTGTACAACCGTCCATGCATTTGCTGCCCATCGTCAAAGCGTTTGCCATTGTGGTGGTCGGTGGTTTAGGCTCCATTCCCGGCAGCATTGCCGCGGCCTTCATGCTCGGCTATGCGGAAACCATCGTTGCCTATATGGTGTCGAGCAGTTGGACAGAAATTGTGTCGGTCTTAGCCACCTTGCTGATGCTGGTGTTCCGACCGGCCGGCCTGTTTGGCAAGCGCGCCGCTTTCTGACGGGCAAATCACCATGAAAGCATTCAAAGGACTTGACACACTCAGCAGCATAGGTGGCTTGGTCGCCTTGCTTTTCCTCGGCGTACTGCCCACTTTGTTCACCGGCAAATACCTGGTTGGCGTACTGACGGTGGCAGCTATTTACGGCATTTGGGCGGTCAGCTGGGATTTCATGTCCGGTTTGACAGGTCGTGAAAACTTTGGCCATTCATTGTTCATCGGTGTCGGTGCTTATGCAGCCGGTTTTCTGAACGTGCACTTCGGCCTGGGTCCTTGGTGGAGTTTGCCAGCCTCCATGTTGGTGGCCATGGTTTTTGCGGTGGTATTGGGTTTTCCCACGTTACGCTTGAAGGGACCGTATTTCGCACTCGCCATGCTGTCGTCTGCGGTCATCATGCAACGCCTGATGTTGATTTTTTGGGAATACACCGGTGGCGAAGAAGGCATACATGACATCACGCCACTCATCGTCAATCCATTGCATTACTACTGGTTTGTGTTGGCAGTATTGGGCGGTATCACTCTGTTACTGTCGTGGATGGCGCGCTCGCGCTGGGGTTTGATACTGCGTGCCATACGCGGTGACGAAGCCACATGCCTGGCGGCAGGCCTGCCAATCACCACCTACAAAATCATGTCTCTGGTCATCAGCGCGGCCTTCGCCGGTTTAGGCGGCGCACTATATGCGCATTACCAGTTACAGGTCAGTCCACAGTTGTTTGCCGTGGTTACCTCCATCACCATCATCACTATGGTGTATGTAGGCGGCATGGGCACCATCTTCGGGGCGGTGGGCGGCGCGCTGCTGCTGACCGTCATGACCGAGGGTTTGCGAAATTTCGGCGAATGGCGTTTGATGGTTTATAGCCTGCTATTGATCTTCATTTTGTTTTTCCTGCCCAATGGCATCATCGCCCCCATCTGGCAAAAGATACGCAATCTGGGGCGTCCATCATGAACGCGCTGCTGCAAGTCAAACAACTCAACAAGCACTTCGGCGGATTACATGTATTAAAAAATTTCAACATGGAATTGCACAAGGGCGAGATCGTCGGCATTCTCGGGCCGAATGGCGCAGGCAAGACTACGCTGTTTAATCTGCTCACCGGTTTTATTCCCGCCGACTCGGGCGAGGTACTGCTGCACGACCGGCCTATACGTCAGTTGAAAGCCAACGCCATTGTCGGTTTGGGCATGGCGCGCACCTTTCAGCTGTGTCGTCCATTTGTCGGTTTGACCGTGCTGGAAAACGTGTTGGTCGGCAGCTTGGGGCCCCGTGTGCAAACCCAAGATCTAGGCGAACGCGCCATGCATTTGCTGGCTCAAGTTGGTCTGGCGGACAAAGCGCAGCAGGCTTCTGAGTTGTTGTCGTATGGCGATTTGCGGCGTTTGGAAATTGCGCGCGCACTCGCCACCGAGCCCGAGTTACTGCTGCTGGACGAACCGTTTGCAGGTTTGGGTTCATCCGAAATTGAAGCCTTGTCGGTGCTGATACGCCAACTGCACAGCGAACAACATCTCACTATTTTGTTGATTGAACACAAGCTGCGCGAGTTCATGCAATTGGTGTCGCGCGTGGTGGCCATCGATTTCGGCGAAATCATCGCCGAGGGCTCGCCCGCTGATATCGTTAAACACCCGCGCGTCATCGAAGCCTATATCGGTAAACAAAACCCGTTGAACCTGGATAACCATGCTTGAACTGGACCGACTCAGCGCCTCTTACGGCAAGGCCATGGCTTTGGAGAGCATCAGCCTGCGCGTGATGCCGGGCGAATTCGTGGCCGTGCTCGGACCCAACGGCGCGGGCAAATCCACGCTGCTCAAAGCCATCTCGCGCGCCATAGACTCGCAAGGTGGAATGACCTTTGAAGGTCAATCGCTGCACAACGTGGCCACTGAAAAAGTGGTGGGCCTGGGCATTTGCCATTGCCCTGAAGGACGCCGCCTGTTCCCCGAACTCAGCGTATTGAAAAACCTGCAACTCGGCGCCTACCTGCGTCACGACAAAGCCGCTGTCGCCGCCGACCTGAACAAGGTCTACCAGTTGTTTCCAATTCTGCAAGAGCGTGGCAGCCAAATGGTCAGCACTTTGTCTGGTGGTCAACAGCAAATGGTCGCCATCGGCCGTGCGCTCATGGGTGCGCCCAAGTTGCTACTGCTGGATGAACCATCGGTCGGCATTGCGCACCGCTTGAAGATGGAAATTTTCAGCGCCATACGCCGTATTCGTGACAGCGGCGTAGCCATTCTGATGGCTGAGCAAGATGCGCAATCAGCGCTGCAAATCGCTGACCGCGCCTATATTCTGGAGCACGGCAATGTCGCGCAAGAAGGACTGGCGGCAGATCTGGCTAAGAACGACCATGTAAGGCAGATTTATTTGGGCTTGGCTTGAGCCTGCTTTATGGACAGCAGTGGTGAAGTTATTTCGGTTGAACAGACACCCCCTAGATTCCGGAATCACGATCCACTGAAGCAGACCTTTTCGAAATTTGATGGAAGTAACTTAATTGGATCGCTTTTATAGTTGTTACAACTCAAAAGAGCTAAATTAGAAGAAGTAAATTCAAATTCTAAAAAATACCCATGTATCCAGCTGCTCTTGCTTGCCTAAGTGTCTTCCGATCCTAGTGTTCTTCCTCTTCCCGCAGCGCTTCTAATGCGCGTGGTGTATTAATCTATTCGGTTGCAACTGCCAACCACGATTTTGTAATTCCAAGACAAAGTGTTGCTTTGCCTATAAATTGCTGCTTTGCAAAGCGGCAC
>CAMCZF010000327.1 GCA_945885775.1 Rhodoferax sp. OV413 | reverse complement strand
GCACGTAGGCTTCAGACTTGAGGCCGGCGTTAACCACAACAAAACTGTGTTCGATACGCACCACTTCAGCAGTGATGACTTCGCCCGGGCGCATTTCTGTGCGTTGTAGGGACTCTTCAAACAGGGCGGCAAAAGATTCTGACATTTTGATTGCGGCTGGTGCCGCGGTTAGTTTGTTGAACCACATCTGCAGTGCGTCAATTGCGACGCGAGAAGGCAGGTGTGGGCCGGAAAAGCCTCTCAAATGGCTTTGAAAGGCTGCTTGCCCTGCCACCAGTCCAACACCAAATTCAACGATTGTTCAATCGAAAGGTCGGAGTTGTCCAGCAACCGGGCATCTACGGCAGGCTTTAAAGGCGCGATGCTTCGGGACATGTCCCGTGCATCACGCGCTTCCAAGTCAACGCGAAGACCATCGAGTGTAGCCGAAATTCCCTTTGAAATCAGCTGTTTATGGCGCCGCTGCGCACGCTGAGCGGCACTGGCGGTCAGAAAAATCTTGAGTGCTGCCGTCGGGAAGACCACCGTGCCCATGTCACGGCCATCGGCCACCAGACCCGGCAGCCGGGCAAAGCTGTGCTGCAGGGCCAGAAGGGCGTCGCGGACCTGGGGCAGCACCGACACGCGGGAGGCGTCCATCCCGGCCTCTTCGGTCCTTATGGCATCGCTGATGTCCTCGCCGCCCAACAAGACCCGGTCTGCTTCAAACTGGATATTCAGGCCACTTGCCAGTGTGGCAATGCTTGCTTCCTGGCCGGGCTCTAGGGCCAGCCCGGCGCGCCGGGCGGCCAGCGCAGCAATTCGGTAGAGCGCGCCAGAGTCTAGAAAGTGGTAGCCCAGCTGTTTGGCCATGCTGGCCGCCAAGGTGCCCTTGCCCGAGGCGGTCGGGCCATCGATACAGATCACCGGCACGCCCTGGGCTGTCGCATGGGCCAGGGCCAACAAGGCTTCAAAGTAGTCGGGGAAGGTTTTGGCCACACATTTGGGGTCTTCGATTCGCACCGACAGCCCAGCGGGGTTGAAGGCCGCCAGTGAAAAGCACATGGCAATGCGGTGGTCGTCGTAGGTGTGGATGCTGGCAGCGCGCCAGTCGGCTGGACTGGCGGGCGCTGTCACCCGTAAAAAATCTGCGCCGTCCTCCACCTGAGCGCCAAGTTTGCGCAACTCGGTCGCCATGGCGGCGATGCGGTCGGTCTCTTTGACCCGCCAGCTGGCGATGTTGCGCAGCGTGGTGGTGCCCTGCGCATACAGCGCCATCACTGCCAGCGTCATGGCCGCATCTGGGATGTGGTTGCAGTCCAGGTCAATCGCCTTCAGGGGCCAGCCCTGGCCCGGCTCGCCGCGCCGGATGTGCAGCCAGTTGGGGCCGCTGTCAATCTGCGCGCCCATCATCCGTGCGGCCTCAATGAAACGGATATCGCCTTGGATAGAGTCCTGGCCCAGGCCCTGAATTATTATGCCATTTTGGCCGTTAAGCCCCGTGGTTATTGCACCTAATGCTATGAAATAGCTAGCAGATGAGGCGTCGGCCTCGACGTGCAGGCTCCCCGGTGAGCGCAGTTGGCTTCCGGCAGGTATGGTGAAGCGCTGCCAGCCGTCGCGCGCCACTACCACCCCAAAGCGCGCCAGCAGCTTAAGGGTAATCTCCACATAGGGCCGCGAAATCAGCTCGCCCACCACCTCGATCACGATGTCGCGCTGTGCCACCAGCGGCAGCGCCATCAGCAAGGCGGTCAGGAACTGGCTGGAGACGTCGCCGCGCACTTTGATCGGTGCCTCCAGCCTGAGTTGGGGTTGGCCGATGCGCAGTGGCGGGTAGCCGGGCTGGCCCAGGTCCTCGATCTGGCAGCCGAGCTGGCGCAGGGCGTCGACCAGGTCACCAATCGGGCGCTCGTGCATGCGGGGCACGCCCCGCAGTTCAAAGTCGCCGCCCAGCACGGCCAGCGCGGCGGTCAGCGGCCGGATGGCGGTGCCGGCGTTGCCCATGAACAGCACCGCCTGCCGCACGGGCAGTTGCCCGCCCAGGCCATCCACCTCGACCGTGGTGCCGCTTTGGCGCACGCCACAGCCCAATTGGCGCAAGGCAGTAAGCATGACGCGGGTGTCATCAGAGTCCAGCACGTCGTGCAGCGTGGTGCTGCCCAAGCAAAGTGCCGACAGCAGCAGCACGCGGTTGGAAATGCTTTTGGAGCCGGGCAGCACCAAAGCGCCGGCAGCACCGGCCAGTGGCGGGATATCGAGAAACTTGGTGGTGAACATCAGGGTGTTGGTTGGCCCAGTCGCCAATTGGCGCGGGCGAGGCTGGCCTGCTCGATCAGGCGTTCAAGGGCTGCGCCGTCTCCGTCCACGTTGGCGATGGCCTGCTCAAGGGTGTCGAGGCTAGCGCGGAATTGGCGGGTTTGGCTCAGGATCTCATCTCGATTGGCCAGCAGGATGTCTCGCCACATGCGCGGCTCGCTGGCCGCAATGCGGCTGAAATCGCGAAACCCTGGGCCTGCCACCGCCAGACTGTCAACCGCCTGTGCTTGTGCTGTCACAGTATTGATGAAGGCGAACGCCAACAGGTGCGGCAGGTGGCTGACCGCCGCCAGCGCCGCGTCATGCTGGGCTGGCGACATTTGCACCACGCGGCAACCAATGGCGCGCCAGACGTCGGCGGCCCGCGCCAAGGGCTCGGGCTGGGTGTAGCGAGTGGGCGTCAGAATCACCAGCCGGTCTTGGTAAAGCGCTGCGTCGGCATGGGCCACGCCCGAGACTTCGCGCCCCGCCATAGGGTGGGCCGGCACAAAGCAGCCCTGCTGATGACGCAGCGCGCTTTCACAAGCGGCGGCGACGTCACGTTTGGTTGAGCCTACGTCCATCACCAGCATGCCGGGGTGAATACGGGGCTGGATCTCGCGCAGGGTGGCTTCGATCGCTGCCACTGGCATCGCCAACAACACCAAGTCGGAGCCGCTGGCGGCATCGGCCGCGCTCGGCGCTGAAGCATCGATCACACCCATGTCGAGCGCCCGGGCCAGCGTAGCCGCTGAGGGGCTGTAGCCGACGACATGCCGCACCAGCCCAGCGTTTTTGAGCGCCAGCGCGAACGAGCCGCCCATCAGGCCGCAGCCTATGAGTCCGAGTTGCCGAAACATCAGTCGCCCGAAGGGTAAGCGCCCAACTGCTTGTAAAAGGCG
>CAMCZF010000326.1 GCA_945885775.1 Rhodoferax sp. OV413 | reverse complement strand
ATGGGCTGGACGTCGTTGCCTGGGACCCAGCGCCCGGTGCCGAGGCGCAGCTGCGCGCCCGCATTGCCAAGTGCTGGGGTGCGCTGGAACAGCAGGGCCTCAAACCGGGCGCATCGCCCAGCCGACTGCGCTTCGTCGCGACCATCGAGGAATGCGTGGCCGAGGCTGATTTCATCCAGGAGAGCGCCCCTGAAACCCTGAGCCTGAAGATCGACCTGCACACCAAAGTCAGCGCCGCCGCCCGGCCCGATGTGCTGATCGGCTCATCGACCTCGGGCCTGCTGCCGTCTGAGTTCTACGCCAATGCCACTCAGCCCGAACGCTGTGTGGTGGGCCACCCGTTCAACCCGGTTTACCTGCTGCCATTGGTGGAGGTGGTGGGTGGGGCCAAAACCTCGCCCGACGCCATTCAGGCGGCCATGGGGTTTTACCAGTCGCTGGGCATGAAGCCCTTGCATGTGCGCAAGGAGATTCCGGGCTTCATTGCCGACCGCCTGCTCGAAGCCATGTGGCGCGAGTCGCTGCACCTGGTCAATGACGGCATTGCCACCACCGGCGAGATCGACGACGCCATCCGCTACGGCGCCGGCTTGCGCTGGTCGTTCATGGGCAGCTTCCTGATCTACACCCTGGCTGGCGGTGACGCCGGCATGCGGCACTTCATGGCGCAGTTCGGCCCGGCGCTCAAGCTGCCGTGGACCAAGCTGGAGGCACCGGAGCTGACCGACGGCCTGATTGACGAGGTGGTCGACGGCACGGCGGTCCAGTTGGGCCGGCATTCGATCGCCGACTTGGAGCGCTACCGTGACGACTGCCTGCTGGCGGTGCAGGCGGCGGTGCGGGCCACCAAGCTCAAGCACGGCATCAGCCTCGACGATTAAGGAGAGAGGCTCTTCAAACGCCCTTTTCCTTGCCCACGGTACGCCGAACTCGGCATCGAAGCGTGAGGATCTTCTCGATCACCGGCGGCTCCCGGATCGCGGCAATGATGCTCAGAGCGCCACCGCAGTTCGGGCAGCGCTGCAGGTCAAGGTCGAACACCCGCTTGAGCAACTAGGCCGAGCTCAGCCGCACCGCTCGGCTTTGGCAAGGCTGTAGGCCACGATGGCGTTGGCTTGGCCGTGGCCGGGCCACTGATTTTTTGCGGTGCTGCATGAGGATTGCCGTCAGCGCAGTGTGCAACGGGTCGTCGGGACCGGGGGGCAGTTGTCACCGACGAGGCCCCACCCCTGGTGCGCTACAGGCGGTTGCGAATGATCTCGCCGGCGCGCACGATCAGGCTCAGGCGCTGGCCGTCCTGGGCCAGCAGGTTGATGTCCTGCAGCGGATCGCCGTCGACCAGGATCAGGTCGGCACAGGCACCGGCGCTCACGCAGCCGATCTCGCCCTGCATCATCAACGCCTCGGCCGACAACGAGGTGGCCTGGCGCAAGACCTCCACAGGCGTGAACACGCGGCTGCGCAGCGTGAACTCGCGGCATTGCTGCCGGTGCAGGCGGCCCATCAAATCGGTGCCAAAGGCCAGTTTGACGCCGGCCGCGCGCATGTGCTCTAGCCCCTCCCACATGCCAGCGGTAACGAACTCGCACTTGCGCAGGCTCTCGGCCGGCATGCCGAGTTCGCGCCCGGTCTCCATCAACGCCACGGCAGTCACCAGGGTGGGTGTGATGTAGGCGCCACGCTCGGCCACGAAGCGGGCGGTCTCGGCATCAATCAGGCTGCCATGCTCGATGCGCGTGACGCCGAACTCGACGCAACGGCGGATCGCGCTCGCTGGATGGCAGTGCGCGGTCGCATAGGTGCGGCGCGCTTCGCACTCCTGCACGATGGCACGGATCTCATCCTCCCGATACTGGGTCATCCAGTAGGGATCGGTGGGGGACACCACACCACCGGAACCCATGATCTTGATGCAGTGCGCTCCCATGCGGAGTTCCTCGCGCGCGGCCCGCAGGCACTCGTCCACACCGTCCGCGACGACGCCAAACACATTGCTGAACAGGCCGCCGTCGCAGGCACAGGCACTGGTGTAGCGCGGAGGTGCCTCCAGCGCGCGCATGTCACCATGCCCGCCCGTCATGGACAGCGCGCGCCCGGCGTACAAGTAGCGCGGGCCCTGGATCAGGCCATCGGCCTGCGCGCGCGCCAGCGAATAATGGCCACCGGCCATGTCGCGCACCGTCGTGAAGCCGCACTGCAATGCGTGTTCCAGCATGCGCAGGCCATGGGCCGCGCGGTAGGCCTCTCCCTGTAACTCCACCTGCTGCACTGACAAAGCGCTGGCCAGCGCATGAATGTGGCAGTCGATCAGCCCCGGCATCAGCGTGCGCCCGCCCGCGTCGATCACCAGGGCCGCAGCCGGTGCAGTGATCGAGGGGCCGATTTCCTGAATGCGACCATCGGCCACCCGCACCGACAAGCCGCCCTCGATGTCGGCCGAATAGCCATCGAAAACGCGCGCATTACGGATGAGAAAGTCGTGCATGGTCCGTGTTCTCCTGGGCCGCAGTCGGCGTCCGATTCATTCTAGCCCGGTCACTCGCAGGCATAATTCTTCGGGCTGTCTGCCAGCCAAGCGTGACGTCCTACAGAGTAACCGACCTGGAACAACATGACCCATCCGAGCCAGCGCATCTCCATCAGCAGTATCGAGCGTGCCGCGACGCTCATTGATCCCGTGTTTCGGGACAGCCCTCAGTTCGAGTGTGAGCCGCTGAACCAGTTGCTGGGGACATCGTTGCTGTTGAAGGTGGAAACGCTCAATCCGCTTCGCTCGTTCAAGGGGCGCGGCGCCGACTTCTTCCTGCATGAGAATGCCGTGCAATTGGCCGGCAGAGGCTTGGTCTGTGCCACGGCTGGCAACTGGGGCCAAGCCATGGCCTACGTGTGCCGGGCTCGCGGGTGGCCATTGGTTGTCTACTGTGCCACCAACGCGAATGCCATGAAAGTGGCGCGCATGCGTGCCATGGGCGCTGAAGTCCGGCTGCATGGTGATGACGTGGACGCGGCGAAGGAAGAGGCACAGCGGTTTTGCGAATCGTCGGGCGCCGTGCTGGTGGAGGATGGCCGAGAAGTCAGCATCGCGGAAGGGGCGGGCACCATCGCCCGGGAGTTGCTTGCGCGCAGTCGCTTTGAGGTGCTGGTGCTGCCACTGGGCAACGGCGCGCTGCTCAATGGCGCTGCAAGCTGGATCAAGGCACATGCACCCGGTATCCGGGTGATCGGTGTTTGCGC
>CAMCZF010000325.1 GCA_945885775.1 Rhodoferax sp. OV413 | reverse complement strand
TTTACTCGCAGGGCCACGTTGTGCTGCAGCTCTTTTTGCAGGCGGTCCCAGATTTGCCGGCTGGTGACGTACTTGCCTTCGCGCCCCGCCAGCGGCGAAGTGTTGACGCAGAAGTTCATCGTCAGCGTTGGCTCGTCCACCTTGAGCATGGGCAACGGCGCCGGGTTCAGCGGGTCGGTGATGGTCACGCCAATGCCGATGTCGGACAGGCCGTTGATCAGCACAATTTCACCCGGGCCGGCTTCCAGCGTTTGCACCCGCTCCAGGCCTTGAAAGGTCAGCACTTGGTTGATACGGCCTTTGACGGTGCGTCCATCCGGGCCTTCCATCACCAGCACGTCCATCGACGGCCGGATGGTACCGGCGCTGATGCGGCCAACGCCAATTCTGCCGACAAAGGTCGAGAAATCAAGCGCCGAGATTTGCAGCTGCAGCGGTGCCGCCGGATCGCCCGTTTGCGCAGGCACGTGGCTCAGCACGGTATTGAACAGCGCCGACATGTCCGGGCCCCACTGTTCGCCGGGCTTGCCTTCTTCCATCGAGGACCAGCCGTTGATGCCCGAGGCATAGACCACGGGGAAGTCGAGCTGCTCATCTGTGGCGCCAAGCTTGTCGAACAGGTCAAACGCGGCGTTGACCACGTAGTCCGGCCGGGCGCCAGGTTTGTCCACTTTGTTCACTACCAGGATAGGCTTGAGACCCAGAGCCAGCGCCTTTTTGGTAACGAAACGAGTTTGAGGCATGGGGCCTTCTTGCGCATCGATCAGCAGCACAACGCCGTCCACCATGCTCAGGGCCCGCTCCACCTCGCCGCCAAAGTCGGCGTGGCCGGGTGTATCGACGATGTTGATGTGTGTACCTTCCCAGGTGACGGCGCAATTCTTGGCCAGAATCGTGATACCACGTTCTTTTTCAATGGCGTTGTTGTCCATCACCGTATCGACCACTTTTTCGTGTTCGGCAAAGGTGCCAGACTGCCGCAGCAGCTGGTCCACCATGGTGGTCTTGCCATGGTCCACGTGGGCGATGATGGCGATGTTTCGTATTTGCTTGTTACTCATGGTTCACTTTCTCGTTAATCTCAATCGTCTTGGTTGACGCGGGTGGCGCGTCGCTTTGAATCTCGGCAAGGTGACCGGTGCCCTGTATGGCTATTTGCTTGATCTCGATCGGGCTTAGCAGCCGGCCAGGTATCAGTTCGCCCGCCCTGATGTGTCCGGTTCCCAGGAGCGTGGTCGGCGTCTCACCGTAAACCGCCACCAGGGCTTGGTCGGTCCAGGTGCCACGGCGGCGCATGCCGCTCAAGAAGCGTCCCGCATTTTCACTTTGCAATGTGACGACCGTGTGTTGTCGCAACAGATCGTCCACCGGATGCAGACAGGCCAGGCGCTGCTGCAAGGTCATCGTTTCAAGCGCCTCTAAGGTCACGCACTGCGCGGCATGAAAACCACCAGTTTCGATGCGCCGTAGCGCACTCAGGTGAGCACCGCAGCCAAGCGCCTCGCCGATGTCCTCAGCCAGCGTTCGAATGTACGTACCCTTGCTGCATTTTACTACTATTTTAATAGCGAAGTATTCATGACTGACGGGGCTTAGCACCATATTCAGCTCATAAATAATGACAGCGCGTTCGGCCCGCTCGACCTCGATTCCGGCACGCGCATACTCATACAGAGGACGGCCGTCTTTTTTTAGGGCGCTGTGCATGGGAGGTGTCTGCATGAGGGCGCCGATGAAGCGATGTTTGACGGCGTCCAAATCTGCTGCGGTGACCTGCACCGGTCGACTTTGAATGATGTCGCCTTCAGCGTCGCCGGTGCTGGTCTTGACCCCAAGCCGCGCAACTGCCTCGTAGGTTTTGTCAGCATCCAGGTGGAGTTGACTGAACTTGGTCGCGGCGCCAAAGCACAGTGGCAATACACCGGTCGCCAGAGGGTCCAGTGTGCCGGTGTGGCCGGCTTTTTCTGCCTGCAGCAACCATTTGGCTTTTTGCAGGGCGTTATTGCTCGATAAGCCCAGCGGCTTGTCGAGCAAAAGCACCCCGTGCACGGGGCGCCTGGCAATCCGTGCTTGCGGCGCGCTCACGGCTTCAGTCTTCCTTGGCCCGGGACGACACCGCTCGCGCGATCAACGCATTCATGTCGGCGGCATGTTCGGTGGTGCGGTCGAACAAAAAGTGCAGCGTTGGGACAGTGTGGATATGCAGCCGCTTGAAAAGGCCCGCCCGCAAAAAGCCGGCGGCCTGGTTCAAACCCTCTTCGCAGGCCTTGGTGTCGCCCTGCAGCAGGCTGAAAAACACTTTGGCATGGGCGTAGTCTGGCGTGACTTCAACGCCCTGGATGGTGACCATGCCCACACGTGGATCTTTCAACTCCCGCGCGATCAGCTCGGTCAGATCCCGCTGGATCTGATCGGCGACCTTGAAGCTGCGATTGGGTGTACTCGACTTTTTGCGCACGACTCAGTTCGCCTGCATCACAGGGTACGGGCCACTTCGCGGATTTCAAAGAACTCCAGCACGTCGCCTTCCTGGATGTCGTTGTAGTTTTTGATGTTCAAACCGCACTCAAAGCCTTCCTTGACTTCCCGTGCATCGTCCTTGAAGCGCTTGAGCGACTCGAGTTCACCAGTGAACACCACCATGTTGTTGCGCAGCAGCCGCAAACGTGCAGCCCGGCGCACCAGCCCAGCGGTGACCATACAACCCGCGATCGAGCCAATTTTGGACACCTTGAACACCTGGCGAATTTCGGCGGTGCCGATGACCTCCTCTTTCTTCTCGGGCGTCAGCATGCCCGACATGGCGGCCTTCAATTCATCCACCGCGTCGTAGATGATGTTGTAGTAGCGAATGTCGACACCATTGTTCTCGGCCAACTTGCGCGCCCCTGCATCCGCACGGGTGTTGAAGCCGATGATGACCGCCTTGGAAGCAATAGCCAGGTTGACATCCGACTCACTGATACCGCCAACCGCCGTGTACACCAATTGCACCTTGACCTCGTCGGTGGAGAGCTTGAGCAGCGATTGCGCCAGCGCCTCCTGCGAGCCTTGCACGTCGGCCTTGATGATGATGGGCACCAGCTTGACCTCGCCCGCCGTCATGTCGGTGAACATATTCTCCAGCTTGGCGGCTTGCTGCTTGGCCAGCTTGGTGTGGCGGAACTTGCCAGCGCGGTAGGTGGCGATTTCGCGGGCACGCCGCTCGTCGGACATCACCATGAACTCGTCGCCGGCTTGTGGCACGTCGGTCAAGCC
>CAMCZF010000324.1 GCA_945885775.1 Rhodoferax sp. OV413 | reverse complement strand
GATACGGTGAACCGTCTGATTCGGATCACGCTGGCTTACCCGCCGCTGCCTGCGGTGAAACGGATGTTGACATGGTCAGGCATTGCGGCAGGGGAGTGCCTTAAGCCTCGCGCAGGCCTGTCTGACGAGCAGTGGCGCCAGCTGAGGACGGAGCTTCTGGAGGCTGGTTTTTCTGCTGAGGGTTTCGCACGCGGCGGCGACGCATAACCGCCTCGGATAACGCCACTCGAGTTGAAAATAGTGAGCAACGCTGGCAGACCATCGGTATGGTTGGTGGGTATTTGTTGCTCTTGGTCGCGCACACCGTGCGCTTTGAAGATGAGGGCATCAAAGTAGTGCGCATCATCCAGCGCCAGGCGCGTAGGCCGCGCAGAACGGAGACGCTATGAACATGGTTAGATACAAACAAGGCGAGTTACCACCTCTGAGCGAGGAGCGCAAAGCCGAACTCAAGGCACTGGCAGACATGCCAGAAAGTGGAATCGACTACAGCGACATTCCACCGCTGACAGAGGAGTTCTGGACAAACGCCGTCCCCAGCCCGTTTTACAAACCCATCAAAACCTATACGTCTGTGCGCATTGATTCGGATGTCATGGCATGGCTAAAGAGCCAAGGCAAGGGCTGCCAAACCAGGATGAACGCGATCCTGCGCGATGCCATGATCCGATCCACCCAACACAAAGTCTGATCAGCTCGTGGAGAACGGGCCTGGCGAACTAGCTAGGCATCAAAGACTAAGGGAGTTGGGCGGTTCAGATCATCAACGTGTTGTATCGGTCGCCCAGCTCGGACTGCGGAGTTCAATCAGCCATCAAACAAATATAAAGTCGGCCAATCCTCAGGACTGCGGCAAGAGCTTGCGGTATTGCACAAAGCCGCTTTTATCGGCCACCTTGTCATACAGGTGCATGGCGTCGGTGTTGGACTCGTGGGTCAGCCACCAGACGCGTGCCGCGCCCTGGGCTGAGGCCGAGGCATACACGTGCTGGATCAGCGCCCGGCCTACCCCCGTGCCGCGCAGTGCCGGCAGCACAAACAGATCTTGCAAGTACCAGTAGTCGCCTGCGGTCCAGCAACTGCGGTGCGCGATGTAGTGCACCAGACCGACCAGGCCGCCATCAGCTTCAGCCACCGCGCAATGCATAGGCTCGCCAGATTGGTGAAAGCGGGCCCAGGTCAGTTCGGTCACGCTGGCCGGAATCTGGGTTTTGTAGAAGGCTTGGTAACCCTGCCACAGCGGCAGCCAGGCCGTGAAGTCATCGGGTTTTGCCAGTCGAATCGTGGTCTGCATCGTGTTGTCCTTGTTCATCCGCCAAAACCCGGGTCAGACCCAGCCGCCGTCCACCACAAAGTCTTGCGCCGTGCACATGGCGCTGTCATCAGACGCCAGAAACAGCGCCATACGCGCAATGTGCTCGGGCATCACCAGCTGCGGCAGGCACTGGCCGCGCGCGATGTCGGCGCGGCCGGCGTCGGTCACCCACAGGCGCAATTGTTTGTCGGTCATGACCCAGCCCGGCACCAGGGTGTTGACCCGAATATTGAAGGGCCCAAAGTCGCGCGCCAGGCTGCGCGTGAGGCCCTGCACCGCCGCCTTGGCTGTGGTGTAAACCGGCATGCCCCCCATCTTGAGCATCCAGCTGACCGAACCAAAGTTGACGATGGACCCACCGCCGGCCTGGCGCATATCAGCGGCCACGTTCTTGGCGGCAAAAAACTGGTGCTTGAGGTTGACCGCGATGCCAGCGTCCCAACTCTCGGGCGTGGTGTCCTCCACCTTGTGGCGCTGGTCATTGGCGGCGTTGTTGAGCAGCACGCCAATCGGGCCAAAGTGCTGGCGCACCGCGTCAATGCCTCGCTCCAAGGCCGCGATGTCGGTCAAGTCGGCCAGCACAAACAGCGGCGCATGGCGGCTGCCGGCCAGACGTTGGGCCAGCGCGGCACCAGCGTCGGCGTCAATATCCAAAAAACCCACCCGTGCACCCTGCGCGGCAAACTGCTCGACCAGGCAGGCGCCAATGCCGGTGGCGCCGCCGGTGATCAGCACGGTGCGGTCGCGAAGGCTGGGGTAGTGGGCGAAAGTCGACATAGATTTGAAATTTTTTTGGATGTTTTAGGCCTCTAGGCCACGTGGTTATTGGGGTTATAGCTATATAAACAATAGCAAAATCAAACCCAGCCCTGGCGCCAGCGGCTGGTGTCGCGCAACTCGCGCCAGGCCATGCGGGTGATGGTTTTTGAATGCACCGCCTCCAGGTCGACCCACTCCACCGCCAGCGCCGGCGGCTCGGGCAAGATCACCTTGGCCACCAGAAAGTGCTTGTTTCGAGCGATAGGCTGCACGGCGGTCCATTTGCTCAAGAGCAGTTTCTTGGGGTTGACGGGGTTCGTGGCCATTGCCCATTTTGACATTGCCCCGGCCCCGGCAACAGCATCCGGGTTTGAAGACAATAGACTTATTTCTTGACTGCGAAAGACACCACCATGGAAGACGACGAGCGCTGCTGCGGTACCGGTACCTGTTTGATCAATGCCGAAGGCTACTGCTGGTGCGGCCAGAAGTGGAACGGCAGCGTCATGTGCGCACCCTCCGCGATGGGCGACGCGTCGCCCGCCCCGGCCGAGGCGCCGGGCGCCGAGCCGTCTGACCCGGCATGACGGCACCCGTGGCGACCGCGCCACCGGCCTGGGCCAGCTGGCTCGGTGCCGGCGGGGTGATCCCGTTTGCGGTGTTGGCACTGGCGCTCTGGTGGCCCGGCCTGGGCCAGCAGGCCTTCAGCAGCCAGGCGCTGGCAAGCTATGGCGCCACCATCGCCAGCTTTCTTGGCGCCATCCACTGGGGACTAGCCATGCGCGACCACCCTGGCGCGGGGGCCGGCCCCTACCTGTGGGGCGTGATGCCCAGCCTGCTGGCCTGGGTGGCGCTGCTGCTGCCGCCGGCAGGGGGCCTGCTTGGCCTGAGCGTATTGCTGGTGGCGTGCCTGCTGGTGGATGAACGCCGTTACCCTTATTACAAACTGCAAGCCTGGCTACCACTGCGCCGCCGCCTGACCCTGGTGGCCGGCCTGGCCTGCCTGGCGGGGGCGGCGGGCTTGCTGCGGTAGCGGCCAAACTAACCAGATTGACCCCCCCACGACATCGGGAGGCGATGTCCCGCTCGTAGTTGAAGGTTGAGGTTGGTGGTTGAAACCGTCAGGCCCTACAGAATATGGGTTCTGACTTCAACAACCGCAGAACCAAGAAAGCTCAACCACCATGGCAAAGTCTAAA
>CAMCZF010000323.1 GCA_945885775.1 Rhodoferax sp. OV413 | reverse complement strand
AGACGGGCTGCAGCGCTTCACTGCGCCTTTGCAAACAAGCATCTTTGCCGCCCCGAGGCAAAGCCTGGCGTCGGGGGTGGGGCGGTAAGGGTGCATTCTGGGGCGGCGAGAAGCGCAGGCCAGCGGTCGGCGCGCGCCGCGCGCGCGGCATCATGCTGGGCGCGGTTGTCCGAACGGCGAGAGCGCAGCGAACACAGTGAGTTCGGCGCCCCGACCGCTGGACGAGCATCGCAGCGACGTCGGCGCTTGCGCCGACCGCCACAGACAGCGCCCTTACCGCGCCACCCCTGACGCCGGGCTGCCAGACGAGAGGATAAAGCCGTCGCTGTTGATCTTCCGGTCATCAAGGGACAAATCAGCCTCCAGCCCTTGTAAAATATAGCGTTATAGCTCCTGATTTAATAGCAAATGACCCTGCCCAAACCCCCTGCTCCACCCGCGCCTACCTTCCGGCGTGCTGCGCCACCCGCCCAGCGGGCGCCGATCCCAGCCGGGCAGACCAATACCGCCGCCATCGGCCCCAACGGCACGCTGCGCCTGAACAAGCGCATGGCCGAGCTGGGCTTGGCGTCGCGGCGCGAGGCGGACGACTGGATCGGTAAGGGCTGGGTCAAGGTGAATGGGGTGGTGGCCACCATGGGCATGCAGGTGGCACCCGATGTGCGCATCGAGGTCAGCCCGCAGGCGCAGGGTCAGCAGGCCAACCAGGTCACCATCCTGGTGAACAAACCCATGGGGCTGGTCAGCGGGCAGGCCGAAGACGGCCACCTGCCGGCCATCACCCTGGTGCAGCCGCAAAACCGCTGGGCTGAGGACAACGCACGCTTTTTCTTTCACCCCAAACAGTTGCAAAGCCTGGTGCCGGCCGGCAGACTGGACATCGACTCCATCGGGCTGCTGGTGCTGACGCAGGACGGCCGGGTGGCGCGCCAATTGATTGGCGAGGACTCGGTGATGGAAAAGGAGTACCTGGTGCGCGTGGTCTACCTGGGCCTGGACAAAACCGGCCAGCCCCACGCAGACCCGAAGCCAGGCCAGCTTATTCGCATGGACGACGACGACCCCATCACCACCAACGTGCAGGCCGTGTTCCCGCCGGCCCTGCTGAACAAGCTGCGTCACGGCCTGAGCCTGGACGGGCAGGCCCTGAAACCCGCCAAGATCAGCTGGCAAAACCCGGAGCAACTGCGCGTGGTGTTGACCGAAGGCAAAAAGCGGCAAATCCGGCGCATGTGCGAACTGGTCGGCCTGAAGGTGGTCGGGCTGAAACGGGTTCGTATCGGACAGGTGATGCTGGGCAACCTGCCGCTGGGGCAGTGGCGCTACCTGGCACCCCACGAGAAGTTTTAAGGCCAGGCCCAGCCAAAGACTTGCCCCGGTGTGGGGGCTTTAGCGCACGGCACACCCGTTGGCCAGCGCCGTGGTAACAATCATCTCGCCAGCATTTTCTGGCACCAGCAGCTTGAACATCCATGAAAAAATCACTCTTTGCCCTGTTGGCCCTCACCAGTTCTTTGGCTTTTGCCCACAACTGCCCGAACGAGATGAAGGCTATTGACGCCAAATTAGCCACCAAACCAGTTCTGACCGGTGCCGATATGACCAAGGTGAAAGCCATGCGGGCCGAAGGCGAAGCACAGCACAAGGCCGGCAAACATGACGCCTCCATGAAGGCGCTGGGCGAAGCCAAGAAACTGCTCGGCCTTTGAGCGTTTTGGGCTTGGGTGTCTTAGCCTAGCCCCCCAGGCCAGCGGTACCCCAGCACGCACAGGCGGGGGTAGGTATGCTCCCGCACCGCTTCGAGTTGGTTCCCGCCCAGCAGGTGTACTTCGGCCGCGTCCTCGCGCAACCAAAAGCCCACATGGCCTTTCCAGCTGGTGGGCTCATCACGCCAAAGCACAGCAATACAGCCAGGCAGTGGCGCCTCTAGCGGCTCACCCCAATCGAGCCAGCTTCGCGCCAGCGCAGAGCCAGTACCCTTGATCCCGCTCTGCGCCAACACCCAGTTCACAAACGACGAGCACCAAGAGGCCTTGTCGTCGTAACCCTGAATATTCGTGCCGGCGTGGTAAGCAGTGATGCGGGGGTTGCTCTCACCCGGCGGGAAAGTGCGTACCCCGATCTCCAGCCGGGCCACGCTCAGCCAAGGCGCGGCTGGCTGAGGAGCATGGGGCGCTTGGGGCATCGTTGGAGGGGTCATGCGGCGGGCGGCGTGAGGGGTAGAGCCCATTTTATGAGGCGCAGCGCACACCGAGGTAGACGGCGGGCACCTTGAAATGATGGCGCATCGCCCATAATTGCGGGTTGTCCGGGAGACCGGCTCCGGCGCCCGTCATGCACCCTCCGTTTATTGAGACCACACCACACCTATGAGCAAGCAAACCCTCTCCTTCCAGGCCGAAGTGGCCCAGCTTCTGCACCTTGTGACCCACTCGCTGTATTCCAACAAAGAAATTTTTCTGCGCGAGCTGGTGTCCAACGCCTCTGACGCCTGCGACAAGCTGCGTTTTGAAGCCATCAACAACAGCGGCCTTTACGAAGACGCGCCTAACCTGGAAGTGCGGGTCAGTTTTGACAAAGACGCCAAGACCCTGACCATCACCGACAACGGCATCGGCATGAGCCAGCAGGAGGCGATCGACCACCTGGGCACCATTGCCAAGAGCGGCACCAAAGACTTTGTCTCCAAACTCTCAGGTGACCAGAAGGCCGACTCGCAGCTCATCGGCCAGTTTGGCGTCGGTTTTTATTCGGGCTTTATCGTCGCCGACAAGATCACGGTCGATTCCCGCCGTGCCGGGCTGAGCACCGATGAAGGGGTGCGCTGGATCAGCGGCGGCGCGGGCGACTTTGAGGTCGAGACCATCGACCGTGCCGCACGCGGCACCAGCGTGACGCTGCACCTGCGCGACGACGCGCTGGATTACGCCAGTGCCTGGAAGGTCAAGAGCATCATCAGCAAGTACTCCGACCACATCAGCCTGCCGATCCTGATGGAGAAAGAAGACTGGAAAGACGGCGAACTGATCAACCCCAGCGACGAGAACGGCGGCCGCCAGCCCGGCGGCATGGTCAAAACAGGTAACTGGGAGTCGGTCAACAAGGCGAACGCCATCTGGGCCCGCGCCAAAAAAGACATCACCCACGAGCAGTACGAGGAGTTCTACAAACAGATCAGCCACGACTTCGAGGCCCCGCTGGCCCATACCCATAACCGGGTCGAAGGCAGCACCGAGTACACCCAGCTGTTGTACATCCCGTCCAAAGCGCCGATGGACCTGTACAACCGCGAAAAATCAGC
>CAMCZF010000322.1 GCA_945885775.1 Rhodoferax sp. OV413 | reverse complement strand
GCCTCCAGAAAACCACCGAGCTCGGTGTTGTTGTCTTGACGCGCCGCGACGGCCTCGGCGCCGTAGAGCAAGCCGCGTTCGGCAAAGACCGCCAGGTCGGTGGGTAGTTTGCAGAAGGTGTTGGTCTCGTGCAGAAACTCGGCGGTGAGTACGTGGAATCGGGTCATGGGCTGTGTCTCGAGTGAGGGGCCGGTTGGGCCGGTGGTTCAGGACCCCAAGGGGTGGTGGCAGGCCAGGCTGTGGCCCTGGTCTATGCCATCCGGCTGGATGAGTTTAGGGCGCTCACTGCGGCAGCGCTGGGTGGCCTGTGGACAGCGGGCCGCGTAGGCGCAGCCGGCCGGCAAGTTGAAGGCGTCGGCAATCTCGCCGTGCAAGAGGGTCACGGTGCGGCGTCGGCGCGGGTCGGGCTCGAAGGTGCTCTCCATCAGCGCTCGGGTGTAGGGGTGGCGTGGCGTTGCCGTCGGATCGGGCAGGACCTCGACCACGCGGCCCAGGTACATCACCACAATACGGTGGCAAAAGTAGCGCACCAGGCCCAGGTCGTGCGAGATGAACAGGTAGGTCAGGCCCAGGTCGGCCTGCAGTTGTTCCAGCAGGGCGATGATCTGGGCCTGGATCGACACATCCAGCGAGGCCGTGGGCTCGTCGAGCACCAGAAAGTCGGGTTGCAGCGCCAAGGCCCGTGCAATACCCACACGCTGCTTCTGCCCGCCCGACAGCTGGTGCGGGTAGGTGTTGGCCAGCACCTGGTTGAGGCCGACCATGGCCATCAGAGACGCGACCTTGGCCCGGTTGGCCGCCTCCTCCAGCGCCAGACCCTGAACGCGCAGCGGCTCCAGCACCGCGTCGTGCACGCTGTAGCGCGGGTCGATGGACGAATAGGGGTCCTGGAACACCATCTGCATGCGCCGGCGCAACGCCCGCAAGCCGGCGGACGGCAGGCTCGCCAGGTCGGTGCCGTCAAAATGCACGCTGCCGCTGCTGGCATCCAGCAGGCGCAGCACGAGCCGGGCGAGGGTTGACTTGCCACAGCCCGATTCGCCCACCACGCCGGTGACACGGCCGCGCGGGATGTCAAGGTCGACATCGCTCACGGCTGCCAGCGTGCGCTGCTTGGCGAACAGGCCGGCCCGGCTCTGGAACACCCGGGTGAGGCCCCGGGTCTGGACCAGTGGGGGCGGGTTACTGTTCGTGCTGACGGGGGCGTCAGCCATGGGCCGCCCCGAGAGTGGCCACATGGCAGGCGATGCGGTGGGTGTTGTGCACTTGCGTGGCGGGCACCTCGGTCTGACAACGGGCCTGCGCCACGCCGCAGCGCGGGTGGTAGCGGCAGCCGCCGGCATAGCTGGCCACGCTGGGGACGATGCCTGCGATGCCCCGCAGGCTGCCGCTGGCCTGGCCGCTGCGCGGGATGCAGGCGATCAAGGCCTGGGTGTAGGGGTGGAGCGCCTGGGCAAAGATGGCCTCGACCGTGTTGCTCTCGGCGATGCGGCCCGCGTACAGCACCAGCACCTGGTCGCAGGCCTGGGCCACCACGCTCATGTCGTGCGTGATCAATAACAGCGCTAGACCGCGTTGGCGCACCAGGTCAACCAGAATCTGGATGATCTGGGCCTGGATGGTCACGTCCAGCGCCGTGGTGGGTTCGTCGGCAATGATCAGCTCAGGGTCGCCAGCCAGCGCCATGGCGATGACCACGCGTTGCTTCATGCCGCCTGACATTTGGTGCGGGTACTGGCCGTGCACGGTGGCGGCATCAGGGATGCGCAGCTGGGTCAGCAGCTCGATGCTGCGGGCGCGGGCGTCTGCTGCCGTCAAACCCCGGTGCAGGATACCGACCTGGTCGATCTGGGCGCCGACGCGCTGGATAGGATCCAGCGAGGTCATGGGGTTTTGGGTGATGAGCGCGATGCGCCGGCCCCGCAGTGCGCGGTAGCGCTCACTGTCCAGACCGACCAGTTCGGTGCCATCAAACTGCACCGAACCTTGGCTGACCCTGCCACCCAGAAGTGGCAAAAGGCCCATGAGCGCCATCGCGGTGAGGGACTTGCCGGAGCCAGATTCACCCACCAGGCCCAGGATACTGCCCTTGTCCACCGAGAACGTGACCCGGTCCAGCGGCTGCAGCGAACCGATAGTCACAGACAGATCGCGGACTTCAAGCAGCGCCATCAGTGGTCCCGCACCCGGTGGCGGATGTCGAGCGCGTCGATGAGCGCGTCGCCAAACAGGTTGATGGAAACCACGGCAATGGCAATGGCCAGTCCAGGGCCCAGGATCGTCCACGGGGCCAGGAAGATCTGGGCCGAGCCGCTGCTCATCATGGCGCCCCAGCTGGGTTTGGGGGGCTGTACGCCCAGGCCAAAGAAGCCCAGGGTGGCTTCGAGGATGATGGCGTCGCCCGTGGCCAGCATGCCGGCCACGATCACCGGCGTGATGGCGTTGGGCAGCAGGTGCCGGAACAGGATGTGGCCATGGCCAGAACCCAGGTTGACCGCAGCCTCCACGTAGGTCTCGCTCTTCAGCGTCAAGATCTGCGCCCGCGTGAGCCGCGCGAACTGGGCCAGATAGGCGATGCTGATGGCCACAATGGTGCTGTACAGCCCCGCGCCGAGAATGGCGACGAAGATCAGGGCGATCAGCACCTCAGGGAACGACCAGGTCAAATCGACCACCGCCGTGACAGCACGGTCGAACAGCCCGCCAAAGTAGCCCGCGGCGGCGCCCAGGCACATGCCCAGGGTGACCGAGCCGCAAATGGCGGTGAGCGCCACCGTTAGCGAGGTCCGTGCGCCGTAAATGATGCGCGACAACACGTCGCGGCCGAACTCGTCGGTGCCAAGCCAGTGGCCCAGCGAGGGGTCTTTGTTGGTGGCAGACAGGTTCTGGATGTCATAGTGGTAGGGCGCCACCCAGGGCGCGAACAGGGCGGCCATGGCGATCAAGACCAGCACGGCCAGCGACAGCCCACCGCGCCAGGTGCGCACCGTGCGCCCGAGCGCTGAATTTTTCCAGCGGCTCATCGCAAATGCTCCCGCACGCGTGGGTCCATGCTGGCCTGGACCAGGTCGCCCAGCAGGGTGCCCAGCATGACCGCGATGGCCAGCATCAGCAGGCAACCCCGAACCACGGGGTAGTCGCGTTGCGCCAGTGAGGTGATCAGCAGCGAGCCCAGCCCTGGGCGGGCAAAGACGTACTCGATGGTGACGGCGCCGCCAATGATCCAGCCAATGCGCAGGCTCAGGATGGTCACCACCGGCAACATGGCATGGCGCAACACATGCTGCAGCTGAATGCGCCGGT
>CAMCZF010000321.1 GCA_945885775.1 Rhodoferax sp. OV413 | reverse complement strand
GATTTTGGTCATGCGGTCGCCGCGATCATGGGCGCGCATCCGTCCGGTACGCAGGTCAACCACGCCACCTGGCGTGTTGATTGACCACTCGTCGGCATCCCACTCATCTGTGGTGCCCGCGTGGCTGCGATCAGCCCGAGCCAGTCGCTCGACACCGCTAATGGTGCCCGAAGCCGCCAATTTGGCCGCAAGCTTGGGGTTGTCAGACTTGAGCGATGCGAAGCGACAGATATGACGCACCAGGTCAGATGCGGCCAGCGTGTCCTCGCTGCGCCAGCGCTGGCCATCCCACATCAGCCATTTACCCCACGCCGCAACGTATCGCCAGTCATTTTTGTAGCGGCTCGTGAAACTCACTGCCAGCGCATCTTCGGTACCCCAAACCGTATGCTCCTCGTCACTGCTGGGGCTCGGCGCTGTTTGGGCAGCTTTTGCCGCTCCAATGTCAGGCAGATGAATGGTCATGTAAGGGCTGTTGGCCACGATGTCGTGAACATCTACGCCCTCGGCCAGCGCGTCGGCGCAGTCCCAACCATCGGGTTTGCCTTCGGGCGGGTACAGGATGACGCAACTGGTGGCCTTGGCTGCAAGAATGGCCTGTGCTGCGTTTTCTGCATACGTCCAGCCGGGCTTGTCCTTGTCTGGCCAGATGATCACCACCTTGCCCGCCAGCGGTGACCAGTCGGTTTTGTCCACCGGCGCATTGGCTCCATGCATAGCGGTGGTGGCGCAGATGCCCACATCGATCAGGGCTTTGGCACATTTTTCGCCTTCGACCACCACCACCCGATCTGGCTTGAGCATGCCCGGCTGGTTGTACAGTGGCCGTGGATCGGGTGGCGCTGCTTTCTTGCGCTTGACATCCCAGGGGCGGAATTCCTTCTTCTGCCCGGGTGGGTCATAGCGGTAGACGATGGCGATCAACTTGCCCTCAGTGTCCAGGTACTCCCACTTGGCCGTAGCTGGGCCCAGTTCATCCATGGCGGGCCCTGCCTTGCGTTTGCGCGTTGCCTGCGGCGGCACTTTGCCGACCAGTTGCGCCGCAAAACTCAGCACCTTGGCAAAGTCAGAGTGAACGTTGAGGGCCAAGTGACCGGAAATCAGATCGAAGATGTCACCACCCTGACCAGTCGCACGATCTGTCCATAAACCGGCCTTATCGCCAGTAACCACGATCTCCAGACTGTCTCCCGGACTGCCGAGGATGTCGCCCATCAGGAACTTGCCGCGCTTGACCTTGCCAGCGGGGAACATGTCCATCAGCACCGACTCAAGCCGCAGCAGCAAGCTTGCGCGAATCTCTTCGCGGTTGCCACAAGTGGGCGGAGCTGGTGTCGGTGTCACATCATTAAAGTCCATCATGGCTGCCTCCCTGGGCTTGGAGCCATAGTGCAAGTTCAGACAACTTAAACCGCACCATGCGGCCGATGTGGTAATGAGGCAGGCGAAGTTTGCTGCGCTGGCGGGCATTGGTCATGTAATACATCGGCAGATTCATGGTGTACGCTGCCTCACGGGCATCGACAAAGGGCTCTTTGACCACATGAGGTGTTGGTGCTATTTCGTTCATTGGGTTGTCCTCCAGCAGCGGTCTTGCCACGCGCAAAACTTGCATTCAAAGTGGGTGGCATCAAGGTAGGCGCGAGGCAGCAACTCACCGGCCTCGGTGGCCGCAATCACCTTCACACCCCGGTCGGACATGCGCTGGGCCAGCGCCGCATCAAACGGCACCAACTCGGCATAAATGTCCATCGTGTCGGCGTTGACCGCCGTGAAGATGGCCGGGTTGTCATGCAGTTCCAGATAGGCCTGGTAAATGGCCACTTGCGCGGCGTAGACCGGCTTGGAGACCGCGAGCTTGTTTTTCTCAAGATCACGCCAGGATTTGGAACCCAGACACTTGTTTTCCCAAAGCGCCGGATAGGTGAATCCTTCAGGCCCGCCGACAAAGACACCATCGATGTGCCCCTGCAAGCGACCGTCAGCCGTTGAGAACCCAAACTGCTCGCCATTGGGTTTGTGCGTGCGCAGGTCGAACCCGGCCGCCCGCAGCCATGCAACCATGCTGTCCTCGTTGACGTGGCCACGCTCAAAAATGCGCAGAATGCGACCCTGCGTCTCCCGCCCCGGGTCCACTGGCGCTTGGGCGTACTCGTATTGCAGTGCGCGCTCGCACGACACGCCCAGACGGGATGCGCCCAGATATTGGCGGGATTTTTCATTGGATCGGGTCTTTTGCAGACCCAGATCGATCAGCGTGCTGATCTGACCACTGACGCTTGATGATGAGTTGAAGTCCATCATTTGGCGTCCTCCCAGGGCAGGTCGCTTTCCATGTCGGCAAACGGATTGGCGACCAAATTCGCCATGGGATCCGGAACCTCTGGCAGACCACGCACCGGTGGGTACTTGGACTTCTCGTGGTGCTCCACCATGGCCTGCGTAAAGCAGGTCACGATGGCGTCGATCACCGCCAAGGCTTCAGACTCAGAATAGTCACCCAGTGGCTTTTTGAACCCAATGGCACCGGCTGCGTCGCCGAAGGCATGCAGGCACTTGACCATGGCGTTTTGCTCAACTTCAGTGAGATTGACCATGGCGACCCCCTTGGCATTGACGACGTCGTCTTTCAAACGAACCCAGTTGCCATACATGGCGTGAAACGCTTTTTGACAGCGTTCGGAACAAAAGACCCAGTCCAGCGGATACCGCTGGGCCTGTCCTGTGCGATGCCGGTTGTCGGTATGACCGTACCCCCGGGCTTGACGTGAGCAGACCCAGCATTTCATCGCCTGCCTTTCTTCTTGCAATTGACAAGACGTTCACTGACTGGACGGCGACCCTCGGTATAGCCGTCACAGTCAACAAAGAAGCGGGTTTTGGCGTGCAGGCAGCGGCACTGCTTGATCATCTGGTGCTGGTAGGCACGGGTGCAGTCGGTGCAGTAGTCGCTGTCACCAGCTCGGGTCTTGATGGCATAGGTGCGCCACTGCTGGTACTGCGACGCGTCAGTGAAGCAGCCCGGGTGGTAGGCCTGCGCTGTGGGTAAAGAGGCATTCATGGCTGGCGCTCCTTACTGCGCCCATGCGGGTTTGCCGGAGACGGGCGCGCGTTGGGGCGCTGGAGCTTGGTGTGCCGGTGCTGCGCTTTGAGCAGCAGGGGCTTGGGCTGCTGAATTGGCTGGCGCGTTGTTGCTTGGAGCCACCTTGGAAGGCACGCCAATGGTGCGCGCGTAGTCCGGGGGGTCGGGCTCGACAGCTGTCTTCACGACGTTGCGGTCATCACCCCGGTCATCCTTTTCGATATCCAC
>CAMCZF010000320.1 GCA_945885775.1 Rhodoferax sp. OV413 | reverse complement strand
GCGGTGCATTTCTGGCTGGATCAAAACTCCAAGGCGCTTGGCGCCACGGTGCAGGCGCTGGAGGTGCAAAAAATGACCCTCGCCGCGCTCAAGGGCATGAATGTCAACATGGGTGACCTCGCTAACTCGTTCAAGCCGAAGGCCGCCGACCCGGTCGATTTGGGGGCGAAGCACGAGCGCGAAAAAGCGGCAGCCGCTGCGCGTAGCGCGGCAGAGGCGGCAGAGGCGGCAACAGCGGCAGAGCTTGCCGCAAAAAAAGCGCGTCGGTCTGGCAAGCCTGCTGCTAAGGCCTCGGCAGGCCTGGTGGACCCCATGCAGTTGTGGGGCGCGCTGACGCAGCAGTTTCAGCAAATTGCGGCCACAGCGATGAAAGATGTGGCCAAGCACAGCGCCGCCGATGCTGTCAGCAACCCCGCAGCCGGAACAGCAAAGCCAGCAGCGAAAGCTACAAAAAAAGTAGCAAACAATGTAGCTGCGACAAGGGCTACAGCCAGAAAAGTCATAAAGAAACCGGCGACCAGAAGTCGTTGACAGTCTGGGGTTGCAACAAGGCATGAAACTTTTTCCCTACGGCCACGCCACGCACCCGCAGTGGCGCATGGCGGCTGGCCTGGTATTGGCCCAGCTGCGTGCGCAGATGGCGCTGCACGGCTACGCCAATGCACCCACGCTGGCCTTGCTCTACATCACCGACCATTACGCGCCACAGGCCCAGGAGATCCTGGACCACCTGAGTGGCGAGTTGCCTGAGATAACCGACTGGTCGGGTACCGTGGGTGTGGGCATTGCCTCCAACAATGTGGAGTATTTTGATGAGCCGGCGCTGGCTGTGATGCTGTGCGAGTTGCCGCCAGACCAGTACCGGGTGTTTTCTGGTGTCGCGCCGCTGGGCCTGGGCTTTGAAGCCCATACCGCCCTGGTGCACGCCGACCCCGCCGGCCCGGAGCTGGCAGAACTCATTCATGACATGGCAGCGCGCACCGCCTCGGGTTATCTGTTTGGCGGCCTGTCGTCGAGCCGCCTCGGGACCGTGCAGTTTGCGGTGGGCGGCAATGGCAATATTCGTGGCCACGGCGCGGCCAGTGGCGTGTTTCAGGGGGGTCTGAGTGGTGTGGCCTTTGCTGAAGGGGTGAACCTGATCTCTCGGGTGACCCAAGGCTGCCTGCCCTTGGCGCGGGCGCATCAGGTCACCAGCGTGCAGGACAACGTGGCGCTGACGCTTGACAACGAGCCGGCACTCGATGTGATGTTGCGCGAGCTCAAGGTGACGCTGGCGCAGCCGGAAACCGCACTGAGGGCCGTACGGGCCACGCTGGTTGGCCTGGTGCCAGCACCGCTTGCCGGTGGTGCGCATGACGACAGCGCTGCGGTGGGCCGGACTGGCAACTTTGGCAAAGACGTGCTGGTGCGCCACCTGATTGGGCTGGACCCGGGGCGCCGCGGTGTGGCCGTGTCAGACCGTTTGCAGGAGGGCATGCAGTTGGCCTTTTGCCAACGCAATGTGCAGGCGGCGCGGGCCGACCTGATGCGCGTTTGTGCCGAGATCCGCGAAGAGCTGGAGCCGCAGGAGATGGCGGTGGAGACCGCCACCGCCTTGCATGCCTCTGAGGCAGAAGCCGCGCCGCACCCGGCACGCGGTATTGCGGGGGCCATTTATGTCAGCTGCACCGGGCGCGGTGGCCCGCATTTTGGTGGTGCCAGCGCCGAACTGCAGATCATCCGCCGGGCCTTGGGCGACGTGCCTTTGGTCGGGTTCTTTGCGGCCGGCGAAATCGCCCATGACCACCTCTACGCCTACACCGGCGTGCTAACGGTGTTTACCCGCCAAAGCTAGCCACGGTCTGCAGCGCGGTGGCTCACACCCCGCGTGCGCGGTCGGCGTGGAATTGCACCACGAAAGCGCTCAGTCGGGCGGCGTCCAGCGCCTCGCGCACCTCACGCATCAGGTTCAGGTAGTAGTGCAGGTTGTGGATGCTGGCCAGCATTGGCCCCAGCATCTCGCCGCAGCGGTCCAGGTGGTGGAGGTAGGCCCGGCTGAAACCGCCCACCACGGTGCCATCAGGCCGGGTGTGGCCGGCGCAGGTGTAGCAGCTGCAGGTCGAATCCAACGGGCCGGCGTCGGCTTTGTGGCGGGCGTTGCGGATTTTGAGGTCGCCAAAGCGGGTGAACAGGTGGCCATTGCGGGCGTTGCGGGTGGGCATCACGCAGTCAAACATGTCGATACCGTTTTGTACGCCGGCCACCAGGTCTTCTGGCGTGCCCACGCCCATCAGGTAGTGCGGTTTGTGCTTGGGCAAGCGGGGCCCGACGTGCTGCAGCAGGCGCAGCATGTCGGCCTTGGGCTCACCCACGCTGAGGCCGCCGACGGCGATGCCGGGAAAGTCCAGCGCCTCCAGCCCTGCCAATGATTCGTCGCGCAGGTGCTCAAACATGCCGCCCTGCACGATGCCAAACAGCGCGTTAGGGTTCTGCAGCCGCGCAAACTCGGTCTGACAGCGCTGGGCCCAGCGCAGGCTCAAGGCCATGGACAGCCGGGCATCGCGCTCGGTGGTGATCTGCCCCTTGGTCTTGGGCTCGACCGACACATAGGGCGTGCACTCGTCAAACTGCATCACGATGTCGGAATTGAGCGTGGTCTGGATCTGCATGCTGATCTCGGGCGTGAGAAACAGCTTGTCGCCATTGACCGGCGAGGAAAAGCGCACGCCTTCTTCGCTGATTTTTCGCATCTCGCCGAGCGACCAGACCTGAAAACCGCCACTGTCGGTGAGGATCGGTTTGTCCCACTTCTCAAAGGCATGCAGGCCGCCAAACTGCGCCAGCACGTCCAGTCCCGGTCGCATCCACAGGTGAAAGGTGTTGCCCAGGATGATCTGCGCCCCCATCTCCTCCAGGCTGCGCGGCATCACACCCTTGACCGTGCCGTAGGTTCCCACCGGCATGAAGATCGGGGTCTGCACCACGCCATGGTTAAGGGTCAGGCGGCCACGCCGGGCATGGCTGTCTGGGTCGGTGGCGAGCAGGTCAAATTGGAGCATGGGAAGAGGGTTGGAAGAGGACCGGCATTGTAGGAGGGCAGACCATGCCATGATACGGGCCTGTCTGTTCCGGAGCGCCCCGCATGACCCCTGCCCAGCCCCTTCAGTGGGAACGCGACGACACCAGTCGCATCCCCTTTGCCGTCTATACCGATGAGGCGCGGCACCGCAAGGAGCTGGATCGTTTTTTTTACCAGGGCCACTGGAGCTATGTCGGCCTGGAGGCGGAGATTCCGAGCCCGGGTGACTTCAAGCGCACCGTGGTGGGCGAACGCTCGGTCATCAT
>CAMCZF010000319.1 GCA_945885775.1 Rhodoferax sp. OV413 | reverse complement strand
GCGGAGAAATCGTTCAAGAAACTGCGTGGTCATGCGGACTTGAAAACACTGATAAACGGTCTTCGTCCCGCAACCCAATCACTCAAGAAGGCAGCATAATATTCATGACCACCGGCTCAAACCTGCAACTGAGTTCGGGACATCGCCCGATTCGAGGCGATGGCTTCGGCGCGCGCTGCAGTCCTTGGGTCTTGATCAGGCCGGGTGGGTAGCAATTTCTCTCTGCTATTTGGCATACAAAACTTTCTGCTGAATTTCAGGTGCAATAAAGCATGTCAGTGGCAGACAATAGTTTGTCGCAACTGAAATGGCTTGAGTCGGCGGTATTTTGTAAGCAAATGTAGGGCAGGTGGCTATTTCCTTTTGAGCTGTGGTGTTTTTGTCACAGCGGATGTCAAAACAATTGCCCGGTCCAAACATCATTTGCTTCCGAATTTGTAGCAAAAACCCCAGTATTGACGGGGCTTAGGGGCTGATTTGGCTCTAAGTTTGCAGCATGGCCAAGCCGTTGCAAGGCCCCCACGCGCACACCCAGCAGCCGAAAGCGGCGCGTCAGCGGCGCGCGTTTGAGGCACTGGCCTGCTGCCCGCCGGATGGCCTGGGCGTCTGCGGTGGGTGTGGCTATGGTCAGGTCGCGGGTCAGGCTCTTGAAGTCGGCAAAGCGCAGCTTGATGCCAATGGTGCGGCCGACATAACCCTTGCGCTGCAGGTCGTCGGCCACCTGAGCGCAAAGCCGGGTAAAGATGGCCCCCAGCTCTGCGCGGTCGTGCACGGCGTGCAGGTCACGCTCAAACGTGGTTTCGCGGCTCATGGACACCGGCTCGCTCTCGGTGACCACCGGTCGCTCATCTCGGCCATGGGCAGCGTCATGCAGCCAAGCGCTGGTGCGCGGGCCGAAGTGGCTGCTCAGCCAGCCCATGTCCTTTTGGGCCAGCTGTCCAATGGTCTCGATGCCCAGTCCTTTGAGCTTTTCGTCCGCTTTTGGGCCAATGCCGTTGATCTTGCGGCAGGCCAGTGGCCAGATCATGTCGGCCAGGTCGGCCTCGTGCACGATGGAAATCCCCTTGGGCTTGTTGAACTCGCTGGCCATTTTGGCCAGCAACTTGTTGGGTGCCACGCCGACCGAACAAGTGAGGCCGGTTTGGTCGAAGATGCTTTTCTGGATCAGGCGCGCGAGCACGCGCCCGCCTTCGCGTTGGCCGCCAGGCACGTGGGTGAAGTCAATGTAGACCTCGTCCACACCACGGTCTTCCATCACCGGCGCGATCTCGGTCACGATGGCCTTGAAAGCGCGGGAGTACTTTCGGTACTCGGCAAAGTCCACCGGCAACAAAATGGCCTGCGGGCACAGCCGGGCGGCTTTCATCAGGCCCATGGCCGAGCCCACGCCAAACTGCCGCGCCGGGTAGGTGGCGGTGGTGATCACGCCACGCCCGGTGTAGTCTGCCAGCCGTGGGAAAAAATCGATTGGGATGCGTCCCAGGTCGGCCATGGTCCAGAGCCTTTCCGGCCGTTCCTGGTTCAGCCGCGCCAGCAAATCGTCTTCGTTGCGTCGGCCGCCGCCGATCACCACTGGCAGGCCCTTGAGCTGCGGGTAGCGCAGCAACTCAACCGACGCGTAAAACGCGTCCATGTCCAGGTGAGCGATACGGCGGATGAGGGAGCTCATGGCCGCTAAGGATAGCAAGCCGGTTTCAGCGCCAAGCCTGCATCAATCAGCCCCGCCCTTGATGTGGGCAAGTTTCAGTAGCTGCCGGGCAACAAAATGCGCTGATCCACCCGGTCGATCTGGGTATGGCCGCAAAAAGCCATGGTGAGGTCCAGTTCCTTGTGAATAATTTCTAACGCCTTGGTCACGCCGGCTTCGCCCATGGCGCCCAGACCGTACAAAAAAGCGCGGCCGATGTAGGTGCCACGCGCCCCCAGGGCCCGGGCTTTGAGCACATCTTGCCCGCTGCGGATACCGCCGTCCATGTGCACCTCGATCTGCGAACCCACCGCGTCCACGATGGCCGGCAGGGCCCCGATCGAGGACTGCGCGCCGTCGAGCTGGCGCCCGCCGTGGTTGGAGACGATCAGCGCGTCAGCACCGCTGGCCACAGCCAGCCGGGCGTCTTCCACGTCCTGAATGCCCTTGAGGATGATCTTGCCCCCCCAGCGCTTCTTGATCCATTCGACGTCGCCCCAGTTCAGCGCCGGGTCAAACTGTTTGGCCGTCCACTCGCTCAATGAGCCCATGTTCTCAACGCCGCTGACGTGACCGACGATATTGCCGAACTGCCGCCGTTGGGTGCCCAGCATGCCCAAGGCCCAGCGCGGCTTGCTGGCAATGTTGATCAGGTTGGCCAGCGTCATCTTGGGTGGCGCCGACAGGCCGTTTTTGAGGTCCTTGTGGCGCTGCCCCAGAATTTGAAGGTCCAGCGTGATCACCAGCGCAGAGCAGTGGGCCGCCTTGGCCCGGTCGATCAGTCGCTCAATGAAGCCCCGGTCTTTCATCACATACAGCTGAAACCAGAACGGGTGGCCGCCGGTGGCTTCGGCGATGTCTTCGATCGAGCAGATGCTCATCGTCGACAGGGTGAAGGGGATGCCAAATTTTTTGGCCGCCAGCGCCCCCAGAATCTCTCCGTCGGCATGTTGCATGCCGGTGAGGCCGGTGGGCGCAATCGCCACTGGCATCGCCACCGGCTGACCGATCATGGTGCTGACGGTGCTGCGGTTTTCCATGTTGACCGCCACCCGCTGGCGCAGCTTGATGCGCTGGAAATCGCTCTCATTGGCGCGGTAGGTTGATTCGGTCCAGGCGCCCGAGTCAGCGTAGTCGTAAAACATGCGGGGCACACGTTTTTGGGCCAATACGCGCAGGTCTTCAATGTGGGTGATCACGGACATCAAGGTCTCCTTGTTCTGGTTCGCATGGTAAAGCCTGCATCCAGAGTCGACGCTGAAATTTGCTTCAGCTGGGATGAAAAAAGTGAATCTCCGCAGCAGGTTTTGGTCAGTTTCGGGCTTCAGCCTGAAATTGCGCCACGACAGCCACCATGCGCGAGCGGTTTTTGCCAAAGTCATAGCGGCCCATGAGCGAGCGGGAGCGGAACTGGATTCTTTGCCCGGCTGGGTCCAACACAAAGATCACCTCGTCCTTGAAGCCCAAAGTGGTGCGAAAAATCAACGCCAGCCGCAGTGGCCCGCTGGCCGTGACGGTAGCCTCAGGAAAATGGGCCAGCGTGGCCTTCAGCAGCGCCAAGCCGCGCGCAGCATCGCCGGCATAGACCAGGGGCGCTAAACCTTCGCTGGCCGAATTGACGCAATTGCTGGGGCTGTCGCAGGGCAG
>CAMCZF010000318.1 GCA_945885775.1 Rhodoferax sp. OV413 | reverse complement strand
TAACGTCGGACGTACCGCAGGTAGGGGCAAGAAATCCACCAGCCACAAGGTGCTCATCCCGGCCAAAGATATCTGGCTTTACCCGCTGCGCAAAAACTTCTCCACACTTCTGTGTAAATAGCAAGACGGGATTACCGAATATTTACCATTGATGGGATCGCTCGACCCATAAGTGCTTGAGGCAGCACAGGGGAACACTGCTTTCAATTTGTTTGGGCAATTTCTAGGCTCTAACTGAGCGGAAATAGTTTGTTTTTTTGGCCTCTTGTCTCACCATGAGAGCGGTGCCAGATTTTTGCAGGAAAATCGTGGCATGCAACTCAACTACATCGCCAACGCCTCAGTCCCGTCCTCCTCTGGGCGAACAATCGCAGTGCTGGACCCTTCCGATGGCCAGACCTTCGAACAGATTCAACGAAGCAATGCCAGCGATATTGACAGTGCGGTTCAGGCCGCGCGACAAGGGCTCGACAGCGCGTGGCGCAAGTTCAGCGCCGCCGAACGAGGGCGGCTGTTGATGCGCCTAAGCAGCAAAATTACCGAGAATGCCGAGGAGTTAAGTCAGATTGAGCAGCGCGATTGCGGTAAACCCACGCGGCAGGCAAAAGCTGACGCCTTGGCATTGGCGCGTTACTTTGAGTTTTACGGGGGTGCCTGTGACAAACTCCATGGCGAGACAATTCCCTATCTAGACGGATACAGCGTGCTGACATGGCGCGAGCCGCACGGGGTGACTGGGCATATCATTCCGTGGAATTACCCCATGCAAATTTTTGGCCGCAGTGTCGGCGGCGCCCTCGCCGCTGGCAATACCTGTGTGGTCAAACCCGCAGAGGACGCCTGCCTGTCACTGATCCGTGTGGCGCAATTGGCCGCAGAGGTGGGTTTTCCAGCCGGTGTCATCAACATCGTTACAGGCTATGGCCATGAGGTGGGCGACGCCCTGGCCCGCCACCCAGGCATTGACCACATCAGTTTCACTGGCAGCCCAAGCGTCGGCACGCTGATTCAGCAGGCTGCCGCACTAAGGCATTGCCCGGTCACGTTGGAGCTGGGCGGCAAGAGCCCACAGATCGTGTTTGCTGATGCCGACCTCGATGCTGCCGTTCCCGCCATTCTCAATGGCATCGTGCAAAATGCTGGTCAGACCTGCTCTGCTGGGTCGCGCCTGCTGGTCGATCAGGCGATTTATGAGTCCTTGTTGGCCAGACTTGGCGCAGAATTTGAAAATCTGCGTGTCGGCCCTGCCAGTTTGGATCTTGATCTGGGCCCCTTGATCCGGCAAAGTCAGCAGCAACGGGTGTGGGACTTCCTGAGCGATGCCCATGTGGCGGGCATCCCCATGGTGGCGCAGGGCCGGGTTGTCGATGAAGCGCCCCAAAGCGGCTTCTACCAGGCGCCCACTTTGCTGCGCGACGTCCCGTTCGACCATCGGCTAGCGCAAGAAGAGGTGTTTGGGCCGGTGCTGTGCGCCATGCCATTCAAAGACGAAGACCAGGCGGTGGCGCTCGCCAATGCGACCGAGTTTGGTCTGGTGGCCGGCGTTTGGACCCGTGACGGCGCCAGACAATTCAGGATGGCGCGGCGCATTCGCAGTGGCCAGATTTTCATTAACAACTATGGCGCTGGCGGCGGGGTAGAACTGCCCTTTGGCGGTGTTAAATCCAGCGGCTACGGGCGCGAAAAAGGTTTTGAGGCTTTGCTCGGTTTCACCACCCTCAAGACAGTGGCCATCCGGCACGGCTGATACCAACCTTGAGTCGTGCCAGAATCAGGCCAGAATAACGAGAGTCCCTGGCGCGTTGCAACGCAGGCCATGGCAATCGACCACCCATTGCAACCATGAGACAAGCCATGACCCAGCGTGTGAAAGACAAATCTATCATTGTGACCGGCGCTGGTAGTGGCATTGGCGAAGGCATCGCCCGGCGCCTGGCTGAGCAGGGCGCCCACGTGATCGTCAACGATATCAACATCATTCAGGGCGAACGAGTGGTTGCCAGCATCACAGCAATAGGAGGCCGAGCCTCTTTTTTCGCCGCTGACGTAACGCGTTCGGCCGACGTGGCTGCCCTGGTCGCTGCAGCGGTAACACGCCACGGCAGGCTGGATGTGATGGTCAACAACGCGGGCTGGACCCACCGCAACCGACCGGCGCTAGAAGTCAGCGAAGAAGAGTTCGACAAATGCTACGCTGTGAATGTGAAAAGCATCTACCTGGCCACAGTACACGCAACGCCCGTGTTTCGCGCCCAGGGCGGGGGCAGCTTTATCAACATTGCCTCGACGGCCGGTGTACGGCCACGTCCTGGACTGACCTGGTACAACGGCTCCAAGGGCGCTGTGATCACCACCTCCAAGTCGCTGGCAGCCGAGCTCGGACCAGACAACATCCGGGTGAACTGTATCAACCCGGTCTTTAACCCCGATACTGGCCTGGCCGCCGAATTTGCAGGTGGTCAGCTGACAGAAGACCGTAAAGCCCTATTTCGCGCCAGCATCCCGCTGGGGCGCTTCTCGACCGCCCTTGATGTCGCGAACGCAGCGCTGTATCTTGCCAGCGATGAGGCCAGCTTTATCAGCGGTGTCTGCCTTGAAGTGGACGGTGCCCGTTGCGTATGATGCGATTAAATCCGCAGCGCTTTGTTGGTGCCGTCTGCCATGTCTGAACGCGTGATTCCAGTGCTGGACCAGCGCGTCACGGACTTGGCACCGCCGGCAGCGGCCTTTGCGCAGGCAACACGCCTGATTGCTGATGGGCTGCTGACTGACTCACTGGGTCGCCCCCTGCGCGACCTGCGCATCAGTGTCACGGACCGCTGCAATTTTCGCTGCAGTTATTGCATGCCCAAGGAGGTGTTCGACAAAGACTATGCCTACCTTCCGCACGCCGAACTGTTGTCGTTCGAGGAGATTACCCGTGTTGCTAAGGCCTTCATCGCCCACGGCGTACAAAAAATTCGTCTCACTGGTGGCGAGCCACTATTGCGCAAAAATATCGAATTCCTGATTGAGCAACTCGCCAGCCTGCGCACACTGCAGGGCCTGCCTCTGGACTTGACCCTGACCACCAATGGGTCTTTACTCAAGCGCAAGGCCACAGCGCTCAAGGCCGCTGGTCTGCAGCGAGTGACCGTTAGCCTGGATGGGCTGGACGATGCTGTTTTCAGGCGCATGAACGACGTGGACTTTCCAGTTGCTGATGTTCTGGAAGGCATTGAGGCCGCACGTCAGGCGGGCCTGGGGCCAATCAAGATCAACATGGTCGTGAAACGAGGGACTAACGCAGACGAAATCTTGCCGATGGCTCGGCACTTTAAAGGCAGCGGCATGGTGCTGCGCTTCATAGAATTTATGGACGTCGGGG
>CAMCZF010000317.1 GCA_945885775.1 Rhodoferax sp. OV413 | reverse complement strand
GAATCGCGCCAGCGTCCTGGTGGTCGGCGGGGGCATTGGTGGCTTGGCGGCGGCGCTGGCTGGCGCCCGGGCTGGGGTGCCAGTGCAGCTGTTTGAGCGTAACCCGGCCTTTGCCGAGGTGGGCGCAGGCATTCAGCTCGGCCCCAATGTCACGCGCCTGCTGCATGGCTGGGGACTGCAACAGGGCTTGGAAGCGGTGGCGGCTTACCCCGACCAATTGGTCATTCGCAGTGCCCAGACCGGGAGCGTGCTGGGGCAGTTGCGGCTGGGCGCCCAGGCGAAGGCCCGATACGGTGCGCCCTACGCCACGGTGCACCGGGCTGACCTGCATGGCCTGCTGTTGCAACAGGTCCAGGCCACGACGGATGCTGCCTTGCACCTGGCCCAGCCCATCACCGGTTTTGAGCAGGACGGGAGGGGCGTGAGTCTGCACCACGCGGACGGTCACCAGACCGCAGGTGCCTTGCTGGTCGGTTCCGATGGTTTATGGAGCCGGGTTCGCCAGCAACTTCTGGGTGACGGCGCACCCCGCCCAACCGGTCACTTGGCTTACCGGGCCATGGTGCCGCAGGCGTCCCTGCCAGCGGCTCTGCGCTGCCAAAACGTGGTGGTCTGGTTGGGCGCCGGCTTGCACGTGGTGCAGTACCCGGTGCGCGGTGGCGACTGGCTTAATGTGGTGGCGCTGGTTGAAGATCGGCTGCAAGTTGCGCGCGCTGGCGACCGGTCTGGCTGGGACCATGCGGCGCTTGGCGCCGACCTTCAACAGGCCCTGGGCCGCGCGACAGCCGAACTGCAGGCGCTGGTGCAGGCGATCGAGGGCTGGCGCCTGTGGCATTTGCAGATTCGCGACACGCTGCGCAGCGCTGCCCAGATGGCACAGGGCCGGGTGGCGCTGCTCGGCGACGCGGCCCACCCGATGTTGCCCTACCTGGCGCAAGGTGCCGGCATGGCCATCGAGGACGCCCAGGCGCTCGGTCAGGCACTTGCTGAGTTGGGCACCACGTCCGCCGCGCTGGCAGGTTATGCCCAGGCCCGCTGCCAACGCAACGCCCGGGTTCAAAAGCGCGCCTTGCGCAACGCCTGGATTTTTCACGCTAGCGGACCAACCCGCTGGGGCCGTGACCTGGCCATGCGGGCGATGGGCGAGCGCCTGCTTGATCTGCCGTGGCTCTATGGTGGGCCCTGACGTCGGTTGACATGACGATACTTGTCATCCCCGACCACGATCGGGGATCCAGGATGTTTGCACCATATTTGGCAAGCTGCAGGGAATAGGGTTGGCGTATCAAATATTGCGCGCCAGAGATCTCACCAGATCAGGTCGGCGGGGCGTTCGGCGCAGCGGCATCAAGGAGGAGCCCAACGGGCGGGGGACAGCCGCGGAGCCGAATGCCGCGCCGGCCTGATCCAACGAAATGCTGAGCTGTAGCGGGTATCGGAAGTCATGGGTCCCCGCCTACGCGAGGACGACGGGCACATGGGTCCCCGCTTTCGCGAGGACGACGGGCACATGGATCCGCGCTTTCGCGAGGACGACGGGGCGAGATGGGTGTGCCGGCTACAGGCTGGTGCGCAGTGTCCAGATCTCGGGGAACAGCACCACGTCGAGCATCTTGCGCAGGTAGCTCACACCGCCAGTGCCACCGGTGCCCCGCTTGAAGCCGATCACCCGCTCCACCGTGGTCACATGGCGAAAGCGCCAGAGGCGGAAGGCGTCTTCCAAGTCGGTCAGCTCTTCGCCCAACTGGTACAGGTCCCAGTGGTCGCGCGGGCTGCGGTACACCACCAGCCAGGCGGCTTCCACCTCGGGGCTGGCGGCGTAGGGCTGGGTCCAGTCGCGCTCGGTGTGACTGGCGGGCAGGGTCAGGCCGCGCCTTGCTAGCAGCCGTAGTGCCTCGTCGTACAGCGAAGGCGCCAGGTAGGCCGCCTGCACCTGCGCCAGCAAATCGGCCCGGTGTGCATGCGGTTTCAGCATGGCGGCGTTCTTGTTGCCCAGCGCAAACTCGATGCAGCGGTACTGCGCGCTCTGGAAACCGCTGGAGCTGGCCAGGTAGGGCCGGATGGCGCTGTACTCGGGCGGCGTCATGGTGGCCAGCACGTCCCAGGCGTGCACCAGCTGCTCCATGATCTTGCTCACCCGAGCCAGCATCTTGAAAGCGCTGCCCAGGTCGTCGGCCGCCACGCAGGCCATCGCGCCCTGCAACTCATGCAGCATCAGCTTCATCCACAACTCGCTGGTCTGGTGCTGGATGATGAACAGCATCTCGTTGTGGTCTGGCGAGCGAGGATGCTGCGCGCCCAGAATCTGGTCCAGGTGCAGGTAGTCGCCATAGCTCATGGCGCGGCTGAAGTCGAGCTGAGCTTTCTCTGCCGCCACGATCTGCTCGGATGTGCTGTGCGGGGTGCCCGCTGGTGTGTTCATGTCAGGTTACGGCCTGTTGCCGGTTGAATTCGGGCCGCTGCCACTCGCCGCTGGTCAGCACCTGGCGCAAATGCTCCACGGCGTGCCACACGTCGGCAAAGCTGGTGTAGAGCGGCGTCAGGCCAAAGCGCAGGATGTCCGGGTGCCGGCCGCCGTCGCCGGCGCGGAAGTCGCCAATCACGCCGCGCGCAATCAGTGCCTGCATGATGGCAAAGGCGCCGTCAGCCCGGGCCAGGCAGACCTGCGAGCCGCGCTGCGCGTGCGCCAGCGGCGTCACCAGCGTCAAATCGTGCCCGGCACAGCGCTGCGCTACCAGCTCGATGAACAGGTCCGACAAAGCCAGCGATTTCTGGCGCAGCGCCGCCATGCCGCCCAGGGGCTCTGCGGCGCTGAAAGTGTCCAGGCCGCAGGCCAGTGCCGCCAAGCTCAGGATGGGCTGGGTGCCGCACAGGTAACGGCCGATGCCAGGCGCTGGCTTGTAGTCGGGCGTGAAGGCAAAGGGCGCCGCATGGCCCCACCAGCCGGCCAGCGGTTGCCAGAATCGCTCGGCGTGCTGCGGATGCACCCAGACAAAGGCCGGCGCGCCCGGCCCGCCATTGAGGTATTTGTAGCCGCAGCCCACGGCAAAGTCTGCTTCAGCCGCTGTCAGGTCCACTGGCAGGGCACCCGCGCTGTGCGCCAGGTCCCACACCGTCAGCACGCCGGCCCGGTGCGCCGCAGCAGTCAGGGCGGTCATGTCGTGCATGGCGCCGGTGCGGTAGTTCACATGGGTCAGCAGCAGCACCGCCACGTCCTCCGCAGACTCAGGCGTCAGTGCGGCCAGCAGTTCGTCGGCCTCCAGCAGCGTCAGTGTGCCGCCGTGCTCGCGGCACAGGCCTTCGGCGATGTACAGGTCAGTCGGGAAATTATTTCGCTCAGATATGACTCTAAGCCTTTTCGGCTGGTCGTTTCTAGCTATCAAAAG
>CAMCZF010000316.1 GCA_945885775.1 Rhodoferax sp. OV413 | reverse complement strand
CAATACAGCAATAATATGTTTCATAGGCGTGATTCCTCTTCTCGCTGCCCTCCCCTCGCGGCGGTAACCGCCAGGCTCGGCAGGCAATAGATTCGTCAAAAAAAATGTTAAAGGTCTTCGGAGCCCAACAGCATTTCCGTGATACCCATACCGGCTTTAACCATAGGGAACACGTTTTCGGTCGGATCAGTGCGGAAGTCCATGAACACTGTGCGATCCTTAAGTTTACGCGCCTCACGCAGCGCCGGCTCCACGTCCTGTGGCTTCTCGATGAGCATACCGACATGCCCATAGGCCTCAGCGAGCTTGACAAAGTTTGGCAGCGCATCCATGTAGCTGTGACTGTAACGACCCTCATAGTCAATTTCCTGCCACTGGCGCACCATGCCAAGGTATCGGTTATTCAGGGAAACGATCTTGATCGGGGTGTTGTACTGCAAGCAGGTCGATAGTTCCTGAATGCACATTTGGACCGATCCCTCGCCCGTAATACAGAATACTTCGGCCTCGGGTTTGGCCAGCTTGATACCCATGGCGTACGGGATACCAACGCCCATGGTCCCAAGCCCACCCGAATTGATCCAACGGCGTGGTTGGTCAAACCGGTAGTACTGGGCTGCCCACATTTGGTGCTGACCAACGTCGGAGGTGATGTATGTTTCAACGTCCTTGGTCATGTTCCAAAGGGTTTCCACTACGTACTGGGGCTTAATCACGTCACCCTTGCCGTGGTCGTACTTCAAGCAGTCGCGCTTGCGCCACGCCTCAATCGTGTCCCACCAAGCAGCCAATGCGTTGCCATCGGGCCTCACGCTGCCTTCTTTGATCATGGCGATCATTTCTGACAAGACATCTTTCACGTCGCCCACAATAGGGATATCGACCTTGACGCGTTTTGAAATGCTTGAGGGATCGATGTCAACATGAATGATTTTTCGCTCATTCTGGGCAAAATGTTTGGGGTTACCAATCACACGGTCGTCAAATCGAGCGCCCACTGCGAGAAGGACGTCGCAGTTCTGCATCGCATTGTTGGCCTCTACTGTGCCGTGCATGCCCAACATCCCGAGAAACTTCGGGTCACTCGAGGGATAGGCACCCAGGCCCATCAAGGTGTTGGTACATGGATATCCCAACATATCCACCAGAGTACGTAACTCTGCTGAGGCATTGCTAAGCAACACGCCGCCCCCGGTGTAAATGTAAGGACGTTTGGCCGTTAGCAGCAGCTGCAAGGCTTTACGAATCTGTCCGCCATGCCCCTTTCGGACGGGGTTGTAGGATCGCATTTCGACCGACTCTGGATAGCCTGCGTAGGGAGTTTTCTTGAAAGACACATCTTTAGGGATATCCACCACAACCGGTCCAGGACGACCGCTTCTCGCAATGTGGAACGCTTTTTTCATGACATCAGCCATGTCACGCGCGTCTTTGACGAGAAAATTGTGTTTTACGATTGGTCGGGTGATGCCGACAGTGTCACACTCCTGAAAAGCATCGAGTCCAATCGCGTGGGTTGGGACTTGGCCAGTCACAATTACCATCGGGATGCTGTCCATGTAAGCAGTCGCTATCCCAGTAATCGCGTTGGTTACGCCAGGCCCAGAGGTCACTAAAGCGACGCCGACGTCACCGGTTGCGCGAGCGTACCCGTCAGCAGCATGGACTGCCGCCTGCTCGTGCCGCACCAAGACGTGCTGAATCGAGTTTTGTTTGTAAAAAGCGTCGTAAATGTGGAGCACAGCGCCGCCGGGATAACCCCAAACATATTTAACGCCTTCGGCTTGAAGGGCTCTGACCAGAATTTCGGCGCCACGGAGTTCCTCTTGGACGCCCGGGCCCTTGAGGCCCTGAACGACAGAGGTTGCTTTTGGAGCGGCACTGTTCGCCGCCGATGAGAGGTCGGTTTTTGATATTTCCATGATGAACCTTTGTGATTTTCTCTAACGAAAAACCTAGGGTGCCCCTATGCGTATGCTTGTGGCAGCGCGTTGGAACTTGAGGTCAAAGCCATGAGCGCCGGGATTCTTGCGCTGGACTATGACCCGTTTGCCTTTTGATTTGCGAGCGCGATTATGACATTGCGCTCCATGCTGTGGCAGGTAACAATGACAGCCCGCATTGCGAGTGCCATAATTCTTAAGTGCGATGGCCTACCGGGCAGGCTTCTTTCCGGCCTTGCCAATCGATCAATCTACTGCGTCACCGCCGCCCTCCTCTTGGCCACCGAACGAGAACTAGCTGATTTTCTCAAAAGCGTTGAAAAAAAAGCATTCAAACGCTCCATCTACCATGTACGCAATGAGGAATCGGCTTTAGATATCGTGCAAGACAGCATGATGAAACTGGCAGAACATTATGGGCACAAGCCATCGACAGAGCTGCCAATGCTGTTTCAGCGCATACTGTCGAACTGTACGTTGGACTTTTTTAGGCGACAGAAGGTGCGACAGTCTCTGTTCACTAATTTTGGCGATTTTCAACCTGAGGACACAGATGGCGACTTTGATCTGCTCGAGGCACTGCAGCTTTCGGATGACCCCAATCGAGCAGAAAGCGCAGAGACTACGTCGGAGCGGGCTCAAATTTTGCTCGCAATCGAAGTTGCAATCCAAGATCTGCCGGGACGTCAACGGGAAGCCTTTCTGATGCGTTACTGGGAGGAACTGGATGTTGCTGAAACCGCGTCTGCGATGGGCTGTTCTGTTGGCAGTGTCAAAACCCATTGCTCAAGAGCGGTCGCATCATTGGCGAGTGCACTGCGTGCGAAAGGAATAAGACCATGACGAACTCACAGAACTACCAGCAAGAACTGGCGGCTGAGCGATTCAGTTTAAGGGTCACGGCTCGACTTTCTCAAGGGATTCATGCGTTGCCCCGCGATACGACCGAGCGCTTGAGAGCGGCGCGCGTGAGGGCAATTGCCAACCGCAGACCCGCTCAAATCAACAATCCAACATTTTTGGCGAGCTCCGGCATGGCTGGCGCTCTAATGAACGGCCGCCGCCGCTCAGCTTGGTGGGGACGCCTTGCGGCCACCCTGCCTTTGCTGGCCTTGTGGATGGGTCTGGTCATGATCGATGCAATACAAGGCGATGAACGCGCCAAAGATTTGGCTGAAATCGATGCCGCCATCTTGACCGATGACCTGCCGCCGACAGCCTATGCCGACCCCGGATTCGCTCACTTTTTGAAGCTCAACATCTCACGCGCGCCCTGAACATCCAATGTCACGCCATATTTTTCGTCTGATGCGTCTAGCACAAGGTTGTCGCATTGCTGTGATCGTTCCCCCCCGTGCCAGAATGACCTGCTGCACCTACCCCTGTTAGTTTAGAGAGCAAAGAGGTAGGTATGAAGACCAACAATCAAACCAAGGCACCGATGCATGCAGTCGGAGATTC
>CAMCZF010000315.1 GCA_945885775.1 Rhodoferax sp. OV413 | reverse complement strand
GTGAGCTCAAATCGCTCTCAACAAAGACATTTCATTCGGCTTGGTTCAAAGCCTGTTTTGCCGCAACCCGCGAAAAAAGCCCCGGATGGGGCGGGGCTTGAGGCTGACTTAAGACCTGTTGCGCAGGTTCAAAGTCTTTGTATTGGCGGAATCGGAGGGATTCGAACCCTCGATGAGGCTCTACACCCCATACTCCCTTAGCAGGGGAGCACCTTCGGCCACTCGGTCACGATTCCTGGCACGCTTAAATTATCTCACGACTGCAAGCCGTTTTTCAGGCTGGGGGCTGGTCCAGATCAAAAGCCTTATGCAGAGCCCTTACGGCGAGCTCCATGTACTTCTCGTCAATCACCACCGAGGTCTTGATTTCGGAGGTGGAGATCATCTGGATGTTGATGCCCTCCTCGCTCAAACTGCGGAACATCTTGCTGGCAATGCCGACATGGCTGCGCATGCCGATACCCACGATGCTGACCTTGCAGATCTTGGCGTCACCCACCACCTCTTGCGCGCCCAGGCTGGGCAAAACGCGAGTTTTGAGCAGCTCTACGGTGCGGGCGAAGTCGCCCCGGTTGACGGTGAAGCTGAAGTCTGTCTTGCCGTCTTTGCTGATGTTCTGAATAATGACATCCACCTCGATATTGGCATCGGCCACGGCACCCAGGATCTGGTAAGCAATGCCGGGTTTGTCGGGCACGCCCAGCACCGAGATCTTGGCTTCGTCGCGGTTGAATGCAATGCCGGAAACAATGGCTTGTTCCATGTGTTCGTCGTCCTCAAAAGTGATCAGGGTGCCAGACTTGGCCTCTTCAACAATGTCGATGTCCCAGGGCGTGAAGCTGCTCAGCACGCGCAGCGGCACCCGGTATTTGCCAGCAAATTCGACCGAGCGGATTTGCAGCACTTTGGAGCCCATCGAGGCCATCTCCAGCATTTCTTCAAAACTCACGGTGTGCAGGCGCCGCGCCTCAGGCACCACACGCGGGTCGGTGGTGTAGACGCCATCCACGTCGGTGTAGATCAGGCACTCGGCCGCTTTCATGGCGGCCGCCACAGCCACGGCCGAGGTGTCAGAGCCGCCGCGGCCCAATGTGGTGATGTGGCCCTGTCCGTCCACCCCTTGAAAACCAGTCACGATCACGACTCGGCCGGCGGCCAGGTCGGTGCGCACGCGGGTGTCATCAATCGCCTCGATCCGGGCCTTGGTGTACGCGCTGTCGGTGCGGATCGGTACCTGCCAGCCGGCGTAACTCACCGAAGGCATGCCCTCTGCCTGCAGGGCGATGGCCAGCAAGGCGCTGGAGGCCTGCTCACCAGTGGCGGCCAGCATATCGAGCTCGCGCCAGTACGCGTCATCGGCGCGGGCCGGGGCCAGTTCCTTGGCCAGGCCGAGCAGGCGGTTGGTCTCGCCGCTCATGGCGGAGGGCACCACCACCATCTGGTGGCCGGCACGCGCCCACTTGGCGACGCGTTTGGCGACATTGCGGATGCGCTCAGGTGAGCCCATCGACGTGCCGCCATATTTATGAACAATCAGGGCCATCAGCGTGAATCAGGAAAGGTGTCAGGACGAAAGCGCGGGATTGTACCAATGCAGTCCGGCACCACGCCGCTCTACATAGCCGGCGGCCACCTTGATGCGGATGTGATGACCGCGCGTGGTGCAGGCGGCGACCTGGTCGAGCAACTCCGCCAATTGGGCGGCGCTGGGAACGGCGGCAAACTGGCTGTGCAGCCAGTGGCGCAGCAGGTTGGCCTGGCGCGGCCGGCTCAGGCCCTGCAAACGCGCCAATTGGGGCGGCACACCGATTTGCGCCAGATCTAGCTCGGCCAGTTCGATCAGCAAGCCCTGCGCCTGGGCTGCGTGGGTCGCACTGCGGGCGAAGGTGCTGCGGAACTGGGGGAAGGCCGTCTGCAGCACCGGCAGCAGCTCGGCCCGGATGCGGTTGCGGGTGTAGCGGCCGTCGGCATTGCTCGGGTCCTCAATCCAGCCCGTGCCACGCTGGCGCAGCCAGGCCCGCAACTCAGGCCCAGGCACCTGTAACAAGGGCCGGTGGTAGCTCAAGCCGGCGCGCACCCAACGCGCTGGCATGGCACTCAGCCCCGCGAGGCCTGCGCCCCGACTCAGGGCCAGCAACAGGGTTTCGACCTGATCGTCGGCATGCTGCGCCAATGCTATATTTTTGATAGCTACCGAACCAATGGTGTCAAGGGCTAGCGCCTCAAAAGCCTGATAACGGGCGCGACGGGCAGCGTCCTCTGGACTCTGCCCCGGAGCGTGTCGGGCGTCGACCCGGCGCACGTGCAGCGGCACCCCTGCCGCCTGACACACCTGCTGGCAATGGCGCTCAAAGTCGTCAGCGGCAGCCTGCAGGCCATGGTGCACATGAAAGGCATGCACCTGGCCTGGCCATTTGTCGGCACAGGCCAGCAGCAAAGCGGTGGAATCGGCGCCGCCGCTTAAGGCAACCGCCAGCGGCAAGTTGGGGTCAAAGAGACGCACCGCCTCAATCAGGCTGGTGCTCATGGTCACGCTGGGCGACAACTAGCGGCTGGCCGCCCGGGTGTCGGTGAAACGACCATAGCTTTGCAGGCGCTCATAACGGCGCTCCAACAGTTCACCCACCTTCAGGTCGCTGACCTGACGAAACGCATCGGTCAAGGCGCGCTTCAAAAAGGCGGCCATCTGCTTGTGGTCACGATGAGCGCCGCCTACTGGCTCATTGACGATTTTGTCGACCACACCCAGCGCCTTGAGCCGGAGGGCGGTGATGCCCAGAGCGTCAGCCGCTTCTTGGGCCTTGTCAGAGGTTTTCCAGAGAATGGAGGCGCAGCCCTCAGGGCTGATCACCGAATAAATGGAGTACTGCAGCATCAGCACCTGATCGCCAATCGAGATTGCCAGCGCGCCGCCAGAGCCGCCCTCACCGATGATGGTGGTGATGATGGGCACCTCTAGCTGGGCCATCTCGAAGATATTGCGGCCAATGGCTTCAGACTGCCCACGCTCTTCCGCGTCAATGCCCGGGTAAGCACCTGGGGTATCCACAAAGGTGAACACTGGCAATTTGAATTTCTCGGCGGTCTTCATGAGCCGCAGGGCCTTGCGGTAGCCCTCGGGCTTGCTCATGCCAAAATTACGCAGGCCACGCTCTTTGGTGTCCCGGCCTTTTTGCTGGCCCAGCACCATACAGGGCGTGCCATTGAAGCGGGCCAGACCGCCGACGATGCTGAGGTCGTCGGCAAAGTGCCGGTCGCCATGCAACTCAACAAAATGAGTGAAGATTTCGCTGACGTAATCCAGTGTGTAGGGCCGCTCGGCATGGCGGGCAATCTTGGTGATCTGCCAGGGCGTCAGCTGGCTGTACACATCCTTGGTGAGCTGCAGGCTCTTTTTGGCGAGTTGGTCGATTTCGGTGGAGATGTCCACCGCCGA
>CAMCZF010000314.1 GCA_945885775.1 Rhodoferax sp. OV413 | reverse complement strand
CCTTCACCCTGGATCGCCTCCAGAAACACCGCCACCACGTTGGGGTTGCCGGCGGTGGCTGCCTCCAGCGCGGCCACGTCGTTGAGGGGCACCCGGATAAAGCCCTCCACCAGCGGGCCGAAGCCGGCCTGCACTTTGGGGTTGCCGGTGGCGCTGAGCGTGGCGATGGAGCGGCCGTGGAAAGCCTTCTCGTACACCACAATCTCGGGGCGCTCTATGCCCTTGTCGTGGCCGAATTTGCGCGCCAGCTTCAGCGCTGCCTCATTGGCCTCCAGCCCGGTGGAGCAGAAGAACACGTTGGTCATGCCCGACAACTCGACCAGCTTGGCCGCCAGCGTCTCCTGATGCGGCACATGGTAGTAGTTGGAGGTGTGGATCAGCTTGGTGAGCTGGTCTTGCAAGGCCGGCACCAGCTTTGGATGGTTGTGGCCCAATGTGTTGACCGCAATGCCGCCCAGCGCATCCAGATAGCACTGGCCATTGACATCCCACACGCGGCAGCCCTGGCCGTGCGACAGCGCGATCGGCAGACGGCCGTAGGTGTTCATCACATGGGGCGAAGAGGCCTCTTGGTGGGGGACGGCGGCATTCATGGGCACGGGCTCCAGACAGAACAAAAGAAAGCGGCCCAACGTAGGTTGGGCCGTTGAATCGTGATTCTAGGGCCTGAGTCGGCACCCAAGCTCGTCGCGCCAAGGGTGCGGCCCGACCGCACAACTGCAAGTAGAATTCTTGTGCATTGCAACAAAATGACGCTGTCTGCGCCACAAGCCGCCCCCCGATGGTTCCAACCCCTGCCAACCTAGTCGTGATTCACGGGGTGACCTGTCAGGGCAAGCCATTCAGGCCGAGCGACTGGGCAGAGCGCTTGGCGGGGGTGATGAGCTCGTTTCGCCCAGGCGGTCCACGGCCGGGCAGCCATCTGGGCTATTCGCCATGGTGTATTCCGACCACGGTCAAAGGGGTGCGCTGCGTGGTGGTGCACCGCGACCTGCAAGCCCATGATGTCATGGCCTGGGATTTCTGCATGAATTTCGCCAGAGACAACGAGCTGCAACTCACAGAAGGTAAGCCCGAATCTGACGGCTGAGCCGGCGCGGCTCTACACTGGGGCGCATGCAACTCAACCATGAATTCAAGGGTTTTCCCACCGGCCACGTTCCTGTCGCCCTGAGCGATGTGGGTGCGCTGGGCTGGCAGGTTTTGCGCGGTGACCTGCCGCTGCCGCTGGCCGTGCTCAAGCAGTCCGCCCTGGCGCACAACCTGGCCTGGATGCGCGACTTTTGCGCCCAGCGCGGCCTGGACATTGCGCCGCACGGCAAAACCACCATGTCGCCCGAGCTGTACGCCCGCCAGATCGCCGCCGGTGCCTGGGGCATCAGCTTTGCCACGGTGTACCAGGCCGCCTTGGGCGCGCGGCACGGCGTGGGCCGGCTGATCATTGCCAATCAGGTGCTGCAAGCGGCGGACTTGGATGGCCTGGCTAGCTTGTTGCGGACCTATCCCAGGTTGCAGGCCTTCTTTTTGGTGGACTCTCTGGCCCAGGTGGACGCCATTGAGGCCTGGCACCGCAGTCACGGCGATGGCGTGGTGTTCACCGTGTTGCTGGAGCATGGGATTGCCGGCAAGCGCACCGGCTGCCGTACGCGCGAGCAGGCGCTGGCACTGGCGCGCCGGGTCAAGGCCAGCCCGGCGCTGCGGCTGGCGGGCATCGAGTGCTACGAGGGCTCACTGGCCAGCTGCCGGCACGAGGAAGACCGCGCAGGCGTAGCGGCCCTGATGGCGCGGCTGCAGGAAACCGCTGCCGACTGCGAGCGCGAAGATCTGTTTGAGTGCGACGAGGTGTTGCTGACCGCTGGCGGCTCGGCCATTTTTGACCTGGTGGCCGAGCACCTGCAAGCGCACCTGCAGCGCCCGTTCCGGCGGGTGTTGCGTTCCGGTTGCTACCTGACGCACGACCGCCTTCAGTACCGGCGCCATATGCTGTGCGTGGGCGAACGACTCAAGCTGACCGAGACCCTGCGCCCGGCGCTGGAGGTGTGGAGCGTGGTGCAATCCTGCCCGGAGCCGGGCCTGGCCCTGCTGAGCATGGGCAAGCGCGATGTGTCCTATGACCTGGACCTGCCGGTGCCGGTGTGGCGCGCTGAAGGTGGGCGCGATGGGCCGGGCACGGTGCACGCCGTGCCGGGCCACTGGACCATCACCGCCCTGAACGACCAGCACGCCTACCTGAAGTACGACCCCACCAGCCTGCCCGCACAACAGCCGCAGGTGGGGCAGCTGGTGGGCAGCGGCATCTCACACCCCTGCACCACCTTTGACAAATGGCGCTGGATGCCGGTGGTGGACGACGACTACCGGGTGGTGGATGCGGTGTCGATTCATTTTTGAGTGGGGGTGGCGGGGTGAGCAATCGGAAGCTGGCAGCCGGCTACATCTGGTCTAGAGGCGCGTGCAACCGCGTCTCCTTGGTCACAATCCCACCCCGCTGGCCAATTTCGATCGAGCCATAGCGTTGCTTGAAACATTCAGGCAGAGGCCGGTCGCCCGCCACCGACAACCACAGCCGCAGCAGGTGCCGCTTTTTGTCCGGTTCGGGCCAGTCGACAAAGGCGGTGCGGTCATGCAGCTGCGCGTGGTTGTAGACGAACTGCATGTCGCCGGGTTGCAACTGCATCCCAAAATGCAGCTCGGGGTCATTGGCCAGCGCGTCAAACAGGTCCAGCGCCTCGACGTGCGCCGGTGTAAGGCGCATCGCATCTTCGAACCTTTGCGCGCTGTCGATGTACTGGCGCTGGTAGAACACGGTCAGGTGGCCCTCGTGCCATGACAGAGGCGGACTCGTCAGCCAGGGCAGGGCGCCCTCGGGCACTTCGCCGCGGCGGTCGGTGGCGATCGGGTCGAACAGCAGGGTCAACAAGTCGGGGCGCAGTTCCCTCATGCGGTTGTAAATGGTTTCAGCGCTCACCAGCAAGGAGCGGCCGCCGGACTGGGCCTCGCGAAGACACAACAGGCCGACCACGTCGGCGCTGTCGGTGTGAAAGGTCTGGCGCTCAGACGTCTGGTAAACGCGGGTGTTGGGGTCTTTGGACGAGGCGCCGAGGTCACGCACATGGCCGAGGATGTGGCCGGCCGCGTTTTGCGAGCGGGCGCTACCCAGATGCGCACCAATGCCGCAAAACACCGTGGCAGCAAACTGCTGGCTGTAGCCCGCCACGGGCAAGCCGCGCAGCACCTCGATGCCGTTGCCATGCAGCAGCTTGGCCTGCAGCGCTTGCAGGTGGCCGGCGAATGACCCCAAGGGAAAATCAGCCGCGCTGATCTCGACCACATCGCGGCCCAGCGAGAGGTAATGCCGTGCAGCCTGCTCCAGCTCAGCAATCTCCTGGGCCGACAACCGGTACAGCCAGCGATCCTCATGGCGGGCCATCTCGTGGCCAAGCCAGGCGGC
>CAMCZF010000313.1 GCA_945885775.1 Rhodoferax sp. OV413 | reverse complement strand
GTGGCCCCGTGATCAGCCTGGCCGGCCGCGACATCCTGCACGCCTGGGGCAAGTTCGTGTTCACCGGCCTGGGCCTGGGGCTGTTGATTGGCGTGACCCTCACCATGGCGGGCGTCTACCGCGGCATGGTGGACGATGCCAATGTGCTGTTGGATAACAGCGGCGCCGACCTGTGGGTGGTGCAAAAAGACACCCAGGGGCCCTACGCCGAAGCTTCCAGCTTGAGCGATGACAGCTACCGCAGCATTCTGGCCATGCCCGGCGTGGCGCGGGTGGCCAACATCACCTACCTGACGATGCAGGTGAGCGCCCAGGGCGACGGCCGGCAGCGCGACGTGCGCGCCATGGTGGTCGGCGTCACCCCGGATGGCGCCGGCCACCCGGGTCAGCCGGGCTACCTGGTGCAAGGCCGGCGCCTGACGCGCAGCCATTACGAGGCGGTGGCCGACGTGGCAGCGGGCTTCGCGCTCGGCCAGAGCATTCGCATTCGCCGCAACGACTACACCGTGGTGGGGCTGACCCGGCGCATGGTGTCGTCTGGCGGCGACCCGATGGTGTTCATCCCCCTCAAAGATGCCCAGGAGGCGCAGTTTTTGAAGGACAACGACGCCATCCTGGCCCAGCGCGCCCGCACCGCCCAAAGCCCGGCACTCAACCGCCCGGGCGTGCCCGGCCTGCTGGACGCGGTGATTGCCACGCAAAGCACCAACACCTCGGTCAATGCCGTGCTGGTGCAGATCGAGCCCGGCGCAGACCCCGAGACCGTGGCCGAACCGATCCGGCGCTGGAAGCGCCTGAGCGTTTACACCCGGGTGCAGATGCAGGGCATCCTGATTGAAAAACTGATTGCCACGGCCGCCAAGCAAATTGCCATGTTCTTGGTGATTCTGGCCATCGTCAGCGCGGCCATTGTGGCCTTCATCATCTACACCCTGACGATGGGCAAGATCCGAGAGATCGCCGTGCTCAAGTTGATCGGCACCACCAACCGCACCATCGCCGCCATGATCATGCAGCAGGCGGTGGCCCTGGGGCTGATTGGCTTTGTGGTGGGCAAAGTGGCGGCCACCTTCTGGGCGCCGTTTTTCCCCAAGTACGTGCTGCTGGAGTCAGCCGACGCGCTGCGTGGCCTGGCCGCGGTCGTGCTGATTTGCATCCTGGCCAGCGTGGTGGCGATTCGCGCCGCGCTCAAGGTTGACCCAGCGGAGGCCATCGGTGGCTGAGGGCGCATCACAGGCGGCTGGCCGAGGCATCCGCATAGAAGGCTTGACCAAGCGCTACGGCCAGGGCGACACCGCAGTGGACGCACTCAAAGGCGTCAACATGGTGGTCGGCCCGGGCGAAGTGGTCGGCCTGGTCGGCCCCTCGGGCTCTGGCAAGAGCACGCTGCTCAAATGCCTGGGCGCGGTGATCGAGCCCACCGCCGGGCGCATGGTGCTGGGCCAGGAGGTGATCTACGACCAGGGCTGGCAGATCCCCGATTTGCGTGCCTTGCGGCGCGACAAGATTGGTTTTGTGTTTCAGGCGCCCTACCTGATCCCGTTTCTGGATGTGACCGACAACGTGGCCCTGCTGCCCATGCTGGCGGGTGTGGCCAATGCCGAAGCCCGCAAGCGTGCCCTGGTGTTGTTGACCGCCCTGGATGTGCAGCACCGCGCCAAGGCCATGTCCAGCCAACTCTCAGGCGGCGAGCAGCAGCGGGTGTCCATCGCGCGCGGCCTGGTGAACCGGCCGCCGGTGATTCTGGCCGACGAGCCCACCGCCCCCTTGGACAGCGAGCGCGCCCTGGCGGTGATTCGCATCTTGAACCAGATGGCCCGGCAGTTTGACACCGCCATCATCGTGGTCACCCACGACGAAAAAATCATTCCCACCTTCAAGCGGATTTATCACATCCGCGATGGGGTGACGCACGAAGAGGTGGGCGAAGGCCGCAGCACCGACGCCTAGGCCGGCACTGCCGTGTGATGAGGCTCTGGCGTTAGTCCACCTTGATCTGGTTGTCTTTCACGATGCGGCTCCAGAGCTCGATCTCGCTGCGAATTTTGCGGCCGTAGTCGTCGGGGCTGCCGCCCACAATGTCAAAGCCCATGTCAGCCAGTTTGGCCGCCAGGGCCGGCTGGCGCAGTGCGCGCACCAAGGTGTCATTGAGTTTGGCCACCACCGCGGGTGGCATGCCGGCCGGACCGACCACACCATAAAACGGCGCCGCATCGGGCATGGCGATGCCCAGCTCCAGCAGCGTGGGCACGTCGGGCAACATGGGGGAGCGCTTGCTGCGAACAATGGCCAGGCCCTGCACCTTGCCGGCCTTGACCTGTACGCCGGTGGGCACGATGGCGTCCACCAGCACCGGCACCTGGCCGCCCATCACATCACGCAGTGCCGGCGCCACACCCGTGTAACCGATATGCTGCCAGGCGATGCGCTGTTGCGCCCCCACCATCTCAAACCACAGGTGGCCGTAGCTGCCAGGCCCGCCGCTGGTGTAGGCCGGGGGTGCCGGCTGCTTGCGGGCCCAGTCCAGCAGGTCCTTGAAGGTCTTGGCCGGGACCGAGGGGTGGGACACCACCAGCAGCGGCTGTGTCACCACCTCGGCAATGGGCGCCAGGTCTTTCACCGGGTCATAGGGCAGCTTTTTGCCCAGAGCGGAATTAAAGGCAATCGGCACGCCCACGCCGGCCAGCGTGTAGCCGTCGGGTTTTGATTTGGCCACCGCGTCAATGCCGATCACCTGGCCCGCGCCGGGGCGGTTTTCTACTACCACCTGCTGGCCCAGCAATTCGCCCCAATAGGGGGCAATGGTGCGAAAAGCCGTGTCCACACCGCCACCCGCGGCCACCGGCACGATCAGCTTGATCGGTTTGTCGGGAAAGACCTCTTGCGCCGATGCCGCCAGCGGCCACTGGCTTAAGGCGGCGCCTGTCAGCAGGAGTGCCAGCAGCGCCAAGGGGCGCCGGTTTGGTTTCAGGTTCAGTGGCTTGAGCAGTAACATCGTGGGTCTCCTGTGAACTTGTATACTAGCATGGCAATGAATTCTACTCAAGCCTCCCCCTTGTCTGTCGGCGTGACCGTGATGCCGGAATGGTTTCAGAGTGAAGGGGTCGATGCGGTGCTCGACCGGTTGCAGGCCTTCGGGGCCAATGCCCTGGTCACCAGCCCCTATTTGCTTGAGATTGCACCCAGGGGCGAGGGCGCTCGTGAGCCACCGCCTGATGGTGACGCCGGCATTGTGCGACCGCTGGACCGCGACCTGTGGGGACAGCGTGAAGCCTGGGTGCGCACCGCGCCCTCTCTGGTGCATGACCTGTCCCGCTACCGTGGCCTGCGCTACCAGCCCTCGCCACCCGGCGCCCTGACGCTGGCGCAACCCGACCTGATCGACCGCGTGGTGGCCGGTGCCCACGACCGCGGCATGGCCGTGTATTTGCAGGTCATGGCCGCCAGCCCGCC
>CAMCZF010000312.1 GCA_945885775.1 Rhodoferax sp. OV413 | reverse complement strand
GCTGGCCAGCGCGCCCAATGGCACGCTCTACATTGGCGTCACCTCTGACCTGGTCAAGCGGGTTTGGCAACACAAAGAGGGGCTAGCGGACGGGTTTAGCAAGCAGTACAGCGTCAAAACCCTGGTCTGGTTTGAGCCCCAAGGCAGCGCAGAAGCCGCCATCAACCGCGAAAAGCAGCTCAAAAAATGGAATCGGGCGTGGAAAATTGAGCTGATTGAGGAGAAAAATCCGCTTTGGCAAGATTTGTATGGCGAGATCACCAGCTGAAGCAAGGCATGGATCCCCGGTCGTAGCCGGGGATGACAGCCTTTTTATCGTCATCCTCGCGAACGCGGGGATCCAGGGGGCATGGATCCCCGGTCGTAGCCGGGGATGACGACTGGGGGCCGGGGATGACAGCGTCACACGTCATTCCCGTGAAAACGGGAATCCATTGGGGGCATGGATCCCCGGTCGCAGCCGGGGATGACAGGCTATTTTTGTCATTCCCGTGAAAACGGGAATCCATGTTCGTAACACGTTCGTCAAAAAAGTGCCATGCGAAGCAGTTAAACTTACCTCTTTGAAAAAGGTCTAGCAAAGAATAGACCGCGGTATCCAAGCGGCCCTGGGGGGCTCATTTTTTAATGCAGCGCAAACAAACCTAAGGTTCCGTGTCTTGGCAATCCACCAGTTTCCCTCGTTAAACCCGGTCCCCCAGCACATTGCTGTCATCATGGACGGCAACCGGCGTTGGGCGCAGAAGCGGTCTTTGCCGGTGGCCATGGGGCATGCCAGTGGTGCGCGGCGGGTGCGGGACATGGTTAAGGCCTGCACCGAACGCGGCGTCAAGTTCGTGACCTTGTTTGCTTTCAGCACTGAGAACTGGAAGCGCCCTGAAGACGAAGTCTCGGGGCTGATGGGGCTGCTGTCGCTCTACCTGCAAAAAGAGGTGAGCGACATGGCCATGCAGGGTGTGTGCCTGAAGATCATTGGCGACACATCAGGCTTTAGCACCCGCATCCAAAGCCTGATCCAAGACGCCCAGGCCAACACCGCGCACAACAGCGCCATCACGCTCACCATTGCCATCAACTACGGCGGCCGCTGGGACATGCTCCAGGCCTTCAAGGGCTGGCAAGCGGCTCACCCCGGTGAATCTGCCGAGCACTTGACCGAGTCCGCCCTGGCGCCACACCTCAGCACCGCTTACGCGCCAGAGCCAGACCTGCTGATCCGCACCGGTGGCGAGGCCAGAGTCAGCAACTTCATGCTGTGGCAACTGGCCTACACCGAGCTGTATTTCACCGATGTGCTCTGGCCCTCCTTTGGCGCGGCCGAGCTTGACCGGGCCATCGCCTCTTACGCCCAGCGCGACCGCCGGTTCGGCGGCGGCAGCATGGACAAAATTGTCAAAGTTTCAGGAATCTAATTCATGCGTTTCATCGGTAAGTTGATTAACTCCGTCAAGCTGGTCGGCACGGTTACCTGCGTGGGCTTGATCAGCACGGCGCTCTTGGCGCAAGTGGTCGTGCCGGGCGCGGCCAGCACGGTAACGCTGGGAAGCACGCCCGGCTTGTCCAGTGCCGTGCCAGCTATGGCTGCACCGGCTGCCAGCACCACCGGCAACGCAGCCAGTCTGCCCGGGTTGCCTGGCCAGGCAACTGCCAGACCAGGCGCATTATTTGGGGCTGCGCTACCAAGCAATGCTGGTGAGGCATCGCTGACCACTGGTTTGGGTAGCTCCACTGCGGCAAATCAAGCCACAACCAACACCAAGGCAGATGCCAAAAAGGACGCCAAAGCCCCCTCTGCCGATGCCGAACGCGAGGCTGCCCTGCCCGAGACCGAATTCCAACGCTTCGTCTTCAGCGCCACAGGCCAAGCGCTCAAACTGTATGGTTACGAGTTGTTTGCCAACCCAGCCAGTTTTGGCGCGGTACAGGCTGCGCCGGTACCTGCAGGCTACATCCTGGGGCCGGGAGACGAGCTGGTGGTGCAGGTCAATGGCCTGGCAGACCTGAACGCGAACCTGGTCATAGACCGCGATGGCCGCGTCCAGGTGCCCAAGGTTGGGCCCCTGAACCTGGCTGGCGTGGCGCTAACCAACGCCGAAAAAGTGTTCAGCGCCCATATAGGCAAGGTTTTTCGCAACTTTACGGTCAGCGTCACCATGGGCCGCCTGCGCAGCATTGAGGTCTTTGTGGTGGGCCAAGCGCGCAAACCGGGCAAGCACATCGTCAGCAGCCTGTCGTCACTGATCAACGCCCTGTTTGAGACGGGTGGCCCCAGTGCCAATGGCAGTCTGCGCGCCATAGAGCTACGCCGCGCCGGCAAAAAAATCGCCACTATCGATATGTATGCCTTTTTGGCCCGTGGCGACAACAGCACCGACACCCAGTTGCTGGCGGGTGACGTGGTCTTTATCCCCCCTGCCGGCCCACGCGCCGCCTTGCTGGGTACCCTGACTGCCCCAGCCATTTACGAGCTGCGTGGCAACGAGACCATCAACGACATGTTGGCCCTGTCGGGCGGCCTGCCCACGCTGGCAGCGCCGCAAAAAGCCCAGCTCGAACGCGTCGACGCCCAGAAAGACATTGCCCGCTACGTGCAAGACTTCGCACTTGATGCCAGGGGCCTGACCCAGCCCCTGAAGGCCGGCGACATCCTCACTGTGTTCCAGATCAGCCCACAAATTGCCAATGTGGTCACCCTGCAAGGCAATGTGGCAGCACCATTGCGCTACAACTTTCGGCCGGGCATGCGCGTGGCAGACCTGCTGGATGACAAACGCCTGCTGATCCCCGGCAGCTACTGGACAGCCCTGAACCAGGGCGCCACGGCTGGCAACTATTCGCGCCCAGAGGTCAACCTTGACTACGCCACCATTCAGCGCCTAGACCCCAGCACGCTGCGCACCCGGCTCATCGCCTTTAACCTGCAAAAGGCTGTGGCCCACAACGAGCTGGAAAACCTGCCCCTGGTCAGCGGCGACATTGTCACAGTCTACAAACCGGCTGATGCTGGCCCAGAGACCGAAGACAGCGTCACCATCAACGGCGAGCTGGTTGGTGGCAGCCGCCGCTTCGTTTGGCGGCCCGGCTTTGCCATCAAAGACATCATCCCCAGCGCGCGCTGGCTGGTGGACTACTACAGCTACTGGCAGCGCCCCGCCTCCCGTAACCTGAGTAACGACATTAACTGGGACTACGCCCAGGTCATCCGCCGCGTGCCCGGTAACCTGAGCACCAAGGCCATCACCTTCAACCTGGGCAACGCCGTGCTCAGGGGCTCTACTGCAGATAATATCCAGTTGGAGCCGGGTGACCAGATTGCCCTGTTCACGACAACCCAACAGCCTGTGCCGCTAGAAAAGCGGCTGCAAATGGTCACCCTGTCTGGTGAAGTCAATGTCCCCGGCAAATACCAGTTGCAAGCCGGCGACACCCTGCCGGCCCTGATTGACCGTGCAGG
>CAMCZF010000311.1 GCA_945885775.1 Rhodoferax sp. OV413 | reverse complement strand
CAGGGCCCAGACGTCGGCGCTGCTGACTCACTGTTGCATCGAGGCAACATCGGCCTCTACCGCAGCCACCCGCGCCAGGCCGCCCGGTAAAACGCGCCAACCCTGGACCGGGTCAGACACGGCAAACACCCGCAGCATGGCCGAGCGTGGCAGCATGCGCCCATCGGACGAAGCGCTGGCAGTGGCCGAGCCGGGCTGCCAGGTGGGCATTTGCGACAGGGGCAGGTAGGCTTGTACCGTGTGCTCATCACTCTGGCGCATGATGCGGCCAGCCCACTCGTCCCGCTCGCGCGGTGACAGCGAGTGACCCAGCACGGCGTCAAATCCGGTGTGCAGCGCAGAGCCCGGGTAGGTCGGTTTGATCACGCATTGGCCCAGCCGCGGCAAGACTTCTTCCATGGCCGATCGTTCTCCGCACCACCAGGTGGGCAGTGCCGGCAGGCTCAAGTCCTGGCCTAGCACCTCTTGCGCCAGCGCAGGCAAAAAACCCATCAAGGCGGGCGACTCCAGAAAAGCCGTGCCCGGCGCATTGGCCACCAGCACCTTGCCGGCCCGGATCGCCTGCAACAAGCCCGGCACACCCAGGGTGGAATCGGGCCGCAACTCCAATGGGTCCAGGTACTGGTCATCAACCCGCTTGAGCAGGCCGTGCACCGGCACCAGGCCTTTCAGGGTTTTCAGGTACAGGCTTTCATCGCGCACGATCAGGTCGCTGCCTTCGACCAGGCTCAAGCCCAGGTAGCGCGCCAGGTAAGCGTGCTCAAAATAGGTTTCGTTGTAGGGCCCGGGCGTGAGCAGGGCCAGGTGGGCATCTTCCCCGGCCGGGCTGCGACTTTTCAGGCTGTCCATCAAGGCGCGGTAGGTGCTGGCGAGCCGCTGAACCCGCAGCGCCTGAAAGGCCTGCGGAAACTGGCCCGAGATGGCCAAGCGGTTTTCCAGCAGGTAGCCCAGACCGGACGGCGCTTGGCAGCGTTGGCCGACCAGCCACCAATTGCCGTCGGGGCCGTGTGCCAGATCAAACGCCGCAATGTGCAGGCGCACGTTGCCCACTGGCTGCACGCCGTGCATGGCACGCAGGTAACCCGGGTGCCCCTGCACCAGTGCCGGCGGCAGCATGCCGCGCGCCAGCAGCCGCTGTGGCCCGTACACATCGGCCAACACGTGTTCCAGCACTTGCATGCGCTGCTGCACACCAGCCTCGATGCGCTGCCACTGCTCGGGCTCGATCAGCAGCGGGAACAGGTCCAGCGACCAGGGACGTTGCGGCCCGTTTTCGTCGGCATAGACGTTGTAAGTGACCCCGTTGTCGCGAATCTGGCGCTGCAGACTGGCGTAACGCTGGTCCAAATTGGCGGCGGATTTAGCCTCGGTTTGAGATAGAAACAGGCCCCAAGCCCCCGTCGTTGCTGGTGTTATAGCTTCTTTATTGATAGCAATCGTTCCGCGAAGCTCGTCCAGGTGGCCCGGGCTGGCTGTGCAGGCTGCTGCTTGGGCGGCAACATCCTGTGCGGAGTTAGCCAAAGGCGGTGCGGGTTGGTCAGTTCGAACAGTCACAGACAGAGTATGCCAGCGCTTAACCAGCTCAATCTTGCGCTTAATCCGTCCGAGGCGGGTCAAACAAGGGTTTACCCGGTGACTTATCTGTCCATCAGGCGTAGACTGCCAAAAACCCCAGCTCATTTAGGGTTTTGGGGTCACCAGGAGACGCCATTGCAGCCTACTGATCTCAGCGACCCGGCCTATTTTCATAAAGTCGTGGATTGCCAGTGGGCTTGCCCCGCCCATACCCCCGTGCCAGAGTACATCCGCCTGATCGGGCAGGGCCGCTACAGCGACGCCTACATGATCAATTGGGTGTCTAACGTGTTCCCCGGCGTGCTGGGGCGCACCTGTGACCGGCCCTGCGAGCCCGCCTGCCGGCGCGGGCGGGTGGAAGAAAACAACGACCCCATAGGCGGCCCGGTGACCAAACCCGAGCCGGTGGCCATCTGCCGGCTCAAGCGGGTGGCTGCGGATATGAAAGATGACGTCAAGGGCCGCATGCCAGCCCTGGCCCCACCCAACGGACGGCGAATTGCCTGCGTGGGCGCTGGGCCCTCGGCCCTGACCGTGGCGCGAGACCTGGCGCCGCTGGGTTATGAGGTCACGGTGTTCGATGGCGACCGGCAGGCCGGCGGCTTCATCCGCTCCCAAATTCCGCGCTTTCGGCTGCCCGAGTCGGTGATTGACGAAGAGACCGGCTACATCCTGGATCTGGGTGTCAACTTTCGGGGTGGCGAACGGATCGAGTCTTTGACAGGCCTGTTGGCCCAGGGTTACGACGCGGTCTATGTGGGCTGCGGTGCGCCACGTGGTCGTAACCTAGACATACCGGGCCGCCAGGAGGCTGCGGCCAACATCCACATCGGCATCGACTGGCTGGCGTCGGTGTCGTTTGGCCATGTCACCAGCATTGGCAGCCGGGTGATTGTGCTGGGTGGGGGCAACACCGCCATGGACTGCTGCCGTTCTGCCCGCCGGCTGGGTGGCACCGACGTCAAGGTGGTGGTGCGCAGCGGCTATGACGAGATGAAGGCATCGCCCTGGGAGAAAGAAGACGCCGTGCACGAGGGCATCCCGATTGTTAATTTTCATGTGCCGCGCAGCTTCGAGCACCAGGACGGTCAGCTCACTGGCATGTTTTTTGATGTGGTCAAAGCCATATATGACGCGCAGGGCCAGCGCAGCCTGGTGCCGACCGGCGATGCGCCGGTGTACTTTGCCTGCGACACCGTGCTGCTGGCGGTTGGGCAGGAGAATGCCTTTCCGTGGATTGAGGCCGACAGTGGCGTGCGGTTTGACCGCTACGGCCTGCCGCTGCTCGACAAGAGCAGCTTCCAGTCGACCCTGCCCAAGGTGTTTTTTGGCGGTGACGCCGCGTTTGGCCCCAAAAATATCATCACCGCTGTGGCCCACGGGCACGAGGCGGCCATTTCGATCGACCTGTTTCTGAGCGGCCAGGACACCCGGCGCCGGCCGCCACCCACCACCAACCTGATGTCGCAAAAAATGGGCATCCACGAGTGGAGCTACGACAACGATGTGTCCAACGACAACCGATTCAAAGTGCCATGGGCCAAGGCTGAAATCGCACTGGCTAACATCCGGGTCGAGGTGGAGTTGGGTTTTGACGCCGCCACCGCATTCAAGGAGGCCAGCCGCTGCCTGAACTGCGACATCCAAACGGTCTTTACCCGCGAGACTTGCATTGAATGTGACGCCTGCGTTGACATTTGCCCCATGGACTGCATCACCTTCACCGACAACGGCGAAGAAGCCGACCTGCGCCAGCGCCTGAAAGCACCATCGGGTGACCTGACCCAGGCTCTCTACGTGTCAAGTGCCCTGAAGACCGGCCATGTGATGGTGAAAGACGAAGACATGTGCCTGCACTGCGGCCTGTGTGCCGAACGCTGCCCCACCGGCGCCTGGGACATGCAGAAATTTTTGCTC
>CAMCZF010000310.1 GCA_945885775.1 Rhodoferax sp. OV413 | reverse complement strand
CACGCAAGACCTGCTGTCGCACGGCGTGGCCACCAACCTCACGCACACCCAGCAGCAGCCGGGCCAGACCGGCAGCTGCATGGTGATGGTGACGCCCGATGCCGAGCGCAGCATGAGCACCTTTTTGGGTGCTACCGCCGATCTGAACCACACGGCCCTGCACGAGGCCGACATCGCCCGCTCGCAGGTCTATTACATGGAAGGCTACCTGGCCGCCTCACCCACCGGGCTGGACGCCGCCTTGCAGGGACGGGCCATCGCCAAAGCGGCGGGGGTTGCCCTGGCCAGCACGCTCAGCGATGTGTCGATGATCAATTTTTGCCGCCCCGGGCTGGACGCCATCATCGGCGACGGCCTGGACTTTCTGTTTTGCAATGAAGAAGAAGCCCAGGTCTGGTGCGGCACCCAAGACATGGCGCAGATTTGCGCTCAAATCGCCCCCCTGGCCCGCACCGTTTGCCTCACACGTGGCCCACTCGGCTGCATCGTTCTGGAGGGGGGCGGCCAGGCAGCGGTGCCTGCCGCGAAAATCAAGGCCATAGACACCAACGGCGCGGGCGACATGTTTGCCGGTGCCTTTTTGTACGCCGTCACCCACGGCCACAGCCATACCCAGGCGGCCTGGCTGGCCAATCAGGCTGCTGCGCAGGTGGTTAGCCAATACGGAAACCGCTTGAGCGCAGGCGCAATGGGCGGCATCAAGGCGCGGTTTGAGCAGTATTTAGGCTAGTTTCTGGCAGAAGTCATGGATCCCCGCGTGCGCGAGGATGACAAACACCCGTCATTCCCGGCCACGGCCGGGAATCCATGTCTCCCCTCCCCGTGAGGACAAGTTTGCCCTGCTGGGCTTTTGCAGCGCTTCGCGCGTCAGCAGCAGGACCTGGTCGTCGCCGGCGCTGGTGGCGAGCCAGACCGGCTCCAGGGTGGGAAAGGCGGCCTCGAAATGCTCGCGTTCGTTGCCGATCTCTAGCACTAGCACGCCGTCCGCTGTCATCTGGGCCGGCGCCTGTGCCAACAAGGTGCGGATGAAATCCATGCCATCGACGCTGCCAGCCCGGTTGCCATCCAGCGCCAGCGCCGGCTCCGCTTTGAACTCAGCCGGCAAGGCGGCCATGCTGCGGGCATTGACGTAGGGCGGATTGCAAATGATCAGGTCATACGGCCCGTGCACCTGGGCCAAACCGTCAGACGTCAGCAGTGTGATGCGCTCGTGCAGGCCGTGCTTGTCCACATTGATGCGAGCCACTGCCAGCGCATCGGGCGACAGGTCGGAGGCATCCACCGCCAGCTCAGGCCAGACCATGGCTGCCAGCACCGCCAGGCTGCCGTTGCCGGTGCACAGGTCTAGCGCGCGGTGGGTGTTTGGGCCCAGCCAGAAGTCCAGCGATTCGTCAAAAAGCAACTCGGCAATCAAAGAGCGCGGCACGATGGCGCGCTCGTCCACATAAAACGGCACGCCCATCAGCCAGGCTTCTTGGGTCAGGTAGGCGGCGGGCTTTCGGGTTTGGATGCGTGCTTCTAAAAGCATAGCAACCTCACCTTGCTGGACAAGGCTTACAGCCTGATTTGCCTTGGAATCTGGGTTGGTGGCGGGATCATCCAGCGCGGTGTCCAGCGGCAGGCCCAGGCGCCACAGCACCAGCCAGGCTGCTTCGTCAAAGGCATTTTCGGTGCCGTGGCCAAAGGCCACACCGGCCGCTTCGAGCTGGCGGGCGCTTTGGGAGATCAGCTCGGCAATAGTCATTCCCGGCCACGACCGGGAATCCAGGGGCGATGGATCCCCGATCAGGTCGGGGATGACGGGGGAGATGGATCCCCGATCGTGGTCGGGGACGACGGGGGCGGGGCTCAATCCCGCAGCAGGTCGTTCAGGCTGGTCTTGGCTCGGGTTTGGGCATCGACGCGTTTGACGATGATGGCGGCGTACAGGCTGTATTTGCCGCCGTCTTTGGGCATGCTGCCGCTGATCACCACTGAGCCGGCGGGCACGCGGCCGTAGGTCACGGTGCCGGTGGCTCGGTCGTAGATGGGGGTGCTCTGGCCAATGTACACGCCCATGGAGATGACTGAGTTTTCTTCGATGATCACGCCTTCCACCACCTCGGAGCGGGCGCCGATGAAGCAGTTGTCTTCAATGATGGTGGGCCCGGCTTGCATCGGCTCCAACACGCCGCCAATGCCGACGCCACCGCTCAGGTGCACGTTCTTGCCAATCTGGGCGCAAGAGCCCACGGTGGCCCAGGTGTCGACCATGGTGCCTTCGTCCACATAGGCGCCGATGTTGACGTAAGAGGGCATCAAAATCACGCCCTTGGCCAGGTAGCTGCCGCGCCGTGCCACGGCTGGGGGCACCACGCGCACGCCGCTGGCTTTCATGGCGGCTTCGTCCAGGTGCGAGAACTTGGTGGGCACCTTGTCAAAAAAGCCCAGGTCGCCAGCGCGCATGATGGCGTTGTCTTTGAGCCTAAAGCTCAGCAGCACGGCTTTTTTGATCCACTGGTGGGTGGTCCACTGGCCCACGCCGTCGCGGGTGGCCACGCGCAGACGCCCACCATTGAGCTCGGCGATCACGTGGTCCACGGCAGCCACAATCTCGGGCGGCGCCGACTTGGGCGAAAAGTTGGCGCGGTCTTCCCACGCGGCGTCCAGGGTGGCTTGCAGGGCTTGGGTCATGTCGGTTTCTTCTTTCAGGTTCTGGATGTGACAAATTGAACAATGCGCTGGGCCGCTTCCACGCATTCGGCGGTCTCGGCCACCAGGGCCATGCGAATGCGCTGCGTCCCCGGGTTACCGCCCGGGCCCTCGCGGGCCAGGTAGGAGCCGGGCAAAACCGTGACATTGTAGAGAGCGTGCAGCTCGCGGGCAAAAGCCGCGTCGTCGCCCTGTACCCGGGCCCAAAGGTAAAAGCCGGCGTCGGGCAGGGCCACGTCCAGCACCCCGGCCAGAATTGGCGTCACCTGGGCAAACTTACTGCGGTACTGCGCCCGGTTGTCCACCACATGCGCCTCGTCACCCCAGGCGGCGATGCTGGCGCTCTGCACCACCGGGCTCATGGCGCTGCCGTGGTAGGTGCGGTACAGCAAAAAGGGCTTGATCAGTGCCGCATCGCCCGCCACAAAGCCGCTGCGCATGCCGGGCACGTTGCTGCGCTTGGACAAGCTGGTGAAAGAGATCAGGTTTTTGAAGTCGGCCCGGCCCAGTTGTGCGGCCGCTTCCAGCCCGCCCAGCGGCGCTTCGTCACGGAAATAAATCTCGCTGTAGCACTCGTCCGAGGCAATCACAAAGCCGTACCGGTCGCTCAGGGCAAACAGCTTTTGCCACTCCGCCAGCGGCATCACCGCGCCGGTCGGGTTGCCGGGTGAGCAAACAAACAGCAGCTGGGTGCGGGCCCAAACGGCCTCGGGCACGCTGTCCCAATCGGCGGCAAAGTTGCGGGCCGGGTCGCTGGCGGCAAAGTAGGGCTCGGCCCCGGCCAACAGCGCCGCGCCCTCGTA
>CAMCZF010000309.1 GCA_945885775.1 Rhodoferax sp. OV413 | reverse complement strand
AGGATGTCGCGGATTTCCGCCTCGGTGCTGCGGCCATGATGGGCGGCTTGGATTCGGATGGCCCGATGCACCTCATCGGGCAGGTTCCTTACATTCACGTTTGCCATTTGATATATCTCTACTAATAAGAAGCAATGCACTCATTGTATTGAAATGACACCAAAGCGCGAGCGTTTTCATGTCTATTGGTCGAATTGGGTGGCCAAAACTGGCTAGCCAATTTAGATTGCCCTTTCAGCTATTGGCCGCTTAGCACCGCGAGCTAAATTTCAGTTGACAAGGTAGGTCGTCATCAAAATCGGACACGTCGTTCGTGGCCACGCCGGATTGGTTAGGATGCGGGGATGACCGACTGTCAAAACCAGCCTTGAAAGCCGCACTCGTGATCGCTCTGACGCTGTTGGCGCTATCTGCCTGGGCCTTATGGACGCCAGACCTGGACCGCAGCGCGCTGGAGCAACGCTACTTGCGCTCCCCCAGCGACCTGGTGCAAGTGCTGGGCACCACTTTGCATGTGCGTGAGAGTGGCCCCAAGGACGCGCCTGCCGTGCTGTTGCTGCATGGTTTTGGTTCCAGCCTGGAGACCTGGGAGACTTGGACCCCAGCGCTGTCGGCCGGTTTGCGCGTGCTGCGCGTGGACCTGCCGGGCAGCGGACTGAGTCCACCAGACAGCCGCCAGGACTACACCGATACACGCAGCATCGCCCTGATCAGCGCCCTGCTGGACGCGCGCGGCATCCAGAAAACCCATGTGCTCGGGCACTCGATCGGCGGGCGCATCGCCTGGACGTTTGCCGCCACCGAACCGCAACGCGTGGACAAGCTGGTGCTGCTGGCACCAGACGGGTTTGCCAGCCCGGGTTTTGCCTATGGGGCCGCGCCCGAGGTGCCCGCCACACTGGGCCTGATGCGCTGGACCTTGCCCCGTTGGCTACTGCGCATGAACCTGGCCGCCGGCTATACCGAGCCTAAGGCCTTGAGCGACGACGCGCTCCAGCGCTATCACGATTTGATGCGCGCGCCCGGCGCACGTCAGGCCTTGCTCTCGCGCTTGCAGCAAACGGTGTTGGTGGATCCGGTGCCGCTGCTCAAGCGCATCAAAGCGCCTACGCTGCTGGTTTGGGGCCGTGACGACGCCATGATCCCTTTCAGCAACGCGGCCGACTACCAACGCGCCCTGGCCCACCCGATCCTGGTGCCGCTGGAGGCCATGGGCCACCTGCCCATGGAAGAAAATCCGCAACGAGCTCTGCCGGCAGTGCTGCAATTTTTGACGAAGAAGACCGATGCTTAATGCAGATTTACCCACGCTGTGGACGCTGAGCGAACCCTTGACGGACAGCGCATCGATCTAACATCGCCGCAGCTTTCAACCTACTTTTCACGAATCAAGCCATGGCTTTGACCTTTCCTTTTTCCGCCATCGTCGGCCAGGACGACATGAAACTGGCCATTGTTCTGACCGCCATCGACCCCAGCATCGGCGGTGTACTGGTGCTGGGTGACCGTGGCACCGGCAAATCGACCGCCGTGCGGGCGCTGGCCGCACTGCTGCCGAAAATGCGCGTGGTCACCGGTTGCCGCTACGGCTGCGACCCGGCCGCGGCGCGCTGCCCCGATTGCCTGGCCAAGGCCACTGGCAAGGCGCCGCCGAGCCAACTGGCCAGCGTTCCGGTGGTCGACCTGCCCTTGGGTGCCACTGAAGACCGCGTGGTCGGTGCGCTAGATCTGGAGCGCGCCTTGTCGCAAGGCGTCAAAGCGTTTGAGCCGGGCTTGCTGGCCCGCGCCAATCGGGGTTACCTCTACATCGACGAGGTCAATTTGCTGGAGGACCACCTGGTTGATTTGCTGATTGACGTGGCCGCGTCCGGCGAGAACGTGGTCGAGCGCGAGGGCCTGAGCGTGCGCCACCCGGCGCGCTTTGTGCTGGTCGGCAGCGGCAACCCCGAGGAAGGTGAGTTGCGGCCCCAACTGCTGGATCGCTTCGGCCTGTCGGTTGAGGTCAAGACGCCCGGCACATTGGCCGAGCGGGTCGAAGTGGTAAAGCGCCGCGACGCCTTTGAGCAGGGGCCCGAGGCTTTTTGCGAGGCCTGGACCAAGGAAGACGACCGGGTGCGCCGCAGCATCGTGGCCGGCCGCAAACGTCTCCCTGCAGTGGAAATCCCCGATGCGGCCCGCGCATTCGCGGCACAGCTGTGCATGACCCTGGGCACTGACGGTTTGCGCGGCGATTTGACCCTGGTGCGTGCGGCCCGGGCACTCGCAGCCTTGCAGGGCGACGGCGCGGTAGAACAGACCCATTTACAACGCGTCGCGGCGGCATCCTTGCGCCACCGACTGCGGCGCAACCCCCTAGACGACTCAGGCTCATCCACGCGCGTGGAGCGGGCACTGGCCGAGTTGAGTGCCCCAGTAGCCAAAGCGAAGCCCTAAGATGCAGGGCGAGGCCGCCACCATTGCCGCACTTCTGGCCGTTGACCCGGTCGGTCTGGGCGGTGTGGCGCTGCGTGCCCCGGCCTGTGCTGAGCGGGACGCCTGGCTGGCGCTGCTGCGTGATCTGCTGCCGCGTGGCACGCCACTGCGGCGGGTTCCTCTCAACATCAGCGACACCGCTTTGCTCGGCGGACTAGATCTCGGGGCAACGCTGCAAGCCGGGCGCCCGGTGGCGCTGCAAGGGCTGTTGGCGCAGGCCGATGGCGGCGTGCTGCTGCTGGCCATGGCCGAGCGCATGACAGCCGCCGCGGCAGCGCGCTTTGGCAGCGTGCTGGACACGCGCAGCGTGCACCTGCAACGCGACGGCCTTGACAGCGTCTACAACTCTCGGCTGGCTTTGGTCGCGCTGGACGAAGGTGCCAGCGACGACGAACACATGCCTGCCAGCTTGGCCGACCGCCTGGCTTTTCGCCTGCTCATGGGCGAGCGGGCTGAAGAGGAAGACGGCCCGCAATGGACAGCCCAGGAAGTGCTAGCGGCACGCGCAAAACTGGCGCAGGTGCACTTGCCGCCGGATGAGGCCAGCGCCTTGTGTGCGGCGGCGCTGGCACTGGGCATTGATTCCTTGCGGGCCAGTGTGTTCGCAGCCAGGGCGGCACGGGCTGCGGCAGCGCTGGCCGGCTGCGACAGCGTTGAGGAAGAGCACACTGCGGTGGCCGCCCGGCTGGTGCTGGCACCTCGGGCCACCCGCTTGCCACCACCGCCACCGCCGCCCCCGGACTCGGCCGAGGCGCAAGAGCCAGCGAGCGAATCACCAGAAAGCCCGGAAAGCCAAGCCGAGCCACCCGACATCACACCGCCAGAATCTGAATCAGAGCAGGCGCAGGATGGCGAAGACCGTGACAACGATGAAGCGCCCGATGGCGATCCACAGGCCGGGCAGACGCTGGGCGAGCGGGTGCTGGAAGCGGCGCAGGCAGCCATTCCGGCGGGCCTGTTGGCTCGACTCAAAATTTCGCAGTTGCAGCGGGCCAAGACACCGAGCTCCGGCAGCGCGGGTGCCATGCAAAAAAACGCCTTGCGCGG
>CAMCZF010000308.1 GCA_945885775.1 Rhodoferax sp. OV413 | reverse complement strand
CGCCGGGTGAACGACAGTGCCAGGGCATCTTCCGTACCCCAAACCGCCTCTTCAGTGGCACTGCCGGTGGTGGCCGAGTCCGGGCCATCGGCCACCAAGTACATCTGCATTCGCGGGCCATGAGCTATGAAGCCTGCAACATCGAACCCCTCAACTTGAGCATCTGCTGCATCCCACCCCTCGGCCGCCGCCTCTGGCGGGTACAGGATATGGCAGGTTTTGGCTCCAGCGGCCAACATCGCCTGCGCGGCACGATCTGCATATTCCCAGCCAGGCTTGTCCTTGTCGGGCCAGATCAACACGGTCTTGCCCGCCAATGGCGACCAGTCGGTTTTGTCCACCGGCGCATTGGCTCCATGCATGGCGGTGGTGGCGCAGATGCCCGCATCGATCAGCGCTTTGGCGCACTTTTCGCCTTCGACCACTACCACCCGATCTGACTTGAGCATGCCCGGCTGGTTGTACAGTGGCCGTGGATCGGGCGGTGCTGCCTTTTTGCGCTTGACATCCCACGGACGGAATTCCTTCTTCTGCCCGGGCGGGTCGTAGCGGTACACGATGGCGATCAACTTGCCTTCGCCGTCGTGATACTCCCATTTGGCCGTTGCTGGGCCTAGTTCATCCATGGCGGGCTCAGCCTTGCGTTTGCGAGTCGCTTCTGGTGGAGCCTTGCCGACCAGTTGCGCCGCAAAGCCCAGAACCTTGGCAAAGTCAGTATGGACGTTGAGCGACAGGTGTCCGGAAATCAGGTCGAAGATGTCGCCGCCCTGACCAGTCGCCCGATCTGTCCACAACCCAGCTTTGTCGCCGGTGACCACAATCTCCAAACTATCGCCCGGGCTGCCCAGAATGTCGCCGATCAGGAACTTGCCGGTTTTGCGTTTGCCTGCGGGAAATAGCATGGCCAGCACGGATTCAAGCCTTGCGAGCAAGGATGCGCGAACGTCTTCTCGCTGGGCATCACGCTTCGCAATCGCATCGCCACCTTGTTCACCCGGCACCTCTGATTCATTGAAGTCGAGCATCGAAACTCCTATCACTGTTTTTTTGTTGGTTGTTGAATGGGCCGGTGTGGACGCGCGTCTGCCCAATGGGCGGTGGACAAGCATCTGCACTGAGGTACTGGGTTTTGATCGCCACCTCCCGCACAAAGCAAGGATCCAGTCCTACCGCCTGTGCCCAGGCCTCGAGTCGCCAGCAATACATGAAACGCTGTGCTGCAGCCTTATCGAAAGTTTCGGCTAGCGAGCAGTCGGCAATAGCCTGGGATATCACCGACACGATCAATTGCACTTCCGGGCATGTGGCATCGACACTGCGAAGCAGCATCCGATGCACGGCACGAATGCCCACCAGTGGTTTGAGCACCTTGGGGTGATTGCGGGGCTGGATGCCAGTCATGCTCGCTCCTTCCAGCAGCGATCAGCCCACGCACAGAACTTGCATTCAAAGTGGGTTGAATCGTTGAACGCGCGTGGCAACAAGTCGCCAGCCTCGGTTGCTTCAATGACACGAACCGCCCGGTCCGACATGCGCTGGGCCAGACCTGCGTCAAAAGGAATCAGCTCGGCATAGACCTCCATGGTGTCGGCGTTGACCGCTGTGAAGAGCGCCGGGTGTTCATGCAGGCCCAGGTAGGTCTGGTACAGCGCAATTTGCGCGGCATAGACCGGCTTGGACACAGCCAGTTTGCGCTTCTCCACGTCACGCCAGGACTTGCCACCCAGGCACTTGTTCTCCCACAAAGCGGGATAGGCAAAGCCTTCAGGGCCACTGATCAGCACTCCGTCAACATGGCCACGCAAGCGGCCATTGGCCACCGAAAAGCCAAACTGGTGACCTTGCGCATCCTCAGTCTTGAGCTGAAAGCCTGCCAGCCGAAGCCAACGGATTGCCATGTCCTCGGTGCGGTGGCCACGCTCAAAGATACGCAGCAGACGTCCGGAGAACCCCTTTTCGGGATCCACCGGGGCCTTGGCGTATTCAAATTGCAGTTGTCTCTCGCAAGATGCACCGACCCGCGACGCACCCAGGTAGTCGCGCGCCGCAGTCGCATCGCGCTCAGATTCGAGCGCCTGGTCCATCAGGGCTTGCAGGCGACCCGACAGACTCGCAGAAGTGTTGAAGTCAATCACCGCGCGGGCTCCCAAGGTTGATCGCTCACCATGTCCGCGAACGGGTTTTCCTCCAACGGTGGCACTTCATCCCGCATGGGATCGTTGACCGGGGTCTTTCCGGGCATACGCACGGATGGGTACTTGATGCGCTCGTGCTGCGCCGCCATCTCCGACACATATCCCGTCACGATGGCATCGATCACAGTCAGCGCCTCAGCTTCGGTGTATGCCCCCAGAGGCTTGTCAAAGCCGATAGTGCTGGCAGCGTCACCAAAGCATTTGAGGCACTTGCGCATGGAGGCCTGCTCCAGTGGGGTGATGTCAACCATGGCGTCCTCCGGCGGCATGCCCCTGTCCAGCGCTCGGGTCCAGTTCCCGTAACACTTGTGAAACGCGTCCTGACATCGTTGGGAACAGAACACCCAGTCGACGGGATACCGACGAGGGTCGCCGATGCGATGACGGTTCTCGGAATGACCGTAGCCGCGGGCTTGGCGTGAGCAGACCCAACATTTCATGAGCGCCTCGCATCACTGTGCCCATGACGGTTTGCCCGACACTGGTGCTTGGCTTGCCGGCGCAGCAACACGTGCAGGCGCTACAAATGCGGGTGCGACCAGCGCAGCAGGGCCGGATTGACCGCCGCCTGAGGACACCTTGGGTGCGCCGCCCATCAGCACTGCGTAATCTTTGTGGTCCGGCTCAATGGCCAGTTTCACGACATTGCGGTCTTCCCCCTTGCCACCCTTCTCAACATCGATGCGGGCGATGAATTCCAGACCATCAAGATCAGCAAAGCTCTCAATGCGCCGGGAGGCGGCCGCCTGCGGGGTGTTGTCTTTGGGGTGAATACCGCGTGCACTGTTGAGCGCCGCGCGAATGAAGCTGCGCCCCATTTGCCCCCAAGCTGGGCCCTTGTTGGAATGCAGACCCACGTTGGACCACATCTTGCGTTTTGCATAGGGTCCAGCAGTAACGATAAATTCACAGGACAAGTACACCGCACCCGTGTCAAAAGACTGGGTGGCATAGCCACCAGTCCAGCCCTGGCTGTGATCATCATGGCCACCGGGTTTGATCGTCATGCGCAGTTTCACGACGGTGCCCTTTGGAATCAGGTCGAATGCGCCTTGCTGCGCTTCGGCATCATTGAAGTCGCTCCAGTTGCTGGAGGCATTGGAATAGGTGTTCATGGGATGTCCTTTAAGCGTTTGAACGGGATGAAATGGAATGAGCTGATGTGTTCTGTCCCAGGCACTTGGCGATGAGTTTTCCGAGGTCGGGTTCCTCGATGGCGTCCAGCCGCCCGCTGCGGTCCTTGGAGGGATAGCCAAACGGGTTGTCGGCACGCGTGACAAAGCCGCGATACGTGGAGCCGTCCTCGGCCTTCAAAATCGCCAGGGTCACGACTTCATCAAGGACACCGGGCAATTCCAGGGCGGTTTTGGTGCCTTCGAGTTGCAACTGGTAGAAGCGGCGATTGAAG
>CAMCZF010000307.1 GCA_945885775.1 Rhodoferax sp. OV413 | reverse complement strand
TTGCTGCATGAAGTGGGTGCGCAGCATCGTCATCAAGGGAAACGGCGGGCGGCCGTTCTTGCCTTCGGGGTAGTACGGCGCAATCAGGGCGACCAAATCAGCCCAGGGAACAACTTGCTCCATCTGCTCAAGGAAGACTTGTTTGCGGGGCTGCTTGAGTTGCAGATTGAGGTTCAAAGAGGCTTGTTTCATGCTACGTATTTTATAGCAAACTGAGGCTTTTTTCAACACATTTCATGGGGAGTTATGCAGAGTTTCCCTAAGGCCCCTATGAAACCAATGACTCTTCCCGCACTTGCCACCGCGGTGCTTATCAGCTGGAGTTTCGGCAGCTGGGCTGCCGATCCCATCCCCTGTGAAGCCCTGGCGCAACACATGCCGTCCGACGGCATCACCATCACGTCCGCCAAACCCATGGCCCTGGCTGCGGGGACGCAGGTCTGTCGCGTGGAGGGCGTTTTGAGCCCCGAGCCAAGCTCCAGCATCCGCTTCGCCACCAACATCCCGCAAGCCAATTGGAACGGGCGCTTTGTCATGCTGGGCAACGGCGGTTATGCCGGCGGCGCGCTGGCGGCGGCCGGGCCTTTTCTGGCCGATGGCTATGCCACGGCCGTCACCGACACCGGCCACACGGCCGCCAATGACGGCACCGTGTTTTACAACAACCGGGTCACTGAAATCGACTACGGCTACCGTGCTGTCCACCTGGCCAGTATGGTCTCCAAATCCATCATTGCCGCCAACCAGGGCAGGGCGCCCAGCTACAACTACTTCAACGGTTGCTCCACCGGTGGCCGCCAGGCCCTGGTGTCTGCACAGCGCTACCCCGATGACTTCGACGGCATCATTGCCGGCTCGCCCGCCCACCAGCTCACCGGCTTGGCGGTAGAACAAAACTGGAGCCTGCGCCAGTTTCACGACAACAACTTCGCCGGCAACATCCACGGCAAGGTCAACCTGCTCAGCAATGCTGTCAAGGCGGCGTGCGCCGACCCGGAAGGCATCATCCCCGCCAACGGGAGCTGCAAATTTGACCCAGCCAGCCTGGTCTGCCCGGCCGGCACCGATACGGCCAGCTGCCTGACCCCGGCTCAGGTCAAAGCCGTGAAGGCGGTCTATGCTGGCCCCAGCAGCAGTGCCGGTAACAACTGGTACCCGGGCAAGCCGCTCGGCTCTGAAGCCTCTTGGGCGCTGTGGCTGGTGAACGACGCGACCGACCCGGCCAAATGGAAGCCGGCTCAGGGTGGTTTTGCCTTCTCGTTTGTGAACAATTTGTTCTTTGAGACCGATCCGCCCAGCACCTACAAATGGACCGACTTCAACTTCGAGACCGACCCCACCCGGGGTGACTACATGGCACGCATCCTGAACGCCACTGACCCAGACCTGTCGGCATTCCAGATGCGGCGGGGCAAGCTGCTGGCCTACCACGGCACCGGCGACGGCCTGATCGGCTACCAACCCACTGTGAACTACATGACCAGCGTGCGCGACCGCTTGGGGGCTGCCAACGTGGACAAATTTGCGCGCCTGTTTTTGGTGAACGGCATGGACCACTGCGACTTTGTGGACCGTGGCGGCCTGTCGGTGGCCGACTGGATGACTCCCTTGGTCAACTGGGTTGAAAAGGGCGTGGCGCCGGACGCCATCATGGCCAGCAGCCGCAGCACCAACCCGGTCAAGTTCACCCGCCCGATCTGCGCCTGGCCCAAAACCGCCAGCTACAAGGGCAGCGGCGCTCGAACCGAGGCTGCTAACTGGGCTTGCCAGTAGTGCTGCCGCGGGGGCGTGTTCTGTGGTGAACAGCGGCCCATGTTAAGCACCCAATTGACCGCTTCCGAAATGCCATATACACTCGCTATATACAAGTTTCTTGAGAGATAGTCATGTCCATCGGCACTGTTTTCGTCAATAACCGCACCCAAGCTGTCCGCCTCCCGTTGGATGTACGTCTACCCGAGGGTGTCCAAAAGGTAGAAATACGCGCCAAAGGCAACGAGCGCATCATCGCCCCCCTAGGCCAAACTTGGGACAGCTTCTTTTTGGGTGGCCCCACAGTGAGCGACGACTTCTTGCCCGGGCGCGCCACCCAGCATCAGTCGGAGCGGGAAGCGCTCTGATGCTGCGCTATCTGCTGGACACCAACATCGTCATCTACGTGTTGAAGCGGCGACCCGTCGAGGTGCTTTCCACCTTCAACGCCAACGCCAGCCGCATGGCAATTTCATCCATTACCCTCGCCGAACTCATGCACGGTGCGGAGAAAAGCAGCCGCGTGAGTGAGAACCTGGCCGCTGTCGAGGACTTTTGCAGCCGCTTAGAAGTTTTGTCCTACGGCCCCAAGGCCGCGCAGCATTACGGCGCCATTCGCGCCACCTTGGAAAAACTCGGCCAACCTATCGGTGTGAACGACATGCATATTGCAGCGCACGCCCGCAGCGAAGGCCTGGTGCTGGTGACGAACAACATGGGGGAGTTCATGCGGGTACCTGCGCTGGAAGCAGAGAACTGGGTCGACACAGCGCAGTAATTTAGATCGTTGTGGTGCATCTGTCGCACATAAGTGCTGCGATATCTAGGCCAGCCCCGGCCAGGTGCTGACGTTAACCAACTGCGGCTTAGGAGCGATGGCTTGGACCCGACTTCATTGCAGCCGCCCGTCATTGCAGTCAGCAGTACTAGCCTGGGTGTCAAGGTAGTCCATGTGGCGTGCTCCCGGGCGTGTGTTGAAGCAGGGCACCGGGGGTGGTCCAGTGCATATCGTCCCACTCGGCCGACAGGGGCACCGACAGCAGGGCCGGCGCACTGTCGAGCCAATAGGGTTAGTCGTCGTTACACCAGTCCAGGTTGTATCGGGTCACTACGATTGCCATGACTTCCCCTTCCAGAAAAAAGTGAGTTGATGAAAAGATTTGCCTCTCCATCTTGGCACTTTGCTGCTGTAAACCGCAACCCAGACGGGTCGCGGCTCACTTGGGACGGGGAACTCCCTTTCATTTGTTATTCGGTTTTGGCCGTCCGTAAAATCGGGCCGGCCTAGGTACCTGCTGTCCTTCGATCATGAAAGCACGCGAGCAGGCCTGGTCGCATCACTGTTCCCGGAAAACCCAGCGACGATTTGGCGCCGGGTACTTTGAACAGCATATTCACACAGGCTGGACTCAAGTGAGGTGCTATGCGCTATGCAATCGTTATTGAAAAAGCAGAGGGGAATTACTCGGCGTATGCGCCTGATTTGCCCGGGTGCGTGGCCACCGGGGCAACCGTTGCAGAAGTCGAGTTCGAAATGCGTGAGGCCATAGCCTTTCACCTTAAAGGGTTGCGCGAGGACGGCTTGCCAGTGCCTGCAGGTGCAAGCCAAGTTGAGTACGTTGAAGTCTCCGTATAACGGGCCATTTCATCGGACGTCTGCGCCGCTCGCTGAATTTTGACGTTGGACCGCATAGAAGTCACCACTGATTAGGCTCCACAGAGCAGGTTCTGCGTCCAGAAATTCGGCGCTTAAACTGAAGTTCCCGGCTTTTTAGGCCCAGAGCTAGTGAAGTTTTTGCCCCCGTAGCTGGGGGAAGGTCGCTTTATTTCGGCATTTTTTGGGTTAGTTTATGTAGACACTAAAAATTCTTGCAAAGTGAATTTGT
>CAMCZF010000306.1 GCA_945885775.1 Rhodoferax sp. OV413 | reverse complement strand
GCCCAAGGGCGTCAAGCAACTGCTGGTGTGTGGCCGCGCTATTGGCGGCGACCGCGTCTCGCACGCCGCCACGCGCAACATGGCCTGCTGCGCCGTGGCTGGCCAGGGCGCCGGCATTGCGGCTGCGCTGTCCATCAAGGCCGGTTGCGATGTGGACCGGGTGGTCATGCCCCAGTTGCAGGCCGAGCTGGCGCGCCAGGGCGTGCGCTACCTGTGACCGGCGCACCTGGCCTGGGGTGCTGATGGACAGCTTTGACTACATCGTCATCGGCGCCGGCACCGCTGGCTGCGTGCTGGCCGACCGGCTCAGCGCCGATGGCCAAAAGCGCGTGCTGCTGCTGGAGGCCGGTGGCTCAGACCGCCGCTTCTGGATCCGCACCCCCATCGGTTACGGCAAAACTTTTTACGACGAGTCGGTGAACTGGAAGTACAACACTGAGCCCGACGCCGGCCTGGGCGGGCGGCGCAGCTACTGGCCGCGCGGCAAGGTGCTGGGCGGCTCCAGCGCCATTAACGCCATGGTCTATTGCCGTGGCTTGCCGGGTGACTTTGACGACTGGCGTGCCGCTGGCAACCCGGGCTGGGGCTGGGCCGACGTGGCGCCGGCATACCGGCAGCTGGAGCGCCGCGTGGGCGCCGACGGCACGGTGCAGGGCGACGGCCCGCTGTGGGTGTCTGAGCGTGAGCCCGAATGCCACCCGGTCAAGCGCCATTTTTTGGCGGCAGCGCGCCAGCTGGGGCTGCCGGCCACGGCAGACTTGAACGGCCCGCAGCCCGAGGGCGTGGGCGCCTACGCCATCACCACCCGGCGCGGCCTGCGCTGCTCGGCGGCCGATGCCTTTTTGCGCCCGGCGCTGGGCCGCCCTAACCTGACGCTGCGAACCGGGGCGCTGGCCCAACGCATCCTGTTTGAGGGCCGGCGTGCGGTGGGCGTGGCCTACCTGCAGCAGGGCCAGCTGCGCCGCGCCACGGCCACGGTCGAGGTGCTGCTGGCTGGTGGCGCGGTCAACTCACCGCAGCTGCTGCAGTTGTCTGGCATTGGGCCCGGGCCGCTGCTGCAGGGCTTGGGGCTGGCGGTGCTGCAGCACAACCCGGCGGTGGGCGGCGGCCTGCAAGACCACCTGGGCATCAATTACCTGTACCGCGCCACCGAGCCCACCCTGAACGGCACGCTGGGCAGCTGGCGCGGCCGGCTGGCGGCCGGGCTGCGCTTTGTGCTGCAGCGCGCCGGCCCCTTGAGCCTGAGCGTCAACCAAATGGGTGGGCTGGTGCGCTCTGGCCCGGGCCTGGAGCGGCCCGACACCCAGCTGTACTTCAGCCCCTTGAGTTATTCCACCGACTACGTGGGCCGGCGGCCGCTGTTGCGGCCCGACCCCTGGCCCGGCTTTATTTTGGGCCTTAACCCCTGCCGCCCCACCAGCACCGGCCGCATCGACATCGCCTCGCCCGACCCCGCCCAGCCACCGCGCATCCAGCCCAATTACCTGGGCACAGCGGCTGACGTGGCCGGCGTGCTGGCCGGCGCCCGCCTGATCGGCCGCCTACAACAAACCCCGGCCCTGCGCGCCCTGATTCTGGGCGCCCCGGCGGTCGACCCGGCCGCTTTGACGGACGATGCGCTGCTGGACGACTTTCGGACCCGCAGTGGCACCGTCTACCACCCCTGCGGCAGCTGCCGCATGGCGCCAGAGGGCCAGGGCGGCGTGGTCGATGCCGCCTTGCGCGTGCATGGGGTGCAGGGTCTGCGGGTGGTGGACGCGTCGGTGTTTCCCAACATCACCTCGGCTAATACGCAGGCGCCCACGGTCATGTTGGCTTGGAAGGCGGCGGGGTTGATTTTGGCGGGTCGGTAGAAGGACCGGTTATTTGCGAGCTGGAGTTGGAAAGTCCTGGCCGATGACCCGCTTGTAGAGAAACAGCAACGCATTGAGGGCCTGTCGATGGGTGGCGGGTGAAACTTGCCTATCACTGAACAGATACAAACCGTGCCCAAGACAAGCAGGCTTTTTCGGTTTGAAGGCTATAGTGAAGGTACCGGATGCGCTCGCGAAGTTGGTTAATCGGCCGAACTTAGCGCAAAACGGGAGAGGCGACTTTGTCAGATTCAATATACCTGTACACAAAATCGGTGTATTGCTGTAAGTCTATGAAAACAAGAGGTTTTTCAAAGCACAACGAACCACGTTATCTGACGGTCTCCCTTGTTATCCCGCAAATCTGTGGGATATATCAATAGTTAGGCCTCGCAAATCATCTTACCAACATGTCCAACACCATCCCCACAGCCGCCGAAAGCATCGCCGCAGAATCAACTGTCGGGTACCCCGAGCCTTTCCGTACACGCATGGGTAAGGCAAACTGGCGCGCCCTTGGAGATCATTTCGGTCTCACCCAATTCGGCGTCAGCTTCGAGACTCTTGAGCCACATGCCCAGTCGTCGGTTCGCCACTGGCACACACTGGCCGACGAATTTCTCTACGTTATCGAGGGTGTGCTCACGCTCAGAACGAACGACGGCGAGTTTGTGATCGAGCCTGGCATGTGCATGGGCTTCAAGGCCGGAGACAAGAACGCCCATCACTTGGTCAACAGGAGCAATGCACTTGCAAAGTTCATTGTCGTCGGCTCTCGGGTACCTGGAGATACGGCCTTCTACCCAGATGACGACCTCGCCACTCTTTTCACCGAGCAAGGCCGTCGAGCGGTCCACAAAGATGGAACTCCCTATCCCCTGGCGCCACGCGAGGCCTAACCACTCGCTCAACCTGAGAGACAACGGCATGCCACAAAGCCCGCGCTGCAGTGCAGGTGTGCATTATCTGCAGCGCGGGCTTTGCGTCACGCCGTTGTCTCCAGGTTAGCTCGAACGTTAAACCTTTCAGGTGTTTCGCATGTTCAAGTTTGAATGGGACGATCAGAAAGCCGCAAGCAATTTGTCCAAACACGGTGTATCGTTCGACGAGGCGGTGAGCGTTTTTGGCGATGGACAGGCACTTACGTTTTCTGACACCGATCACAGTGAATTCGAAGATCGCAGTCGAACATACGGAATTTCCAACAACTCACGGCTCTTGGTGGTCGTCCACACAGAACGTCGAAACGGCATACGAATCATCAGCGCCAGAAAGGCAACAAGATATGAAAAAAGCATCTACGAAAATGGCTGATCAAGACATCCCCGAATTGAAGCGCGATACGCTTGGTAAGGGTGTGAGGGGCAAGTACCTGAAACACCTTGCGCATGGGAGCAATGTGGTGGTGCTACAACCGGAAATTCAGAAGGCATTTCCTACCTCTGAGGCCGTTAACAAGGCGTTGGCGAGCATGTTGGCATTTGCGCAGGAAACGCAAGGTTTAACTGGTCGCTCAGGTCGGACAACGCGCAAACGCGTCGCCGCATAGCGCCAACGTTAGGCCTCTGCGCACACGTCTCTTTCATGAGCTACGACTTCGACATTGACTCGTTCCTGCGGAAGCCATTGTTCGCGCACCTGGCAACGACGGCCGAGGCCGGACCCAGAGAATCGCCTGTTTGGTTTCTTTGGGAGGCAGGTGCCCTTTGGCTTGTTGGGAACAACCGCGACAGCTTCCCGAAGCGCATTCAGTTCGAACCGAGATGTGCTGTTGGAGTTGTCGACTT
>CAMCZF010000305.1 GCA_945885775.1 Rhodoferax sp. OV413 | reverse complement strand
TGTCCGAATTCACCCTGCTGGTGAAATACCCGCTGCGCCTGGCACTCAACCCGTTCATATCGACCATCGCCTGGCTGCTGCCCAACCTGGTGTCGGGCTCCATCATCGTCGCCATTGTGCTGAGTCTGCCGACGGCCGGGCCCTTGTTGCTTCAGTCGCTGATGAGCCAGGACATGTACCTGGCCGGTGCCTTCATCCTGCTGATCTGTGCCCTGACCGTGTTGGGCTCATTGGTCAGCGACATTTTGTTGGCGCTGGTTGACCCGCGCATTCGCCTTGAATAACACTGACACCACCTCGAGCCGCCTGGCGGTCGCATCGCAATGGCAATTGGTTTGGTGGGCCTTCAAGCGCCATCAACTGGCCATGGCGGGACTTATCGTCACGGCGGCTTTGTACATTGTGGCCGTGGTACCGGGCTTCTTCGCCGTCAATGACCCGTCCAAGCAAAATGTGCGCACGGCGTTTCATCCCCCACAGGCGCTGCACCTGATCGACACATCAAGCGACGGCAGTTGGTCCTTGCGGCCCTACATCCATCCGTATGTGCTCAAACGTGATCCCAAAACGCTGGCCTCGCTCTACGAGGAGGACCGAGAGCGCAAAGTTTATCTGGAGCTTTTCGGCGAAGGCTACGAGTACTCGGTTCTGGGGCTGTTCAACTCGCGCACCCACTTGTTTGCGTCGCAGGAAGCTCGCCAGCCGCTGTTCTTTTTTGGCGCAGACCGTCTAGGCCGTTGCGTTTTTAGCCGCATCATGCTGGGCACGCAAATCTCGCTGTCGGTGGGTCTGGTTGGGGTCTTCCTGGCCTTGAGCATTGGCATTGTGCTGGGCGGCATATCGGGCTATTACGGCGGGCGAATCGATTTCGTCATACAGCGTGTGATTGAGTTGGTGTTGTCCTTGCCCACCATTCCCATCTGGCTGGCGGCTTCTGCCGCGGTGCCACAGAATTGGCCCGCGACACTGAATTACTTCATGATCACCTTGATACTCTCGCTCACCGGTTGGGCGCAGTTGGCGCGGGTGGTGCGCGGTCGCTTCCTGAGCTTGCGAACGGAAGAGTTCGTCACTGCAGCGCGGCTGGACGGCGCCTCTGAAGGGCGAATTATTTTTCGCCATATGTTGCCGAGCTTCTCAAGCCACATCATTGCATCGATCTCGCTGGCCATTCCCGCCATGATTCTGGCGGAGACCTCCCTGAGCTTTTTGGGCCTGGGCCTGCAGCCCCCCACCATTTCCTGGGGCGTGCTGTTGCGGGAGGCACAAAACATCCGCTCCATTGCCACCGCACCCTGGCTGTTTGCGCCGGGTGTCGCCGTGGTGCTGGCGGTGATTGCGCTCAACTTTCTGGGCGATGGTCTGCGCGACGCCTCTGACCCCTACAACAAATGAGCGTGAACCCCGAAGCGATGAGCGTCGACAGCCAGACCCCCAAGGACGGCGTGCTATTGGAAGTGCGTGGCCTTCAAACCCATTTTTCGATTCGTACCGGCACCATCAAGGCGGTTGACGGTGTGTCATTTGATGTGGTTCGGGGCAAAACGCTCTGCGTCGTCGGGGAGAGTGGCAGCGGCAAAAGCGTCACGGCCCGCTCCATTTTGCAAATTGTGGACGATCCGGGCCGCATTGTGAGCGGCTCCATGGTGCTGCACCGTCCCGATGGCAGCACGGTGGACCTGGCCCAACTGGGAGCGCGTTCGCGGGAGATCCGTGCGGTGCGCGGTGCCGAGATCGCCATGATTTTCCAGGAACCCATGTCCTCCCTGTCGCCGGTGCACACGGTGGGCAACCAGATCATGGAGGTGTTGACGCTGCACCTCAAGATGTCCAAGGAGCAAGCTCGGGCACGCTGCGTAGAGTTGCTGACCCAGGTTGAGATTCCCAACCCCGCCAAAGCGGTGGACCGCTACACCTTCGAGTTTTCTGGCGGGATGCGTCAGCGCGTGATGATCGCCATGGCGCTGGCGTGCAAGCCGGCGCTGTTGATTGCGGATGAACCGACCACGGCACTGGATGTGACCACCCAGGCTGAAATTCTCGACTTGATCAAGAATCTGCAGCGCTCCCAGGGTATGGCCGTGATGTTCATCACGCACGACATGGGTGTGGTGGCAGAGATTGCCGACGAGGTCATCGTGATGAACCATGGCAAGGTGGTGGAGACCGGCACCGTGGATGATATTTTCCATGCGCCAAAAGACGACTACACCCGTATGCTGATCAGCTCGGTGACCAAGCTGGGGCGTACCGCCGATATTCGGCTGAGCCGTCCACCCATCGCCAGCACGGTGGAGCCGATTTTGCAGGTGCGTGATCTCAAACAGTATTTTGGCACCGCCAAGGCACCGATCAAGGCCGTCGACGGTGTGTCGTTCAGCGTGCTGCCGGGCGAGTCATTGGGTATCGTCGGAGAGTCTGGCTCTGGCAAAACAACCATGGGCCGTTGCCTGCTGCGCGTTTACGACCCGACAGCTGGCGCCATCGATTACCGGCGCGCCGATGGCTCGGTGGTCGACATCGTGAAAGCTGACAAACAGACGCTCAAGAGTTGTCGGCGTGAAATGCGCATGATCTTTCAAGACCCGGTGAGTTCGCTGAACCCGCGGATGACGGTGGCGCAAATTGTGGGCGAGCCCCTGCTGGTCAACGGCATTGCCACGGGCAAGGCGCTCGACGACCGGGTGGCCGAGTTGTTGCAAAACGTAGGCCTGGAGCCAGCCTGGCGCGAGCGCTACCCCCATGCTTTTTCGGGTGGTCAACGCCAGCGCATCGGAATTGCGCGCGCCATTGCCCTCAACCCCCGCGTGATCATTGCTGACGAGGCCACCTCGGCACTCGATGTGTCATTGCGCTCGCAGATGCTCGACCTGTTGCTGAATTTGCAAGACAAACTTGGCTTGTCTTTTGTCTTCATCAGCCACGATATTGCGGTGATCCGCTATTTTTGTGACCGCATCGCTGTCATGTACCGTGGCAAGATTGTGGAGACGGGCGAGACCAACCAGGTGTGCGACGCGCCCACTCACCCCTACACCCAGGCACTGTTGTCGGCCATTCCGCAGCCTGACCCGCGTGCCCGCCGCATGCACAAGCGTTTCCGCTACAACCCGGAATCCTAAGGCTCTATCATGAAAATCACGGACATCAAGACCTTTCTGATGCATGTCGGTGTGCCCGCGCCCAAAGCCTGGGCCTCCGACAATGCCTTTGGCGGCCAAAGCTATTCACCGGGCATCACCGGCACCCGAAACTGGCTTTTCGTCAAGGTCTATACCGACGAGGGTCTGGTTGGCATTGGCGAATGTTCGGGCTGGCCGCGCGTGATCGAAACGGCGGTACAAGACCTCAAGCGCTTGCTGGTGGGCGAGGACCCCACCCATATAGAGCGCCTCTGGCAACGGATGATGTCGGCCATCATGGTGCATGGCCTGACCGGTACGGTCGGCGCAGGCGCCATGACAGGCATCGACATGGCGCTGTGGGACATCAAGGGCAAAGCCCTCGGCGTGCCGGTCTGGAATCTACTGGGCGGCAAGGTCCGTGACCAGATCCGCATCTATGCCCATGCCAACACGCCCGAGGCGGCACTGAGCCTAAAAGCCCGTGGCGTCACCGCCATCAAGTGCGGCGGCGTGTCGGACCCAGTGCGCAAAGTGGCGGCCCTGCGAGAAGCGGTGGGTGATGAGATGGACATCATGAT
>CAMCZF010000304.1 GCA_945885775.1 Rhodoferax sp. OV413 | reverse complement strand
AAATGCGGGCGTGAGGCTGCTGCCAACCGCCAAAACACAGGCGGCGGCAACGCCGAGCATGCGCCGGTTCAAAACAGGGATGGAATGTCGCATGGTGTGATCCTTAAGAGTGTGAAACGAGCCGCAGCCGAAGTCCGGCCCAGGTGGCGGCTACCAGTTTATACCTAACGCCCGGCTACCGGGAAAACCCTGTATCCGGCATCTGGCAGGCATTAGCCACGCGCCATCGGGTTCAACTCGCCCAAACCGGCACTGCTGAGCAGCGGGTAGCGCGCCGGCTCAGGCAGTGCGTAGTGCCACCACTCATGGGGAATGTGGGCAAAGCCAGCGCCCTCCATGGTGCGCATCAGCAGCAGGCGATTGGTCTGCGCCAAGGCTGACACGGCGGGGTTGAAATGGTGCGACAGCTGGGTCATATCGTCAAAACCGCTGCCCATATCAAGTTCATCACCCTCGCCATCGACCAGGGTCAGGTCCAGCGCGGTGCCACGGGTGTGGTTGGAGCCGATGGCCGGGTCGGCCACATAGGCGCGATCCGGGGCCGTGTCCCACAACAGCACCTGGGCCTCGTGCGGGCGAAAAGCATCAAAAATCTTGAGTCGGCAACCGGCATCAGCCGCCAGGGCGACGGCCCGGCGCAGGCAGACCTCAGCATCACGGTGCAACAGGCACAGAGGCCGTGCATAAATCACCTGGCCCGCCACATTGTTGGGCGTGGCGTAGGCCAGGTCGATCAGGAGGTGGTGCGTTTGGGGGCTGATCAGCACCAGAGGGTGGGGTAAAGCAGACATTGGATGGGGCCTTGGGCTGGACCCGCTGGTGTTGAAACCAGAATTTTACCGAATGTTTTTGGGCTCCAGCCCTTGTGCAGCGGTCATTTCCAGCTATGGAAATGATAGTGAATTGGCGTCGGTCGCATCACGTCATTGCGCTCCCCACTGATGCCCTACTCGCCCAGGATGGTCGCCCGGGCACCGACAGGGTCAGTGTAAGCAAGATTCATGACAGGCTGACGACAGGTTTTGGCTGCGCTCGATATTGGTGCTCCGGTCAAGGCAGCGCCGGGCATCAATGACACACCCTGTCGTCCCCGGCTCGAACGGGGACCCATGACTGCCTGGATTCCCGGTCGTGGCCGGGACTGACGTAACTTTATGGCCGGGAATGATGGAACGGCTCAGGCGGTGATAACTTTCAAACCCCCCAGGTAAGGCTGCAAAGCTGGTGGCACGTTGATGGAGCCGTCGGCGTTTTGGTAGTTCTCCAGCACCGCCACCAGGGTGCGGCCCACGGCCAGGCCGGAGCCGTTGAGGGTGTGCACCAACTCGTTCTTGCCCTGGGCGTTCTTGAAGCGGGCCTGCAGACGGCGTGCCTGGAAGGCCTCGCAGTTGGAGACCGAGCTGATCTCGCGAAAGGTGTTTTGGGCTGGCAGCCAGACTTCAAGGTCATAGGTCTTGCTGGCGCCAAAGCCCATATCACCCGTACACAGGCTCATCACTCGGTAGGGCAGGCCCAGCTTTTGCAGTATGGCCTCGGCGTGGCCGGTCATGGCTTCCAGCGCGGCGTAGCTGGTGTCGGGGTGAACGATCTGCACCATCTCTACCTTGTCAAACTGGTGCTGACGGATCAGGCCGCGCGTGTCGCGCCCGGCGCTGCCGGCTTCTGAGCGGAAACAGGGCGTGTGGGCCGTGAGGCGGATCGGCAAGGCCGACTCAGGCAGCACCTCGTCGCGCACAAAATTGGTCAGCGTCACCTCGCTGGTGGGGATCAGGTAGAGCGCGGCGGTTTCACTGGCTTCGCCGTCTTGCCCACCTTTTTTAGCAGCGAACAGGTCACCTTCAAACTTGGGCAACTGGCCGGTGCCGTGCAGGGTGTCGGCGTTCACGATGTAGGGGGTGTAGCACTCGGTGTAGCCGTGCTCCTGGGTTTGCACATCCAGCATGAACTGGGCAAGGGCGCGGTGCAGACGGGCGATGGGGCCCTTCATCACGGTGAAGCGGGCACCACTCAGCTTGACGCCCAGGCCAAAGTCAAGCCCCAGCGGCTCCCCCAAGTCCACATGGTCTTTAATGGGAAAGTCAAAGACCTTGGGTGTGCCCCAGCTGCGCGCCAGCACATTGCCCTGCTCATCGACCCCCACAGGCACGCTCTCGTGCGGCAGATTGGGCACCGCCAACAGCAGGCTTTGGAGCTCGGCCTGCAGCGTCTCCAGCCGTTTGGCAGACGCCTCGAGTTCGTCCTTGATGCTCGCGACTGAGGCCATGGCCGCATCGGCCTCGGCCTGGCCGGCGGCGCCGCGCGCCTTGAGCTGGCCAATCTGCTTGCTCAGGGTATTGCGCTGGCTCTGCAGCGCCTCGGTGCGCATCTGGATGGTCTTGCGCTCGGCTTCGAGCCGGCTGAAGGCCTCGACATCCAGATAGGCTTGTGGCGATTTGCGGGTCTCAAGCCGCGCCACGGCGCCGGCGAGGTCTTTGCGAAGTAGGGTGATGTCGAGCATGGGTTAATTGTAGATTTACCCAGCCCGTTGTCACGGGAATGACGGCGCCGGGGCAGCGTTCAGCGACGCCGGGTCAAGGTTGGCGCCGCACAGGATCAGGCACACCGTCTCGTCGGGCCTGGGCAGGTAGGCGCCGGTCTGCAGGGCGGCCAGGCCCAGCGCGGCAGCCGGCTCCACCGCCAGTTTGAGCTCTTGCCACAGCCACAACTGGGCGGCACGAATGGCAGCATCGGGCAGCAGCAGTGCGTCTTTGACGTGACGCTGGGTCACGGCCCAAGAAATATCGCCAATCCGTTTGGCGCCCAGCGAATCAGCCGCCACGCCACTCACCGCCACATCCACCGGGGTGCCGGCAGCGCGTGCGCTGTGCAGCGTGGGCGCCAGATCGGGCTCCAGCGCCACCACTCGGGACCGCTGTTCAAACCAGGACGCCAAGCCACCGATCAATCCTCCGCCTCCGACACTGACCAGCACGCTGCCGGGCAGCCCGGCCTGGGCCTCGATCTCGGCGCCGAGTGTGGCCGCACCGGCCACCACCTCCACCTGGTCGTAAGCGTGCATCAGCATCGCGCCGCTAACCCGCTGGCGCTCCAGACAGGCTTCATAGGCCTGCGTATAACCTTCACCTGCCACGGTCACTGCCGCGCCGAGCTGGCGCAGCCGATCACGCTTGGCCTGGCTGGAGACGGCAGAAACAAACACCTCGCAGGGCACGCCCAGCGCCTGCGCCGCCGCCGCCGCCGCAATGCCGGCGTTGCCGCCGGAGGCGATGACCACGCCGGCTGCGGGAATCGGCTGGGCCAGCATGCGGTTGAGCATGCCGCGCGCCTTGAAGCTGCCGCCCACCTGCTGGTGCTCGAGCTTGAGCCAGACCTGGGCGCAGTCCACGCCCATCGCACGGCCACTCAGCTGCCACAGTGGCGTTTCACGCAAAAAGTGCCTCCAGCCCTTGTCCAGCCTGCTTATTGCGCTATCAATATCAGAGCGTTTGATGTCAGTTTGGGTCATGGTGTTGGCCTGTGTGTGAGTTAGTTGGAAGCGTCACCGCCGCCATCGGCCTTGAGGCCTTTGGGCAGCGGGAACTTGATGGTTTCCTGGATGCCGTCCATCTTGCGCACCGACACCGCGCCCAGCGCCTTGATGCGGTCGATCACCTGGCGCACCAGAATCTCGGGCGCTGAAGCACCAGCTGTCAGACCAACACGCTG
>CAMCZF010000303.1 GCA_945885775.1 Rhodoferax sp. OV413 | reverse complement strand
TTGGGCGTGATGTCGCGCTTCATGGACGAGGCATAAGCCCGCAGGCGCCGCGGCTTGCCACCCAGCAGTTCGCACACCGGCTTGCCTTCGGCCTTGCCCAGACGGTCCCACAGGGCGGTCTCGACACCGCACAGGGCCCGGTACAGGTGCGAACCGGGAAACTTGTGCTCACGCTCAGGCACCAGGGCGCTCAAGCCATGGATGTCGGTAGCGTCCTGGCCCAGAGCCCAGGGCGCCACCTGGCGGTGAACAATTTGGGCCGTCAGGTCAGCGTGGTAGGTGGACACCTGGCCCCAGCCCTGGCTGCCGTCCTCGGCGGTGACCCGCACAAAACCGACAAAAGGGTCACAAAAAGTTTCAATGCGTTGGATCTTCATATTTGCATCATGGTCTGCAATTGGCCGTGCTCACAGGTCCATTTTGAACAATGGCTGATACCAGTTTGGTTTTTCACAGGCAGGGGTTCCATGGTCAAGCGCGCTGGAGGTTCATTATTGCTGTCGATCAAGATCGACCGCGACGCCCATCAGCCGGTGAGCACACAGCTGTGCATTGCCCTGCGCGAGATGATCCTGACCGGCGGCTTTCTGGCGGGTGAGCGTCTGCCGGCCAGCCGCACGCTGGCGCGTGACCTGGGCCTGTCGCGCACCACGGTGATCGAGGTGTTCGACCGGCTGGTGGCCGAGGGGCTGGTGGAGTCGCGCACCGGGGCTGGCACCTATGTCAGTGCCGTGCTCAATGTCAGCCGGCCCAAGCCGCCGCAGCCAGATGCGCCGTCGATCGTGCACACCGCACCACGCCTGTCAGGCCTGATGGCGCAGGCCGTGAGCCGCTTTGGTGACCGCCGGCGGTTGCCGCACATGCCGCGCGCTTTCACCACCGCGCTGCCGGCGTTTGACGTGTTTCCCATGGCGCAGTGGGCACGCCTGTCAGCCAAGTACCTGCGCGGCGCGCGCGATGACATCATGGGCTACGGCGACCCCGACGGTTTGCTGCAGCTACGTCGGGCACTGGCCTCGCACCTGCGCGTGAACCGCGGCATCACCTGCGACGCCGAGCAGATCTTCATTGTGGGCGGTGCACAGCAGGCCTTTCACCTGATTGGCTCGACCCTGCTCAACCCCGGCGAGAACGTGTGGTTTGAGAACCCGGGCGCCATTGGTGCGCGCAACAGCCTGATCGCCTGTGGCGCCAACCTGGTGCCGGTGCCGGTGGACGCCGAGGGTCTGCGGGTGGACGAGGCCCTGCGCCTGAGCCCGCAGTTCCGGCTGGCCTTCGTCACACCCTCGCACCAGCAGCCCATGGGCAGCGTGATGAGCCTGGAACGCCGCTTTGCCCTGCTGCATGCGGCTGAACGCGCCGGCGCCTGGGTGATTGAGGACGACTACGACGGCGAGTTTTTCTTCAGCGGTCGCCCGCCACCCACCCTCAAAAGCGTGGACACCAATGGTCAGGTGATTTATGTCGGCACCTTCAGCAAGTCGCTGTTTCCCGCGCTGCGCCTGGGCTACCTGCTGGTGCCACCGGCATTGGTTGACACCTTTCGCACCATCATGAGCAAATTTTTAGCCGGTGTACCGTCGCACACTCAGGCGATGGTGGCCGAGTTCATCGACGAAGGGCATTTTGCGTCGCATGTTCGGCGCATGCGCCTGATTTACCAGGAGCGCCACGACACCCTGCTGGCAGCCTCGCGCCAGCGTTTGGACGGCCTGCTGGACGTGCTGCCCAGCCATGGCGGCCTGCACACCATTGCCTTGTTGCCGGCCTCCGCATCAGAAGTGGCGATCGCGCGCGATGCCGACCAGCGCCAGGTCACGGCCTCGCCCATCGGCCGCTTTGCCTTGGCACCGGTGGCGGTCAACGGGCTGGTGCTGGGCTATGGCGGGGTATCGCCCAAGTTGATCACCGCAGGGGTTGAGGTGCTGGCCCAGGTGTTGGAGGCCCGCCAAAGCCCCGCTGCCGCGCGCAAGGCCAAGGCCCTTGAGCCAGCGCGTGGTTTGTAATTCTCTCCAAAGCGGACCTGTGCACCAGTCCAATGTCCGTGGGATGCTTAAGCTCTCATCTCTTATGGCTAGCTTGTGAGCGAATTTGACTTTATTGTGGTGGGCGCTGGCTCGGCGGGCTGCGTGCTGGCCAACCGGCTCACGGCCTGTGGGCGGCACAGCGTGCTGCTGCTCGAGGCCGGGGGCAGCGACCAGCGGTTTTGGCTCAAAGCCCCCATCGGCTACGGCATGTCCTTTTATAACCCCCAGGTCAACTGGATGTACCGCACCGAGCCCGACCCAGCGCTGGCCGGGCGCACCGGCTACTGGCCGCGCGGCAAGGTGCTGGGCGGCTCCAGCAGCATCAACGCCATGGTCTTCATTAGGGGCCAGCAGCGTGACTTTGACGACTGGACGGCGCTGGGCAATCCCGGCTGGGGCTGGGCCGACGTGTTGCCCTACTTCAAGAAGCTCGAAGACAGCGTACACGGCCCCAGCGACACCCGCGGTTCCGGTGGGCCCCTTCATGTGAGCGATGTGTCAGACCAGGTGCATCCATTGTGCGAGGTCTACCTGCGCGCCGGCGAACAGCTCGGCCTGGCGCGTAACGCCGACATCAACGGCGCCTCCAACGAGGGCGTGGCCATCAACCAGATCACCACCCGCAAGGGGGTACGTGCCTCGGCCAGCAGTGCCTACCTGCGTCCGGCACGGGGGCGGCCCAATTTGCGTGTAGAAACCGGCGCACAGGCCACCCGCATCACCTTTGACGGGCGGCGCGCCACCGGCATCGAGTACCTGCAGCACGGCCAGCGCCACACCAGCCGGGCCCGCTGCGAGGTCATCCTGGCGGCTGGTGCCATCAACACGCCGCAGCTGCTGCAACTGTCCGGGGTGGGCCCGGCGGCTGATCTTGCGGCGCTGCAGCTGCCGCTCGTGCTGGACAGCCCGGCCGTGGGCCAGCACCTGCAAGACCACCTGTGCATCGACTACGTGTACCGCTCCCGCGTGCCCACGCTCAACAATGAGTTGGGCCCCTGGCCGGCCAAGCTCTGGGCCGGCTTCAAGTACCTGACCACCCGACGGGGCCCACTGGCGCTCAGCGTCAACCAGGGCGGTGGCTTTTGCCGCTCGCGCGAGGGGCTGGAGCACCCGGATATGCAGCTGTATTTTTCGCCGCTGAGCTACCTGCGCGCAGTACCCGGCAAGCGCGAACTCACAGCGCCTGACGCCTTTGCCGGTTTTGCCCTGAGCGCCCAACCCTGCCGGCCTGACAGCCGTGGCCACCTGGCGCTGCGCAGCACTGACCCGCTGCAGGCGCCTCGCATTGTGCCCAACTCACTCGCCACCCAGCACGATCTGGACGCCATGCTTGCGGCAGCCCGCCTGGTGCGCCGGCTGGCCGCCACGCCGGCCTTCCAGGCTGTGATCGAGCGGGAAATCACACCGGGCCCGGCTGTGCAATCGGCTGCAGACATCATGGACGACATCGCCCAACGCGCCTCCACCGTGTTCCACCCGGTCAGCACCTGCCGCATGGGAACAGACCCGCGCCAGGCGGTGGTGGACACCCAACTGCGGGTGCACGGCCTGCAAGGCCTGCGCGTGATTGACGCCTCGGTTTTTCCCACCCTCACCTCGGGCAACACCAACGCCCCCACCCTCATGCTGGCCGAAAAAGGCGCCGATCTGGTGCTGGCCGCAACACGGACACACGCCCCATGACACAAGAT
>CAMCZF010000302.1 GCA_945885775.1 Rhodoferax sp. OV413 | reverse complement strand
CTACCGCAAATCTGGTTTGCCTATGCTGCCCGTCACGCATGGCAATGAGTTCACCCGCCTTCAAATACTGCTCTACACCCTGGTGCTGTTTGCCGCTTGCCTGCTGCCCTATGTTTACGGCATGAGCTCTTGGTTGTATTTGGTGGTGGCGGTCGGCCTGAGCCTGGGGTTTTGCTGGTATGGCTTGCGGCTGTGGCGCCAGTACTCTGACGCGCTGGCACGCGAGACTTTCCGCTTTTCGCTGATTCACCTAAGTGCCCTGTTTGCTGCCCTGCTGGTGGACCACTACCTCCTCTAAGCCGCTCATGCAACGACGATTTGCTATAAAAATAATAGCTACGACCTCAATGGGCACGGGGGCTGGAGCCCTTTTTTCTGCCTGCTCTGACAAAAAGCCTGATTTTGCTGCCATTGATGTCACCGGCGCCGACTACGCCCGTGGCTTCTCGTTGACCGACCACAATGGCCAGTTACGCACTGTGCGTGACTTTGCCGGCAAAGTGATCGTCGTGTTTTTTGGGTACACCCAATGTCCCGATGCCTGCCCGACCACCATGGCCGAACTGGCCGAAGTCAAGAAGTTACTCGGCAAAGATGGCGACCGCCTTCAGGCGGTGTTCATCACCGTCGATCCCGAGCGCGACACGCCTGAGATCCTCAAGGCCTACATGGGCAATTTCGACCCGGCTTTTCTGGCGCTGATCCCCAGCGCCCAAGCCTTGCCGGTGCTGGCAAAAGACTTCAAGATCTACTACAAAAAGGTCGAGGGCAAGACCCCTACCAGCTACAGCATGGACCATACGGCGGGCAGTTACGTCTACGACCCTCGCGGCAAACTGCGGCTCTACACCCGCTATGGCACTGGCTCGAAGGCGCTGGCAGCAGATATCGCTCTGCTGATCAAGGGCGCCTGAGCCCGCTCGCGCTTATTCGGCCTTGATGCCCTGGCTGGTGATGATCTGCCCGAGCTGGGCTGTATCGACCTTGACCCTGCTGGCCAGCTCTTCGCCGGTGCTGCCCACCACCTGCCAGCCCTGTGTAAACAGCTTTTGCCGCATCTCAGGTGTACGAGCTATCTCAGCGATCAGCGCCGACAGGCGGGCTACCACCGGTTTGGGCAAACTATTGGGCGCGGCGACGGCGTTCCAGATTTCCAGGTTGAAGTCTTTCACCCCAGCCTCCGACAGGCTGGGCAGGTCAGGCGCCAGTGTGCTGCGTGTGCTGGCCGTGATGCCGATGGCGCGCAGCTTGCCGGCCTTGACCTGGGCGCTGGCCAGCGCCGGCGGCAACAGGCTCAGCTGCAGGTCGCCGCCGATCATGGCGGTTGTGACCTGGGGGTAGCCAGGGTAGGGCACATGGACGGCGGCCGCACCGGTCTTTGCCTTGAACAATTCCATTCCCAAATGGCCCACGGTGCCGACGCCTGGCGTGCCGTAGTTCCAGCGGTTGCCACCCGTGCGGGCGGCCGCCAGAAACTCCTCGGCGCTGGTGCCCGGTGCGTTCGCGGGTGCACACAGCACCAGCGGTGACACGCCTATCAGGCTGATTGGCGTCAGGTCGGTCAGCGGGTCATACGGCAGCTTGGCGTTGAGCAACTTGGCAATCGTCATGTTGCCATTGATCATCAGTCCGATGGTGTGGTTGTCGGTCGCTTTGGCCACAAAGTCTGCCGCAATATTGCCCGCCGCCCCCACCTTGTTGTCGACCAGTACCGCTTGCCCGAGCGCTTTGGATAAGGGTTCGACAAAAGCGCGCGCGGTCAGGTCAGGCGATGAGCCGGCCGGAAACCCGACCACCAGCCGCACCGCCTGGCTTGGCCAACCCGGCGTGCTTTGAGGGTTAATTTGGGCTGTAGCCCCCGTCAATATTGCATAGTTTGCTATGAAAATAGCAGCAACTTGAGTCAATCTGCGCAGCATTGAAAACTCCCAAAAAAGAAAAAGCCCCTGCGGAATAAAACCGTCAGGGGCATTGTGGCGCAAATCGGAGCCGGAATGGCCCCCAATTGACCGACGAAAGATCAGGCGTAAGCGGCCAGTGTGGTCTTCATCTTCTTCATAGCAGCCACCTCGATCTGACGGATTCGCTCAGCGCTAACTCCGTACTCGGCAGCAAGCTCATGCAGCGTCATACCGCCCGAGTTGTCATCGTTGACCTTGAGCCAGCGCTCCTCCACAATGCGCCGACTGCGGGGATCGAGTGCTTCCAGCGCCATGGCAATACCGTCGCTGGCCAGGGTGTCGCGTTCGCGGGCCTCAAGCATGGCGGTAGGCTCATGGCTGGCGTCAGTCAGATAGGCAATCGGGCCAAAAGCCTCGTCGCCATCGTCCGAAGGGCTTGGGTCCAGCAGCACATCGCCGCCTGACAGCCGGGTTTCCATTTCAATGACTTCTTCGCGTTTGACACGCAGTTCGCGGGCCATGGCGTCAATTTGTGCCTCATTGAGCGTGTCACGGTGGGTGCCACTGTCTGCAGCAGCGTCATCGGCCTTGAAACGCTGCTTCATCGAACGCAGGTTAAAAAACAGCTTGCGCTGCGCCTTGGTGGTTGCCACCTTCACCATCCGCCAATTTTTCAGGATGTACTCGTGGATCTCGGCCTTGATCCAGTGCAGCGCGTAGCTGACCAGGCGTACGCCTTGGTCTGGATCAAAGCGCTTTACTGCCTTCATCAAGCCCACATTGCCTTCCTGGATCAGATCGGCGTGGGGCAGGCCGTAACCCAGATATTGGCGCGATACCGACACCACCAGCCTCAGGTGAGACAGAACCAGCTTGCCCGCTGCCTCCAGGTTGTTGTCCTGCTTGAACTGGCGAGCGAACTGTTGCTCTTCTTCCAGCGTTAGCATGGGCAGCCGATTGGCGGCTGAAATATACGCGTCCAGATTTCCCAGCGGGGGCACCAGTGACCATGGGTTGGCCACTGCCAACGCGTTGCCCGAGTTTGCGATGTAAGTCGTCATTCCAGCACTCCTTGTAGTCATGCTGCAGATATTAGCACTCCTGTAGGGAGAGTGCTAACAGAGATCTTCAATCAAGACCATAGTTGTTTACCTTAGGGATGCTCTGAACAACTGTCGGTTCTCACTTGATTTTGAATTTTTCTCACTAAGTTTTGAACTCCTCAGCTTCAACATAACTCACCTAAGTCATTGATATGAAATAGAAAAAATCGATTTTTCTAGGCTGGGCGATGGCGTTCGATGCTCAGGACGAGTCGAAATTCACAATTTCTGCCTTAAAGCACTGCTTCTGATCAGCCCGCGCCAGTGCCTGAACCCGCATACTGCCCCAGCGTCTCCCTAAGCTCCTGCGCCACCTGAGCCCGCAATTCCGACGGCCCCAAAACCTCCACATGCCGCCCCTGGCGCAGGATGTCCATAGATAGCTCCCGAAAATCGGTAAACGGCAGCTCCATGATCAGACGCCCATCTTCCTGCGGAGTCAACCGCTGCTGCGGGTGCCAGAGCTCCCTTGAGACCCAGCGAGCCCGCTCCTCGGTAAAGCGCAGCTTGGCCCACTGCACCGCGCTTCCCGAAAAAATACCGTAGCCCTGCCCGACAAAGCCGTCCAGCGCCTTCTTGGGCATCGTCTTGCTGGCCTTGTTCAAGACCGACGCCTGCTCAATCGCGTCCATCGCAAAAGAGCGCATCGCCTCCTGCTGATGGCACCAGGCGCCCAAATACCAGTTGCCCCGGTGGTGAATCAGCAACTGTGGTGACACCTC
>CAMCZF010000301.1 GCA_945885775.1 Rhodoferax sp. OV413 | reverse complement strand
CTCGCCAATACACAGCGTTAACAGCAGTTGCCCACCCTCAAAACTCAGGCGGTGAAAGCCGGGACTGAGGGCTTGTCTGAGGGGCGCGAGTGAGGCGACCAAGACGCTCAGGCCAGGCTGAGACTTTGCCGCCGCAAGCAGCGCGTCAGGCTGGGGAGCCTCAGCGCATAGACCCACATAGTGCAGGCTCCGCGGTCGGTGCTCGTCCTGACGCCAAGCATCCCAGACCCTTAAAAACAAGTGACCGCTGCCAAACCCAGTGTCCAGGCACCGCCAAGCGTTTTGGCCGGCCCAAGCCGCAGGAAGCCCCGCCGCCGGCAAAAAAGCGCTGGCGTCTGGTTCAGCCATGCGCAAGCATGCCTTTAGGCTGCGGGTGGTACGTAGCCTTGGGCGGCGTCAGCGCCATCACCAAAAAAGTGGTTTTCCATTTGACGAGCCAGGTACTGACGGGCGCGCGCATCAGCGAGGTTAAGGCGGTTTTCATTGACCAGCATGGTCTGGTGCTTGAGCCAGGCGGCCCAGGCCTCTTTGCTGACGCCCTCCCAAATGCGTTTGCCCAGCTCGCCAGGGTAAGGCGGGAAATCGAGTCCATCGGCTTCCTTGCCGAGCTTGATGCAGTTGACGGTGCGTGCCATTTATGACCTTTGAACAATGTCGTGTGAAGGAAGGACTTTAGCAAGCTTTATGTCGCCGTTGTCGGTGCAGGGTCGGGTGTGGCTTGCTTTTTGCATCCTCTGCCGAAGACAAACCGGCCACTGCTGGCATGCCCGGTGGATGGGGGTCAATATCGAATTGTCTTTTTTTCCCCGCGCGGGCTCCATTAGAAGTAAGATCGCAGACATGGCAAAAGTTGACACGAAAACGACAATGGTGGCCGACGGGCTGCGTTACAAGTCCAAAGTATCGGGTTCCCCGTTCACTGCGGCAACCTCATTTGGCGCGGCAACCATGTCGTGCTTTTTGTGCGGCAAGCATCGCCCCCGTTCCCAATTAAGCTCACGCAAAATCCTCGGCAAGTCCCAGGCTGTGTGTGCACCGTCCTGCAAGGCGCTGGACGAAGCCAACAGCTGACGCATGATGCTGTCATGGCTGGCCGTTTGGCTTGACCGGGCACCGCGCCAAACCTTTGTATTGCTCAGTGCTGGGTGCGTGGCCATGCTGGCTTTTGGCCTGTACCTGCAACACGGGGTAGGCTTGGTGCCATGCCCAATGTGCATTGTGCAACGCTACGCTCTTATTTTGATAGCACTGATCGCAGCATTGGCGGGGGCTACAGGCCGAAAAGGCTTGCATCTCGGGGCCAGCGTCACCCTGGTTTTGACAGCGGTATTTGGCGCCTACGTCGCGGCAAGGCAGAGCTGGTTGCAGTGGTACCCGCCTGAAGTTGTGAGCTGTGGACGAGATTTCTACGGCATGATAGAAACATTTCCCCTACAGCGTGCCATTCCCATGATCTTCAAGGGCGGTGGCGACTGCAGCAAGGTGGACTGGACTTTTCTGGGCGGCTCGATCGCCAACTGGTCATTTCTGTGCTTTTGCGGCATTGCCGCGCTGTCTATGGCCCAACTATGGCGGACCGGCCGCCGCCGCTAAGCTACAAAGGCAGGGTGTCAAAGTTGGCGTAGGTATTGCGCAGCCAGATTTTCACCCGCTGTCGCTCCAGCATCCCCAGGCAGTCCGGGCTGCTCCGGTCATTGATGGCGGCCCAAAAACTTGCATTTTGTCGGTCAATCTTGCGCATGCTGGCTTCGTGCAGCATGGGCAGATCGATGCAGTAGGCACCCAGTGACCTCGCCTTTGCCAGCGCTGGTGAGCGGTCCAACTGCGAGAAGTCCGAGCCCCGACCCTGGTTTTTGAGGACCACATAGCCAGGCCCGGCGCCGTAGGTGGTGAGCAGCCGTCCTAGCAGTTCCACCGAGTCATGACCCACATCAGCCACGTGCCAAAAATTAACGGTAACGCCCATTTCGGCCAGCATCGCCAGCAAGTCGGAGTCTTGCACCCAGCGTGCCAGGGGCGCCGCTGTCTGGGCCGCCAGGTCCACGATCACGCTGGGCACCGGCGCATCGGCATCGCCTGCCTCTAGCGCATTAAAAATCCGATCTAGCCCTTCGTAGGTGTCCACCACCACTGGGGCCGCATAGTCGGCGTAAAACCGGGCGAAAGAGGTGTGCGAACGGTCGGTGTCAAAGCCGGTGAAGGGTTTTTTGCGATCGATGAAATACTGCGCCAGTACGCGTGCAGCCACCGATTTGCCAACGCCGCCTTTTTCGCCACCGATGAAATTGAGAGAGCTCATGCCTGTTTCCTGTGAATGTGTGCGGGACTTAAGCTAATTTTTTGACCAGCACCTGGCTCTTGCGGTCCCAGTTGTACTTGCGTTTTCGGGCGTCGGGCAGCCAGTCAGGATCAACCAGGATAAAGCCGCGCTTGAGAAACCAGTGGGTGGTGCGGGTCGTCAAGACAAAGATGCTGTCGAGCCCCACCGCACGGGCGCGCTGCTCGATGCGTTTGAGGATGCGCTCGCCGTCGCCCTGGCCCTGTACCTGCGGCGATACGGTCAGTGCGGCCATTTCCGCTGTGCGTCCCTCGGGGTAGGTGTACAGGGCGGCGCAGGCGAAGATCACGCCGTCGTGTTCGATCACCGTGTAGTTGCCCACATCACGCTCGATTTCGGTGCGGCCTCGCTTGACCAGCGTACCGTCCTTTTCAAAGGGTTCGATCAGCTGCAGGATGCCGCCTACGTCGTCGACCGTGGCCTCGCGAAGGCTCTCCAGCTTCTCATCGACCACCATAGTGCCTATGCCATCGTGCACATAGACCTCCAACAAAATGGCGCCGTCTACGGCAAACGGGATGATGTGGCTGCGCTCCACCCCGCTCTTGCAAGCCTTGACGCAGTGCTGCAGGTAAAACGCCGTATCCGTGGGCTGGTTGGCTGCAGGCAGGGCTACCAACAATTGCTCGGCCTGGGCCAGCGGCAGTTCGGTGTCGATGGGGTTGTCTTCACCCTCAGGTTCAGTCGGTCGAGTGCGGATGCCTGGCACCTCCGTTAAAAAGATCAACTTGTCAGCCTGCAGCGCGGTGGCGACCGAGGTGGCTACTTCTTCCATAGTCAGGTTGAAAGCTTCTCCTGTGGGTGAAAAGCCAAACGGCGACAGCAGCACCATGGCCCCCATGTCAAGCGTGCGCATGATGCCGGCGGTGTCCACTTTGCGCACCAGGCCAGAGTGCTGGAAATCCACCCCGTCCACAATGCCGACCGGGCGTGCGGTGAGAAAGTTGCCCGAGATGACCCTTACAGTGGAGCCGGCCATGGGCGTGTTGGGCAGGCCCTGGCTGAAAGCGGCCTCAATCTCGTAGCGCAATTGCCCGGCAGCCTCCTGGGCGCAGTCCAGTGCCACCTCGTCGGTGATGCGCAAGCCGTGTGAGTAGCGCGGTGTGTGACCCTTGGCCTTGAGCTGCTCATTGACCTGGGGTCGAAAGCCGTGCACCAGCACAATCTTCACGCCCATGCTCTGGATCATGGCCAGGTCTTGCGCCAGGTGTTGCAGCTTGCCAGCGGCAATGGCCTCACCAGCAATGCCCACCACAAAGGTTTGGTTACGGAACTTGTGAATGTAGGGCGCGACCGAGCGGAACCAGGGCACGAAGGTGAAGTTGAAGACGGAGGTCATGGCTCGGGGCGCAGCAGCAAAAGGTGTTTGGGTTCCAGCAGACGGAGAAAATCCCGGTCGAAGGTGGCCA
>CAMCZF010000300.1 GCA_945885775.1 Rhodoferax sp. OV413 | reverse complement strand
ACCCATTGGTGGGGTACCGACCACCTGGGGCGCGATGTCCTAACCCGCACCCTGCTGGGCGGCCGCGAGGCGATTTTGGTCACCCTGGTGGCCACGCCCCTGGCCGTGTTGTGGGGCGGGTTTGTCGGTATTTACCTGGGGCTGGTCGGCGGCAAACTCGATGACGTGCTGATGCGGGTGGTAGACGCCTTTTTGGCCCTGCCCTGGATTCTGAAGATGCTCTTGCTGATCGCCACATTTGGCAGTGGCATCGAGGTGCTGATCCCCACCCTGGCCGTGTTCTATGGTATCCCGGTCATCCGCATTGCCCGGGCCGCCGCGCACAACGTGGTGGCGCGTGATTTTGTGCTGGCCGCCCGGGCTCGGGGCCATGGGCGCTTGGCCATCATCCGCCGGGAGTTGCTGCCCAATGTGCTGGACGCGCTGATGGTGGAGGGCGCCATGCGCTGGTCCTGGATGCTGCTGGCCTTCAGCTCGCTGTCTTTTTTGGGTTTTGGCGTGTCGCCGCCCACGCCAGACTGGGGCCTGATGGTCGCCGACTCGCGCACTTTTCTGGCGATTGCACCCTGGTCTGGCCTGTACCCGATTGTGGCGCTGAGCTCGCTGATCATCGGCATCAACCTCACCGCCGACGCCCTGGCCAAGACGCTGGGCGTGGACCGTGCCCAGAAGGCGCCGATCTGACATGGACAAGCAGCCTTTGATTGATATTCGCGACCTCAGCGTCGGCTTTGCGAGCCGGGCCGGCACCATGTTGCCGGTATTGCGCAACATCGACTTCCAGATCCGCCGTGGTGAGACCGTCGGCCTGGTGGGCGAGAGTGGCTCCGGCAAGAGCACGTTGGCCCTGGCGGCCATGGGCTACCTGAAAACCGGTTTGCAGGTGATGGGCGGCAGCGTTCACTTTGGTGAGCACGAGATGTTCAGCTTGTCGCGGCCGGCCCTGGAGTCGATCCGTGGCGGCAAGGTGGCGCTGGTGCCGCAGAATGCCGGCCAGTCGCTCACTCCGACGCTGCGCGTCGGCCGGCAAATGCTGGAAGCCGTGGCGCTGCACAGCGCATTGGCACCTGCCCAACACCCCCAACGCGTGACCGAATTGCTGCGCCAGGTGCGTCTGCCCGAGCCCGAGACCATTGCGGCCCGCTACCCGCATGAGCTCTCGGGTGGCCAGCAGCAGCGGGTGGCGATCGCCATGGCACTGGCCGGCGAGCCCGATGTGCTGCTGCTTGACGAACCCACGACCGGGCTGGACGTGACCACGCAGGCGCATATTCTGGAGTTGCTGCGCGACATCAACCGCCAGACCGGCACGGCCATGGTCTATGTCAGTCACGATCTGGGCGCCATTGCCCGGGTGTGTGACCGGGTGGTGGTGCTGTATGCCGGCGAGGTGGTGCTGGCCGGCAGCACCCGGCAGGTGCTGCTGACGCCGGCCCACCCCTACGCCAGGGGTCTGTTGGCTTCGATTCCACGGCTGTCTGAGGCCAGCCTGCCGGCCGCTCTGCCGGGCCGACCGCCGATGCCCGGTGGCGCAGGTGCCGGCTGTTCGTTTGTTGACCGTTGTGGTTTGGCAGAGCCCACTTGCCATGGCAGCCGGCCCCCATTACTGGCCTTGGCCGATGGCGCCAGCACCCGTTGTCATTTTCATGAGCGGACTTCATCGCTGGTCGTCACCCGGCCCAAGCTTTCATCTGCTGCCGTTCAGGGGTCGGTTGCGGCGCCAGCGCTCACCTTGGACGGCCTGGCGATCAGCTACGCCCGGGCCAACCTGCTCCAGCAGCTGCTGGGGCGCCGCCCGAATGTGCCGCACACCGTGGCCGACATTAACCTGCGGGTAAGCGCGGGCGAGACCATCGGCTTGGTGGGCGAGTCTGGCAGCGGCAAATCCAGCATCCTGAAGGCTGTGGCCGGTCTGAACCCCCCAGTCGCTGGCCAGTTGGGCCTGGGTGGCGGCGATGCCTTGGCGCCCAATGTCGACCACCGGCCCTCTGACCATTTGCGCCGCATCCAGCTGATCTTCCAGAACCCGGATGACAGCCTCAACCCCCGGCACACGGTGGCTGAGATTCTGGCGCAGCCTTTGCAACTGTATTTCGGTCTGTCTGGCGATGCCTTGCACGCACGCAGCGTCGAGCTGTTGGAACGGGTGCGCCTCGGTGCCCACTACCTGGACCGGCTGCCCAGCCAAATGTCGGGCGGTGAAAAACAGCGGATTGCCGTCGCCCGCGCCTTTGCGGCCGAGCCAGACATCGTGCTGTGTGACGAGGTGACCTCGGCGCTGGATGTGTCGGTGCAGGCGGCTGTGCTTGAACTGCTGAACGAACTCAAGCGTGACAAGGGCACCACCTACTTGTTTGTCTCGCACGACCTGGCGGTGGTGCGGGCCCTGGCTGACCGGGTGGCGGTGCTGTACCAGGGGCGGCTGTGCGAGATCGGCCCCGCCGCCGAGGTTTACGCCATGCCATCGCATCCCTATACCGAGGTGCTCTTGGGCGCAGTGCTGGAGCCGGTGCCAGACAAGGCGCCCATCCTGCTGGCCGATGATATTGTGGAACTGGCGCCACCGGCCAAGGGTTGCCCGTTCCAACGGCGTTGCCCTAAAAAAGTGGGAGATATCTGCATGACGACAGCGCCGCCCTGGCAAATGGCGCCCAGCGGCCACGGCATTTGTTGCCATATCCCGCGCGATCGATTGATGCCAAGTGACATGGAAGCCCAAGGGCATGACTGAGCACGACCCACGCCTGGGGGCTGCTGGGCTGACCCGGTTTGGCACTGGGGTCATGACCGCGATCGGTTGCCAACCGACCATTGCGGCCGAGATTGCCGAGCATCTGGTGGACGCGGACCTTTGTGGCGTCTATTCACATGGCATCTTCCGCTTGGACTGGTACGCCGAGCGTGCCGCTGAAGGCAGGTTTGTACCCAGTGCGATCCCCAGCCTGGTCACCGCAGAGGGTGGCGCCGAGATGGTGGACGGTGGCAATGGCCTGGGCATGCCGGCTTTTCGGCTGGCCACTGAGCGCCTGCTGGAGCGGGCCAAGCGCGACGGCATGGCGGCGGTGGGAGTAGCCAACGTGGACCATACCGGCCGCATCGGCGCCTTTGCCCAGCGCGGCGCCGAGGCCGGTTGCCTGACCATCATGTTTGGCGGTGGCTCGCGCAAAGACTGGCGCCAGGTTGCGCCCTATGGCGGCGCACGCGGCATGTTGCCGACCAACCCTTATGCTTTTGCGATTCCCGCGGGTGAACGCGGCCCGGTGGTGATTGACTTTGCCACCGGCATGGCCGCCGGCGGCAAAATTTACGCCGCCAAAATGTCCGGCCGGCCCTTGGCTGAAGGCCTGTGCATCGACGCCGCAGGCAATCCCACCACCAACCCGGATGATTACTTCAATGGCGGCGCCATCCTGTCCATGGCCGGCCCTAAGGGCTACGGCATGGCGCTGGTGGCAGAATTGCTGGGCGAGGCCATTCTGGGGCAGGCCATGGATGGCATGAACTGGATCTGCCTCGCCATCGATTTATCTCGGTTTCGGGGGTCCTCGACCTACCGTGCCGCCGCCGAGGAGTGCCTGGCGGAACTGCGGGACTGTCCGCCGGCGCCTGGGTTTGACCGGGTCGAGGTCCCGGGCGAGCGCGAGGCGGCCTTGCGGCTGGAGCGCTTGACCACCGGCATTCCCATCCCCCCGGCCACCCTGGCATCGCTGCGGGCGCTGGGTGTGCGGCTCGGCGTTGATGCCGAGGAACTCGTTGCCATGGCATGAGTGAGCAGGCG
>CAMCZF010000299.1 GCA_945885775.1 Rhodoferax sp. OV413 | reverse complement strand
GCCAGACCGTCCTTGACCAGGTCAGCCATGAATGACAGAGCGCGTACCGCCGCCGGGCTGTTCACCACCACCTTGCCCTTGTCGTCAAACAGCTGCCCCCCAAAGGTCCAGAGCCAGACTTGGAAGTCGGGGCTCAGCGAGTTGTTGTTTTTCGTGGTCATGGCATAGGGCACGCTCTGTGGCTGCGACTTCTTGATGGCCTTGAGAGATTCGATAAACGCATCCACAGTCTTCGGCACTGCCGCCACGCCTGCGTCCTTAAGCACCTTGGTATTGGCCACCATACCGATTGAACCCGCCGTCCATGGCAAGCCCGCTTGGCGGCCGCGGTAGTCTCCCAGCTTGAGCACGCCAGGGCTGATGAGCTTTTCGAGCTGGCCTTTGCCATAGACCTCGTGCATGTCGGCCAATTTGCCAGTGCTGGCAAACTGAGGCAACCAACGTTCGGCCAGTTGCACGACGTCGAGCGCTTGCCCGGAACGCAGCAGCAGCAGAACGTTTTGCTGCATCTGACCCCAGGGAAAGCCAATCACCTCCAGCTTGGGGTCAGCGTTCGCCTTGCGATAGCTGTCAAACATGGCGGTCAGGGTGGGCTTGCTCGCCGCCTCATCCTGCGACCAGCCGACATAGGTGAGGCTCTTGCCCTGAGCCCGCACGGAAGAAAGCCCCAGGAGACCTGTCGCGGCGATGGCACTGCTGAAATTTCTGCGCGTGATCATGATTGTCCTTAAAAAAGTTTCATTGAATGGAACAAATACTAATTCCGGATTTTGCTCTAACGGAAGAGTTCCATCTATTGGTACATACCCTAGCTAAAATAAAGACCGAACTTTGATTTTGGCTTGTAAATTCAAGGGTAGACCTTCAAAACTCTGCCAGCCACCGGTTTCATTGAATGAAACCGCAGTCAACTCTCCAAAAAAGTCTTTTTCATGCCGATCAAGCCAGCCGAAGTGCCCGCGGACGAACCGCCCGTCGTGGCGGGGGCGGGCGTGCTGGAAAAGGCCATGCACCTGCTCAACATCGTCTCTTCGGCGCCGGCGCCAATGACCTTTACCGAGCTGCTGCGCGCCGGTTCACTGCCCAAAGCCACTCTGCACCGAATCCTGGCGACACTGACCCGCGAGGGCCTGCTGCGGCATGATCCATTCACCAAAACTTACCGGCTTGGGCTGCGCCTGCTGGAGTTGGCCCATGAAGTCTGGGGTGACTTCGACCTGCGCTTGGCTGCACAGGATGAGCTTGTCCGTCTGCGAAACGCGGTGCGTGAAACCGTCCACCTCGCCGTGCTGGATGGCGGCAGGGTGGTCCTGATTGCGGTGGAAGACGCCGGGCGGGATGTACACCTGGGCTCCAAGGTCGGCATGAAACTGCCGGTCCATGCCACAGCACTGGGCAAAGTGATGGTGGCCTACCTCGAACCCGCACGTCAGCTGGAACTGCTGGCGGGCCTCAAACTGACCATCTACAGCCCTGCCACCTTGGCCAGCCTGACCGATCTGCGGCGTGAACTTGACCTGACCCGGGCCCGTGGCTATGCCATCGAACTCGACGAATATGAAACCGGCACGGTGGCTGTGGCTGCACCTATCTTCGACATTGAAGGTCGTCCGATTGGCGCGGTCGCCGTCAATGCCTTGGTGGGACGCGTCGATGCCGCTCGTGCCCACGCCCTCTCGTCCACCCTGATCGGTGCAGCCCGCACGATCTCACACAATGCCGGCGGACAACTGATGTCGATTCAGCCCAGAAACGTGCCAGGGCCCGAGATGGACTTTGATGTGCGGTGCGTTGCCCAAACCCGCTCCCTGCTTGGTGAGGGCCCGACGTGGTCGCCACGCGATGGCCTGCTCTACTGGGTCGACATCCTGACGCCGTCGGTGCACTGCTTTGACACAGCACGGGGTGTCGACACCGAAAGCAAGATCGGCTCAATGGTCAGCGCCGCCATCCCCAAGGCCACTGGCGGGCTGCTGGTCGCCACGCCGGGTGGCCTGATGACGCTTGATATGACGCACAAAACCCTGACGCCGTTTTGTCACCCGGAGTCTGACCGCCCAGGCAACCGCTACAACGACGGCAAATGCGACCGCATGGGGCGTTTGTGGATCGGCACCTTGGACATGGGTACCGCGGCCAACCGGGGCAACTTGTTTCGCGTTGATCCGGACGGCAGCTGGCGCAAGATGGACTCAGGCTTTACGGTCGCCAACGGCCTGGGCTGGAGCCCCGACAACAAGCACATGTACTTTACAGATTCCCCCAGGCGCACGATCTACCGTTACAACTTTGACCTGCTGTCAGGCACCATCAGCAACCGCCAGCCCTTTATCACACTCGACGCCAGCGACGGCACACCCGATGGCCTGACCGTGGACGACGCAGGCTGCCTATGGGTAGCAGTGTGGGACGCCTGGCGGGTCTCGCGCTTTTCACCCCAGGGCGAGGAACTGTTGCGCATCAAGATGCCGGTGCCCCGGCCGACCAGCTGCTGTTTTGGCGGGCCCAATCTCGACACCTTGTACGTCACCAGCGCTTCGGTGCGCCTGAACGAAGAGGCCTTGGCAGCGGCGCCGCTGTCAGGCGCTCTGTTCTCAATCCGTATTCCAGGGGTACGGGGCTTGCCCGAGACCACTTTTGCGGGATAAACCAAGGCGCATCCAGCGGCCCGGGCAAGCGAATTAACTTGGGGCCTTCATGACGATCGCATCACACTCCCCACTCGCAGCGACCATGATCTCGCTGGTGTCAGTGCAAATTGGCGCCGTTTTCGCAAAAACACTTTTCCCGCAGGTGGGGCCTGAGGGCGTTGCGGCCCTGCGCCTGGGCATCTCCGCGGTCATTTTGGTCATTTGGCTCAGGCCATGGACACTTCGCTTGACCAGGGCAAACCGTTTGGCCCTGCTCAGCTACGGCATGGTTATGGCAATGATGAACGTACTGATCTATCGCGCCTTTGACACCATTCCGGTCGGCATTGCCATTTCGATCGAGGTGCTTGGGCCGCTGGGTGTGGCCCTGATCACGTCGCGCCGGCGGTTGGATGTACTCTGGGTTTGTTTGGCGCTGGCGGGCGTCGCGCTCCTGCCGTTTGGGTCCCTGGGCGCATCGCTTGACCTGCGGGGCGTCGGCTATGCGGTGCTCGCTGGCTTGTTCTGGGGGCGGTATGTGATCGTCGGAAATAAAACAGCCCCGTTGGGCGGGCGAGGCGTGGCATTGGGTATGAGCGTGGCAGCCTTGATGGTGGTGCCACTGGGCGTGGCCCATGCGGGCATGAAGCTGCTGGCGACCGATGTGCTGCTGTTTGGTCTGCTGGTTGCCCTGCTCTCAAGTGCGATGCCGTTTTTACTGGATATGTTTGCCTTGAAGCATCTGCCTCGCCATGTGTTTGGCGTGCTGATGAGCGCCTCACCCGCTGTGAGCGCACTGGCGGCTTGGTTGATTCTTGGGGAATACCTGAACGGCTTTCAGTGGCTTGGCATTGCAGGCATTTCTATCGCCTGCTTGGGGAGTGCGCTTGCCTCACGGGATTTGGCGAAAAACAGCGGTTGAACCGCCTGTTTGCACCGGTTTTTAACGCCCCGGCCTTGAAAAGCAGCGAAATGCCCGTATCATTAGCACTCGTAGGCGTTGAGTGCTAGCAATAATGCTGTGGCACCAGCACCTCAAGTTAATGAGCACCAACTTATTCTGGTTGACGCTTGTGATTTTCAACCCCTGTTTCAATAACTCTAGGAGCTTTCATGAAACTTCGCCCCCTGCACGATCGCGTGATCGTCAAACGTGTCGAAAACGAA
>CAMCZF010000298.1 GCA_945885775.1 Rhodoferax sp. OV413 | reverse complement strand
TTTCTGTTCGATGAGCCCTTGTCCAACCTGGACGCCAAATTGCGCATGAGCGCGCGCGCTGAGATCCGCCGTTTGCAGCAGCGCCTGGGCGTCACCACCGTGTATGTGACCCACGACCAGGTGGAGGCGATGACACTGGCCGATCGCATGGTGGTGATGCAGGATGGCTGCATCCAGCAGGTCGGTCGTCCGCTGGACATTTATGCGCGGCCCGCCAACACCTTCGTCGCCGGTTTTATTGGCAGCCCGCCGCTGAACCTGCTGCCGGTCGGCGTGTCCGGCATGCTGCGCTTGCCCCAGCCCCTGCCGTCATTGGGGTCGGAGGTGGCGACCATCGGCATTCGTCCGGAGAGTATTTCGCTGCGCGCCTCCGACCTGCGCCGCCCGCTGCACTTCACTGCCCACCTGGAGTTGGTGGAAGCGCTTGGCGCTGAGTCTCTGCTGCATCTGCGCCTGGGTGAATGGCCCCTGCTGGCGCGGGTTCCGGGGACTGTCGCTGTCGCGGCCGGCGACCGGCTTGACCTCGCCATGGACGGCTCGGCGCTGTGCTTCTTCGGACACGATGGCAAGCTGATTGAGGACAATAACACTATGCCAACTCATCTCTCGGAGACCAACCCATGACCACACCTTCTCGGCTTGTCCCGCTGTCCGGCACCACCAATTTCCGTGACCTGGGCGGTTACGTCGGCCATAACGGCCGTTTGGTGCAGTGGCGCAAACTGTTTCGTTCGGACCACCTGGGGGCGCTCACCTCAGAGGATATTGTGATGTTGTCAGACTTGGGGCTCGCACGCGTGGCCGATTTTCGCGGGACTGACGAGCGCCAGCAGCAGGCCTGCGCCATGCCTGGCCTGACGGTTCACTCCCTGCCGATCGACCCCAGCGTGGTGCAGAGCATGAAAGCCCACCTGGCCACTGGAAGCCAGCTGAATGCCCAGGACACGGTGCGTTTGATGGAACAGACCTACCGTGCGTTCGTGCATGAGCAACAGCACCGTTTTGCGGCGCTGTTTGCACTTTTGCTCGAGAGCGACAGACCGTTGGTTTTCCATTGCACCGCGGGCAAGGATCGCACCGGTTTTGCTGCGGCAATGATTCTGCTCTCGCTCGGTGTTTCGCGCGACGTGGTGATGCAGGACTATCTGCTCACCAATGCCCACTACAAGATGCCGGATCCGGGCGCATCGGAGCTGCCACTCGAGGCACTGCAGGTGTTGTGGCGGGTTCAGCAAGCCTTCCTGGACGCGTCTCTCCAGGCGGTGGATACCGATTTCGGCGGTGTCCAAAACTACCTGGTGCAGCAATTGAATGTCGGCCCCCGCGAGCAGGCGCGGTTGGCCGAGATGTACCTGCAAGCCTGATCTGGTGAGTAACCCGGCGCTCCCTTGAGGGGATAAGTCACCATGATCGGCCAGGAGCACGGCAGTGATTGGACTTCCCGTGCCAAAATCAAGCTGTGAGGATCGGCTTTGCATTTATCTACACCGCTGCCGGCTGCAAGCTTGGCTGGCGGCTTTTCAGCCAGGCCGTGCGCTCGGCCATTGACTTTTGAAAATCTTCTACGGCTGGCGCATGGCCGGCGCCGCTTGTGGCATTCAGCTGATGCTGTCGGCCCTGTTGAACCAGTCCTTCGGGGCCTATGTGGCGGTGCTGTCTGACGAACGCGGCTGGAGTAAGACAGCCTTGTCGGGGGCTGCGGCCTTGCAGTCTGTAGAGTCGGCGATCATGGGCCCGGTGCTGGGTTATGCCTTGGACCGGTTCGGGCCGCAAGGCATGATCCGGCTAGGCATTGTCATCTTTGCACTGGGTTTCATCGGGCTGAGTCAGATCGATTCTCTGGCCGGTTTTTACTTTTGTGCCGTGTTGCTGGCCATTGGCGCCAGTTTAGGCGGCTATTTTCCGCTGACGGTGGCGCTGATCCAGTGGTTCGAACGCTACCGTGCCCGCGCTTTGTCACTGGTCAGCCTGGGGCTGGCGCTGGGTGGCCTGCTGGTGCCGCTGGTGGCCTGGTCCATGCACCATTTCGGTTGGCGAAACACGGCCATGGGCTCAGGCGTGATCGCCCTCCTGGTAGGACTGCCGCTGGCGTCCGTCATCCGGCGTCGGCCGCAAGACCATGGCGAAACTGTCGACGGCCTGCCGCCCGCACCTGCCCTCAGTGCTGGCGAGGCGCTGGACGGTCGATCCATTCAGCCTGAATTTACCGCTAGCCAGGCCTTGCGTACCCAGGCCTTCTGGTTACTGGCGATGGGCCATGCCATGGCCTTGCTGGTGGTCACAGCCGTCAATGTGCATGGCATTACCCACATGAAAGAAGGATTGGGCTATTCGGTGCCACAGGCGGCGCTGGCCATCATGCTGATGACGGTGGGCCAGTTGGCGGGGGTTGGCCTGGGCTTGCTGCTCGGTGACAAATATGACAAGCGTTATGTCGCGGCGCTTTGCATGTTGGGCCACGCTGCGGGTCTGCTGCTGCTGACCTATGCCACGAGCCCGCTTGAAGTCGTCGCCTTTGCGCTGTTGCACGGGGTAGCCTGGGGCCTGCGTGGGCCGTTCATGCAGGCGATTCGGGCCGACTACTTCGGGCGCAACGCCATTGGCATCATCCTGGGCCTGTCGGCGGTCGTGACCGCGCTGGGTCAGATCGGCGGGCCCATGGTGGCCGGCATACTGGCTGACCTGACCGGCAATTACCGCTCGGGTTTCACCGTGCTGGCGCTGGCGGCGGCCTGCGGCTCAGTGCTGTTTTTGCTGGCCCGGCCGCCGGTATTGCCAGTGGCGGTGGCCCGGTGACTGTGGCCACGGCCCTGAGAAGGTCTGCGTGCCACAATAGTGCGAGCGCCTTGGTGGTCAAGGCGACGGGGGAGCAAACTTGCTTGATCCGGCCACTCTAGCCGCAGCCATTGAAACCTTGAGAAGGGCAGCCCCAAGCGCCGAGCAGATCGTTGTGTTCGGTTCGCATGCCCGGGAACAGGCCAACCAGGATTCAGACTTGGATCTGCTGGTGATTGAGCCGACAGTCGAAAACCGTGTGCGCGAGATGATTCGCCTGAGACGGGCCTTGCGCCCCTTACGCGTACCGGTGGATGTGCTGGTTTATTCCCGCGCTGAAGTGGATCGATGGGGCAGCCAGCCTGGTACTGCGCTGTATTGGGCACTGCGTGAGGGTAGAGTCGTTTATGGCTGACCCAGGCGACACCAGGACCGTGGCCGGAATGCTCCTGGCATCTGCCCGACAAGACTTGGCGGCCTGCGACTTGCTGGCCGGTGCGCCAAGCATTGGCGACGCGATCGTCGGTTTTCATGCCCAACAGTCCATTGAAAAATCGCTCAAGGCAGTGCTGAGTGCCCGCGTGATTGAATTTCGCCGAACGCACGATTTGCTGACCTTACTGGACTTGTTTGAGGTCCACGGCCTCGCGCTGCCGCCTTTTTCAGATTGGCTCGACGAGCTGAACCCCTATGCGGTAGAGGCGCGGTACGGCACGATTGACCCATCGGGACTTGACCGTGAACTGGCCTTGCAAGTGGCGCGCGATGTGCTGGCGTGGGCCACCCTTCAAGTTGACCGCTGACTGGCGGGAGGCGCCTGCCAGCAACGGGCCGCTCACTCGGAGGCTACCAGACGGCGCTACTCTTACTTCAGCACATCCCCGATGCACAGGTACTTGATTTCGACGTAGTCGTCGATGCCGTGGTGCGAGCCCTCGCGGCCCAGGCCGGATTGTTTGACGCCGCCAAAGGGCACGTGCTCGGTGGCCAGGATGCCAACGTTGATGCCGACCATGCCGTACTCCAGCGCCTCA
>CAMCZF010000297.1 GCA_945885775.1 Rhodoferax sp. OV413 | reverse complement strand
AATGACAGCCGGCTGGGCTCTGCCTTGTGGGACCTGGTCTGGGAGGCCGGGCAGGCCTTCAACATCACGCCCGGCTGCCCGAACCTGATCGAGCGCATCGAGGGCGGCCTGCTGTCCTATGGCAACGAGTTCACGCTGGAGAACAACCCGCTGGAATGTGGCATGGGCAGACTCTGCACGCTGGACGGTACGGTTGATTTCCTGGGCCTGAAGGCCTTGCAGCGAATTACCGAAGAGGGGCACCAGCGCGAGATACGCGGCGTGATGTTTGACGGCGGCCCGGGGCCCGCCTGCGGCAAGCCCTGGCCGGTGATGGCTGGTGACCAACAGATCGGCCAAATCACCTCGGCCATGTGGTCGCCACGCCTTAAGCGCAACGTCGGCCTGTCCATGATCGCCCGCAGCCACTGGGCACCCGGACAAGCAGTCACCGTGCACTCGGTAGATGGCATGGTGCGACCAGGCGAGGTCAGCGCCCTGCCCTTTGTCTGACACCCTTCAGCCTTGCGGTAACGGCAGCGGCAACGCCGTTTTGTAGCGCACCTGCTTGAGGGCAAAGCTGGAGCGGATTTTTTCTATGCCGGGAATGGGCGTGAGTTGCTCCAGAATGAATTTTTCCAGGTCCGCCATGTCGCGCACCACGACGCGAATCAGGTAATCGGAGTCGCCGGTCATCAGGTAGCACTCCATCACCGCGTCGTGCTCGGCGATGCACTGCTCAAAGGTAGCCAGCGCCTGCCGGCTTTGCTCTTTGAGGCTGATGCTGATGAACACATTGAGCCCCAGGCCCAGCGCCGCCGCACTGGCTAAGGCCACATAGCGCTGAATGACCCCCGCCGACTCCAGGGCCTTGACCCGCATCAGGCAGGGAGACGGTGACAGGTGCACCCGGCGTGCCAAGGCCACATTGGACAACGCGCCGTCAGCCTGAAGCTCAGCCAAAATCCGCAGATCGATCACATCCAGATGAATATTCTTCATAAATATATTTATTCAGCATAAAACACTTTAAATAAGAATTTTAACGATCAATCCAAAACAACATTTTGTCGTGAGGGGCCTAGCATCAGACGCTATGAATGCGCCGCTCTTCACCACCCTGCTCAGCCCCACCGACCCGGCCACCGACGCTGACCCGCAAGAAACCGCGGAATGGCGCGCAGGCTTTGTCTCGCTGTTGCAAAGCCAGGGTCCGCAGCGCGCCCGCTTTGTTCTGGACGAGTTGACCCGGCTCGCACACAGCCACGGCGTGAACTGGCAACCGGCGCCGGGCACGCCCTATGTCAACAGCATCGCCGTTGAGCGCCAGCCGCCGTTTCCGGGCGACCTGGCCATCGAGGAACGCCTGGCGGCCATCATGCGCTGGAACGCCCTGGTGATGGTGGTGCGCGCCAACCAGGCCTATGGCGAACTGGGCGGGCATATCGCCAGCTACGCCAGCGCGGCTGACCTGTTTGAGACCGGCTTCAACCACTTTTTTCGCGGCCGCAGCGCGCAAGGCCTGGGCGACCTGGTGTTCTTTCAGCCGCACAGCGCCCCGGGCGTCTATGCCCGGGCATTCCTTGAGGGTCGCCTCGACGAGGCCGACCTGATGCATTACCGCCAGGAGCTGCGCGCACCGCGCACCCGCACCGGCGTCGGCGCGCGGGGGCTGTCGAGCTACCCGCACCCCTGGCTGATGCCCGATTTTTGGCAGTTTCCCACCGGCTCCATGGGCATTGGCCCGATCAGCTCGATTTTTCAGGCCCACTTCATGCGCTACCTGAGCCACCGGCAACTGCTGAACTGCGAGGGGCGCAGGGTCTGGGGCGTGTTTGGCGATGGCGAGATGGACGAACCCGAGTCCATGAGCGCACTGACCCTGGCCGCACGCGAAGGCCTGGACAACCTGACGTGGGTGGTCAACTGCAATCTGCAGCGACTGGACGGCCCGGTGCGTGGCAACGGTCGCATCATTGACGAGCTGGAGCAGCTGTTCGCTGGAGCCGGTTGGCATGTCATCAAACTGGTCTGGGGCAGCGACTGGGACGGCCTGTTTGCGCGTGACCACAGCGGCGCGCTGGCCCGGGCCTTTGCCAACACGGTTGATGGACAAATGCAGACCTTTGCCGCCAAGGACGGCCGCTACAACCGCGACCACTTCTTTGGCCAGAACCCCGAGCTGGTGCAGCTGGCGCAGGGCATGAACGACGAGCAAATCGACCGGCTCAAGCGTGGCGGCCATGACCTGGTGAAAATTTTTGCCGCCTATGCCGCCGCTGCCGCCCACAAGGGCCAGCCGACAGTGATTTTGGCGCACACCAAAAAAGGCTTTGGCATGGGCAGTGCGAGTCAGGGAAAGATGACCACACACAGCCAGAAAAAATTTGACCACGCCGACCTGATCGAGTTTCGCAACCGCTTCCAGCTGCCGCTCAGCGATGACCAGGCCACCTCACTGGCCTTTTTCAAGCCCGCCACCGACAGCCCGGAGATGCTTTACTTGCATGCGCAGCGCCAGACCCTGGGCGGCTACCTGCCGCAGCGCCTGACCCAGTGCGACACCCTGCCGCTGCCGCCGCTGGCCACCTACGCCGGCTTTGCCACCGCAGCAGCTGGCAAGGCGATGAGCACCACCATGGCCTTTGTGCGCATCCTGGGCAACCTGCTCAAAGACCCAACACTGGGGCCACGCATCGTGCCCATCGTGGCCGATGAGGCGCGCACCTTTGGCATGGCCAACCTGTTCAAACAGGTGGGCATCTACTCCAGCGTGGGCCAGAAGTACCTGCCCGAGGACATCGGTTCGGTACTGAGCTACCGCGAAGCGCTGGACGGCCAGATCCTGGAAGAAGGCATCTCGGAAGCCAGCGCCATCGCCAGCTGGACAGCGGCGGCCACCAGCTACAGCGTGCACGGCCTGGCCATGCTGCCCTTCTACATCTACTACTCGATGTTCGGCTTTCAGCGCGTCGGCGACCAGATCTGGGCCGCCGCCGACCAGCGCGCCCGCGGCTTCCTGTTGGGCGCCACCTCTGGCCGCACTACGCTGGGCGGTGAGGGCCTGCAACACCAGGACGGCAGCAGCCACCTGATCGCCGCCACCATCCCCAACTGCCGGGCCTGGGACCCGGCCTTTGCGGGCGAGATGGCGGTGATCGTGGCCCATGGCATGCAAGAGATGTTGGTGGACCAGCGCGACGTTTTCTACTACATCACCCTGATGAACGAGAACTACGCCCAGCCCGATTTACCCGAGGCCGTGCACGGCGATCTGCTGCAAGGCTGCTACCACTTTGGCCACTGGCCAGCACAGGGCGCACCGGCCCAGAACAGCAGCCCGAGCCAGGTGACCCTGCTGGGCTCTGGCGCCATCCTGACCGAGGTCATCCAGGCCGCAGCACTGCTGGCGGCGCAGGGCGTGGCGGTGGATGTGTTCAGCGTCACCAGTTGGAGCGAGCTGGCACGCGAGGCGGTGGCCTGCAGGGAGGCAACCGTTACTTACACAGCAGCGCCCCTGCCTTTCATCACCCGCCAGCTGCAACAGAGCACCGGCCCCATCATCGTCGCCACCGACTATGTGCGCGCTGTGCCAGAGGCCATACGCGCCTACCTGCCGGATGGGCGCCGCTACACCACGCTGGGCACCGACGGCTTTGGCCGCAGTGACACACGAGCCGCGTTGCGGGCTTTCTTCAAGGTGGACGCGGCCAGCATTGTGGCGGCGGCCCTGCAAGGGGCCTGACCGGACCTGACGGGCTCAGGCGAGCGGTATCACCACAGCGCAGCCGTTACGCCAACAGCCAACCCATAGGCAGACCAGCCTTGGGC
>CAMCZF010000296.1 GCA_945885775.1 Rhodoferax sp. OV413 | reverse complement strand
ATGGTCGACCTGATCCAGACCTACGAGAAAGCCGGCCTGTACCTGGGCCCCGATGAGCTGCCCGACCACCTGTGTGTGGTGCTGGAGTTTGCCTCCACCCAGCCGCCGAAGGTGGCGCAGGCGTTCCTGGGTGAAATGACACACATCCTGTCAGCCATCTTCAGCGCCCTGTTGCAGCGCGGCAGCCCCTATGCGGCGGTGGTGGCGGCGGTGCTGGAACTGGCTGGGCAGCGGGTCCAGGCGGTCGCGATCCAGGCGGATGAGCCGATGGACGCGCTTTGGGCCGAGCCGAAGGCCTTTGACGGCTGTAGCACCAAGGGCCAAGCCCGCCCTGGCGAGCCCCAGCCGATTCATATTGTTCGCCAACAGCCCAAAGCACAGGGAGCCGCCCTATGAACTACCTCGACAACGCCCTTTTCGGGCTGTACCCCTACGTCTGCCTGACTGTTTTTTTACTCGGCAGTTTGATCCGATTTGACCGTGATCAATACACCTGGAAGAGTGATTCGTCACAGTTGCTTCGGGCGGGGCAGTTGCGCTTGGGCAGCAATTTGTTTCACGTCGGCGTCTTGTTTCTTCTATTCGGGCACACGGTCGGCATGCTGACACCTCACTTTCTGTATGAGCCCTTTATCAGTGCTGGTGCTAAACAGGGCTTGGCCATGGCATCGGGAGGGCTGTTTGGCCTGTTTGGTTTTGTCGGCGTGACGCTGTTGTTGCACCGCAGGCTGAGAGACGAGCGCATCCGACTCAACTCCAAAACCAGTGACATCGTGTTGCTGGTGCTGTTGTGGTTGCAACTGCTTTTGGGATTGGCCACCATTCCCCTGTCGGCCCAGCACATGGACGGCAGCATGATGCTGCGCTTGGCCGAATGGGCGCAACGGATTGTGACTTTCCGCTCTGGTGCGCCCGAGTTGCTGGCTGAGGTTGGCCCCATCTTTAAGTTGCACATGTTTCTGGGCATGTCGATCTTTCTGGTCTTTCCGTTCACCCGCCTCGTGCACGTTTGGAGTGGTTTTGGCGCTGCGGCTTATTTGGTGCGGCCCTACCAGCTGGTGCGCAGTCGCCGCATCGGCTTGACCGAGCGGGAACCGTTGAACCGCAGTCACACCACGGGGCGCTGAACATGGCCCTGCTTTCACCTATGCAAACCGCTACTGACCCGAGTCCCGTGATCAATGGCGTGTTGTTGCACGCCAGTGACCCGGACCAGTCGGCTGACCAATTGCGAGAGTTGGCCTTTGCCGAGCTGTTGCGCCAGCAGGCCGTGCGCGAGGGGCTGCTGCCACACCATCCGGGTCTGATGTCTCCTGCGCTCAACGAAGCGCAACGCGCGGTGATCGAGTCGATGCTCGACCGGGCGGTCGTCAGCCCACTGCCCACGGCCGAGGAGTGCCGGCGCTATTTTGACGCCCATCTCTCAAAGTTTGTTGTGGGGCACGCCCTGCACCTTCGGCATATTCTGTTTGCCGTCACACCGGGCGTGAATGTGCAGGCGCTGGCTGTTCATGCTGAAAAAGCCCTGCTCAGTCTGCTCGGCAATCAAGTGCCGGAGACGCGCTTCGCCACACTGGCGGCGCAGCTGTCGAACTGCCCCAGCAGCTCCGTGGGAGGCGATCTCGGTTGGCTTGCGCCAGACGATTGCGCGCCAGAACTGGCCCGTGAGCTCTTTCATCAAACCCACAGTGCCCGTAGCCTGGGGGTGCAGACGCGCTTGTTCCAGACCCGATTTGGATTTCACATCATTGAACTGCTGGCGCGACGTGAAGGCCGGCAACTCAGTTTCGACGACGTCAGCGCGCGCGTGGCGACGCAGTTGGCCACGCAGTCCCGCGCCAAAGCCTTGCAGCACTACATGCGGGTGCTGGTCGGTCAGGCCAAGGTGGAAGGGCTGGCGCTGGAGGGCGCCGACTCGCCCTTGCTGCAATAAGCAGGCCCATTCGCCAAAAAAGCGTTCATGAAACCCGACACCGACGATTTGCCCCTTTCCCTGCTCGGGGCACAACCCATCAGCCTGGATGTGCTGGCTGAAAAATACCTTAAATCTGGCGAGACCACGGCCGAGGACGTGTACCGGCGCGTCGCCCGTGCCCTGGCCAGTGTGGAAGCCGTTGCCGAACAAACCGACTATGAGGCTCTTTTTCTAGCCAATCTGCGCGCTGGCGCTATCGGTGCTGGCCGCATCATGAGTGCGGCCGGCACTTCGATCCAGGCCACCCTGATCAACTGCTTTGTACAGCCGGTCGGCGATTGCATTCAGGGCGTGGATGATGACGGCTACCCAGGCATCTATGAAGCGCTGCGCGAAGCTGCCGAGACCATGCGCCGTGGCGGTGGCGTGGGTTATGACTTTTCGCACATCCGGCCCCGTGGTGCGGAAGTCAAAGGCACTGCCTCCATGGCGTCGGGACCGTGCAGTTACATCAATGTGTTTGACCATTCCTGTGCCACGGTCGAGAGTGCCGGCGCCCGTCGGGGCGCACAAATGGGGGTGCTGCGGATCGACCATCCGGATGTGCTGGAGTTCATTACCGCCAAACGGACGCCGGGGCGCTGGAACAACTTCAATGTGTCGCTCGGTGTCCCAGACAGCTTCATGCATGCGCTGGCGCAAAACTTGCCGTGGGAACTGGTACACCGTGCCAAACCCGGCCTAACACTGGAGGCGCATGGCGCGTGGCAGCGGGCCGACGGGCTGTGGGTGTACCAGACCCTGGCGGCGCGAGCGCTGTGGGACATCGTGATGCGCTCGGCCTACGACTTTGCCGAGCCCGGCATGCTGTTTCTGGATCAGATCAACCAAGACAACAACCTGCGTTACATCGAGAAGATCGAGGCGACCAACCCTTGCGTGACGGCTGATACTTGGGTGCAAACCAGTGCCGGTCCTCGGCAGGTTTCACAATTGATCGGACGGAAATTTGATGCTGTTGTTGACGGCGTTGCATATCCAGCCGTCAGCGAAGGATTCTTTCAGACCGGAACCAAAGACGTGTTCAAGCTCAAACTTGAAAATGGCTTCCAAGTCCGTCTGACCGGAGATCACCAAGTCCTGGCGGCCACGGCAATGACCCGTTACACGACTACTCGAGCGTGGGTGAGGGCGCAGGACCTGAAAGCGGGTGACATGGTTGTTTTGATCAACCATCGCGCCTGTGCCGGATGGTTAGGTCGTGGCAGCGAGGAAGAGGGTTTTTGCCTGGGCTTCATGCTTGGGGACGGCTACCTTGGATCATTTGATTCTTTGGCGCGCTTGACGGTGTGGACAGCAGACCGAAGTGTTGGAAATGGTGCCCCCATCGTCGATGAAGGTGCGCGAAGCCTGATGAACTATGCAGAGCGTTGCGTGAAAACGATGAACCATCGCGCTGATTTCAAAGGGTTTAGCAAAGTATCTGACCAGAATCATTTCAGTTTGAAAAGCAAAGCGTTGTTCAATCTTGCTGCTTCTTACGGTATGACTCCCAGCAATAAGGTCATTACTGATCAAGTTGAAGAGGCCTCGCGTGCGTTCTACGCAGGTTTTTTGCGTGGTCTATTTGATGCCGATGGCTCTGTGCAAGGCTCCCAGGAAAAAGGGGTGTCCGTACGTCTTAGCCAATCGAACCTTGATACGCTTAACCGTGTCCAGCGCATGCTCGCGCGTCTTGGCATTGTCAGCGCCATTTACCGATTCCGTCGCCACGCTGGAGAGCGGATGATGCCGGATGGAAAGGGCGGAGAAAAGCTTTACCCCTGCAAGGCCAGTCATGAATTGGTCATCAGTGGCGACAATCTTGCGCAGTTCTTCTTCAAGATCGGCTTTGCAGACTCTCGCAAAAT
>CAMCZF010000295.1 GCA_945885775.1 Rhodoferax sp. OV413 | reverse complement strand
GCTGCAGGGCGGGACCCGGGCACGGTCAGTCTGCTGGCAGTGTCCAAGACCTTCGGCCCCGAGGCGGTGCAGTCTGGCTGGTCTGCTGAGCAGACCGCCTTCGGTGAAAACTACATCCAGGAGGCGGTGCAAAAGATCACAGCATTGCGGCAATTGCCGGATGCCACCCGGGCGCCCCTGCAATGGCACTGCATCGGCCCGATCCAGAGCAACAAGACCCGCTTGGTCGCCGAGCATTTCGATTGGGTCCAGACGGTGGACCGGCTCAAGATCGCCGAGCGCCTGAGTGAACAGCGCCCGGCCGGGCTAGCGCCGTTACAGGTGTGCATTCAGGTCAATGTCGATGGCGGCCCGACCAAGTCGGGGGTGCTGCCGCAGGACGCCCTGCAGCTGGCGCAGCAGGTGGCGGCGCTGCCCGGGCTGCGCCTGCGTGGTCTCATGAGTATTCCCGAGCCTGCTCCTGATTTTGTAGCTGCAACGCAAGTATTCACAAGGGTTAGAGCCCTATTTGATGCCTTGAATGCAGAGGGTCTGGGGCTCGACACCTTGTCCATGGGCATGAGTGCCGACCTGGAGGCTGCCATCCACGCCGGCAGTACCCTGGTGCGGGTGGGTAGCGCTATTTTTGGCGCCCGTTAGGGCGGGCGCTTCAGCTGGGCCGATGCCACTGTGGTGCTCAGATGCCGGGCACAGGGCTGAAGACAGAGGGGTCGGTGCGCACCGTCTCGAGTGCGAAGCGCTGGCCTGCCAGATAGTCTTCCATGCATTGCAGCAGCAAGGGGCTGCGATGGCGCTCCCGGCTGGCGCGAATCTCGTCAGGGCTCATCCAGAGCGTGCGCACGATGCCGGTGTCCAGCGCTCGACCAGCTTGGGCCTGGCCGAGTTCGCCGCAAAAGGCAAAACGCAGGTAAGTGATGTCTTGGACTGCACCAGCCTGAGGGTCAGGCCGCTGAAAACGCGACAGGTAAACCCCCACCAGCGCAGTCGGTCGGAAGTGATGGGCCGTCTCTTCCAGGGTTTCACGGGCACAGCCCTCTGCCGGAGATTCGCCCGGATCGAGGTGGCCGGCCGGGTTGTTAAGGCGCAGACCCTCGGGGGTGTGTTCCTCGACCAACAAAAAGCGACCGTCCCGCTCAATCACGGCGGCCACGGTGACACTGGGTTTCCATCGAATGTCCATCCAGGATTATCCCCATGTAAACTCTTGTAACTGCCGCATTTGCTTCAAATTCAACCCAACGCGAGGACTCGCCCATGCTGATTGGCGTACCCACTGAAACCACCACGGGCGAAACCCGCGTGGCTGTTACCCCTGAAACGGCCAAAAAGCTCAAGGCTCAGGGCCACACCATCCGGGTTCAAGCCGGCGCCGGCGTGGCCGCCAGTGTGACCGACGAGGCTTTTGTTGCCGCCGGCGCCGAAATCACCGATGCCGCCGGTGCGCTGGGCTGCGACCTGGTGCTCAAGGTCCGCACCCCGTTTGATAACGAGGCGGTGCAGATGAAAGCCGGTGCGGCGCTGGTCGGCATGCTCAACCCCTTCGATGCCACTGGTCTGCAGCGCCTGGCCTCCGCCGGCCTGACCAGCTTTGCCCTTGAAGCCGCCCCCCGCACCACCCGGGCCCAGAGCATGGACGTGCTGTCCAGCCAGGCCAACATTGCCGGCTACAAGGCGGTGGTCATGGCGGCAGACAAGTACCAGCGCTTCTTCCCGATGCTGATGACCGCCGCCGGCACCGTCAAGGCCGCGCGGGTGGTGATTCTGGGCGTCGGCGTGGCCGGCCTGCAGGCCATTGCCACCGCCAAGCGCCTGGGCGCGGTGATCGAAGCGTCGGATGTGCGCCCCAGCGTGAAAGAGCAGGTGGAGTCGCTGGGCGCCAAGTTCATCGAGGTCTCCTACGACACGCCGGAGGAAAAAGAGGCGGCGGTGGGCGTGGGCGGCTATGCCCGGCCTATGCCGCAGAGCTGGCTGGACCGGCAGAAGGTGGAAGTTGCCAAGCGCGTGGCGCAGGCCGACATCGTGATCAGTACCGCGCTGATTCCGGGCCGGCCGGCCCCGGTGTTGGTCACCGAAGACATGGTCAAGTCCATGAAACCGGGCTCGGTCATCATTGACCTGGCAGCCGGGCGCGGGCCAGGCGGCGGTGGCAACTGCCCGCTGACCGAGACCGACCGCACCGTGGTCAAGCACGGCGTGACACTGGTGGGTGAAACCAACCTGCCCGCGCTGGTGGCGGCCGACGCCTCGGCGCTGTACGCCCGCAATGTGCTTGATTTCCTCAAGCTGGTGTTGGGCAAAGACGGCGGCCTGCAGGTCGACCTGACCGACGACATCGTGGCCGCCTGCCTGATGACCCAGGGCGGCGAGATCAAGCGCAAATAACCCAGAGCAAGAGGACTGCACCCATGGATATCCTGTCTCCCACGATCACCAACCTGATCATCTTCGTGCTGGCCATCTACGTGGGTTACCACGTGGTCTGGACCGTGACGCCGGCCCTGCACACGCCGCTGATGGCGGTGACCAACGCCATTTCGGCCATCGTCATCGTCGGCGCCATGCTGGCGGCAGCACTCACTGAAACCCCGCTCGGTAAGACCATGGGCGTGCTGGCGGTGGCGCTGGCGGCGGTCAATGTGTTTGGCGGCTTCATGGTGACCCGGCGCATGCTGGAGATGTTCAGGAAAAAAGAGCGGCCAGCCGCTGCCAAGGGAGACGCTAAATGAGCATGAACCTCGTTACCCTGCTGTATTTGTTTGCCAGCGTCTGTTTTATTCAGGCGCTCAAGGGCCTGAGCCACCCCACCACCTCGATCCGCGGCAACCTGTTTGGCATGGTCGGCATGGCGGTGGCTGTGGTTACCACCGCCGCGCTGATCGTCAAGATCGCCGGGCAGACCGGCCAAGGCGGTGCTATGGGCATGGCCTGGGTGCTGGGCGCGCTGGTGGTGGGCGGCGCCGCCGGCACCCTGATGGCTCAACGCGTCGAGATGACCAAGATGCCCGAGCTGGTGGCCTTTATGCACAGCATGATTGGCCTGGCGGCAGTGTTCATCGCCGTGGCGGCAGTGGCCGAGCCTTGGGCCTTCAGCATTGTGGCCAAGGGCCAGGCCATTCCAGCCGGCAACCGGCTGGAGTTGTTCTTGGGTGCGGCCATCGGCGCCATCACCTTCAGCGGCTCGGTCATCGCTTTCGGCAAACTGTCGGGCAAGTACAAGTTCCGCCTGTTCCAGGGCGCGCCGGTGCAGTTTGCCGGGCAGCACAAGCTCAACCTGGTGTTGGGCCTGGCCATGCTGGGGCTGGGTCTGGTGTTTGCAGTCACTGAGAGTTGGCCGGCCTTCTTTGCCATGCTGGCGCTGGCCTTCGTGATGGGCGTGCTGATCATCATCCCGATTGGCGGCGCCGACATGCCGGTGGTGGTGTCCATGCTCAACAGCTACTCCGGCTGGGCCGCGGCCGGCATCGGCTTTAGCCTGAATAACGCCATGCTGATCGTGGCCGGCTCGCTGGTGGGCAGCTCGGGCGCAATCCTGAGCTACATCATGTGCAAGGCCATGAACCGATCGTTCTTTAATGTGATCCTGGGCGGCTTTGGCGGCGAGGCTGGAACAGCCGCCGCTGGGGCGGCGGTGCAGCGCTCGGTTAAAAGCGGCAGTGCTGATGACGCCGCCTTTGTGCTGAGCAACGCCGAGACGGTGGTGATCGTGCCGGGTTACGGCCTGGCCGTGGCGCGGGCCCAACACGCCGTCAAAGAACTGGCGCTCAAGCTCACCGAAAAAGGCATCACCGTCAAGTACGCCATCCACCCGGTGGCCGGGCGCATGCCGGGCCACATGAACGTGCTGCT
>CAMCZF010000294.1 GCA_945885775.1 Rhodoferax sp. OV413 | reverse complement strand
ACTGGCGACATGGAGTTTGGCTTTAGACTTTGCCATGGTGGTTGAGCTTTCTTGGTTCTGCGGTTGTTGAAGTCAGAACCCATATTCTGTAGGGCCTGACGGTTTCAACCACCAACCTCAACCTTCAACTACGAGCGGGACATCGCCTCTAACTGCATGGCGCGGGCGAAAGCAGCAACAAACTATCGACGCTCACACCCTTTGGTCTACCTGCCATGCTCGCCGAGTGACGCGCCTGTTCGCGCCGATTGAACATTGACCCAGGCGTGCCCCAGCCGGTTGGTCAAGCGTCAGTCATTTCCCCGCAACCTCACCCAGCGCCGGCACCCGCAGCAACTGGCACCACTGCGCAAAACTCGCCTCACCTTGGCCGAGCGCCAGCGTCACGTCCAACACGCGCTGGGCATGGGCCGCCGGCCAAACCCGGCTGGTCAAGTCCATAAACTTGGTCGCCAGCTCGGCGCGGCTGTAGGGGGCGGCGGCGTCACCGCGATTCACACCGGCCTCGCCCACCAGCGTGCTGCCGTCCGTCAGGGTGATGACCACCCGGGCCGGGCGCTCGTAGGGCAGGCGGCGCGTCATGGCCGGGTCTTCGGTCACGCTGACGCGCTGGGCCAAGGCCAGCACATCCGGGTTGCGCACGGCGTCCCAGCTGAAGCTGGCCAGGCCGCTGTGGCCATGCACCAGACGGGTGGCCACCGCAAAGGGTACCGAAAATTTGGCCGCCAGGGTGTTGTGAGGGGCCGGGTTGTTCAGCTCGGCCGCCAGGTTGTAGCTGCTGACCCGGATGTCGCGGATCTGCTCGGGCACAGGCAGTGCGCCACGGGCGGCCAACTGGTCAATGGCGTCGAGCGTGCCGTGGTTGAAGCGGCAGCAGGAGTGCAGCTTGAAGTAGTTTTGCAGCACATGCCATTCTTGCCCCAGGCCGCGCAGCACCTCGTCGCGGTCAAAGTGCTCCGACACGATGGCGCCAAACAGCGAGGCCGGCCCATCGTGTTCGCCGCTGAAGCCGCTCTGGGCCAGTTGCAGCGCCAGCAGGCCATTGCGGTTGCTCAAGCCCGCATACACGTTGCGCACCAGGCCGCCCTGCAGCATGGTCTGCTTGGAGGTGGCGGTGATCATGGAGGCGGCGATGTTGATGGTCTCGCGCATGGCCACCGCGCCCAAGCCAGCCACCCGGGCACAGGCGGCCGCCGCACCCAGCGTGCCCCAGGTGCCGTGCGGGTGCATGGCCGGGCGCAGTCGAGATGCGGCGCCAAACCGCGAGCCAACCTCATAACCCGCAAGCACCGCCGCCATGAAGACCTCGGCCGACGCGCCGTGGGCCTCGCACAGGGCCAGTGCCGCGGGGATGACATGCACCGCCGGGTGACCGCGCGAAAAGCGGTTTCCCTCGTCCATCTCCAAAAAGGTTCCGGCCGTGCCGTTAATCAACGCGGCGACATCGGCTGAGCCGCTGCCCCCTAAGCCAATCAACGTGGCCGGACCCGGCCCAGCAAGCCGGCCTGCCAGCGCGCGCAGCTCTGGCTCGGCCGAGCCACCGACGATGGACGCCAATGTGTCGGCCAGCACCCAGCCGGTCTGCTCGCGCACCGCTGGCGGCAGGCTGGCGTAATCAAGCTCGGCCGCAAAGCGGCTCAGGGTGTCAAGGTAGTCCATGTGGCGTGCTCTCTGGGACGTGTTGAAGCAGGGCACCGGGGGTGGTCCAGTGCACATCAGGGTAGGCGCGCAGCCGAGCCAGCAGGCTGCGCACGGCGGCGATGCGGCTGGGCATGCCGCTAAGCCAAGGGTGCAGGCCCAGACCAAACACCGCCGAGCGCTGGTGCATCGCACATTCGCGGTGCAGCCGGTCAAACGCGGCCACCGCCAGGTCCGCGTGGTCGCGCGGGCTCACCTGGCGCAGCCACTGGCACTGCACATCGTCCCACTCGGCCGAAAAGGGCACCGACAGCAGGGCCGGCGCACTGTCGAGCCAATAGGGTTGGTCGTCGTTACACCAGTCCAGGGTGTAGCGGATGCCGGCTTCGGCCAGCAGCTGTGGGGTGTCTGGCGTGGTGCCCCAGTCCTGGCTCAGCCAGCCCAACGGCTGCACCCCGGTGGCATGGGCCAGCGCAGTTATTGAGGTGGCGATGTGCTGGCGCTGCTCGTCCAGCGGCATGTTTGAGTGCATCATGCGGGTGGCCGCCAGGCCGTGTGCCAGCCAGTCGCAACCCCAGTCCTGTAACCGCGCCACCAGCCCGGGCAGGCGCTCAACGGCCATGGCATTGGCCGCAATCACAGGGCGAATGCCGGCAGTTCTCAGGGCATCGATGACCCGGAAGATCCCCACGCGCAAGCCGTACTCACGCTGCGACCAGCTGCGGTAGTCGGGCGTGAAGCTGCCAAATTCACCCACCATGCGGGGGTCGCGCCGACTGCCCTCAGGCGGCAACAGCTCCCAGTGCTCCAGAAACAGCACCACATAGGCGGCCAACCCCTGCCCGGCAGGCCAGGGGTAAGCCGGACGCAGGGGCAGGGCCGAGTAAGCGTAGATTGAGTGGTCCATGTGGCGCGCTGACTGAACGGGTGGGGCGGGTCTGCCCGGGTTGACGAGCGGGCATGATCCGTGCATAGTCTAGGCGAATTGTTCTACTTATGGAACAATATCTTTGTCTCCCTACCCTGCCACCACCGAGAGGACTGCCATGACTTCCACCCATCCCGTATCGCGCCGCCTGATTTTGCAGGCCAGCGCCGCCACCGCCGTACTCGGCGCCCCCGGCCTGTTGCTGGCCCAGCCCAAGCCGGTCAAGGTCGGCCTGCTGCACCCGGTCAGCGGTGCACTCGCCTACAGCGGCGGCCAGTCGCGTCTGGGCGGCATGATGGCCATTGACGAGATCAACGCCGCCGGCGGCATCAAGTCCATGGGTGGCGCCAGGCTTGAAGCCATGCTGGGCGACTCGCAGTCGCGCCCTGAAGTGGGTGTGAGCGAGGTAGAACGCATGCAACAAGACGGCGTGTCGGCCTATGTCGGCTGTTTCGCCAGCGGCATTGCCCTGCCGGCCACCCAGGCGGCCGCCAAATACAACACCCCGTTCCTGATCGACGTCGGCGTGTCTGACGCGCTGGTCAGCCGCGGCCTGAAAAACGTGTTCCGTCTGGCCCCGGGCAACGGCAAGTGTGTGGACGATGCCTTTGCCGGCCTGGCCGAAGTCAACAAGGCCGCAGGTGGCGTAGCCAAGACCGCCGTGATCGTGCACGAAGACTCCGAGTTCGGCACCAGCACCGCCAAGCTGCTCAATGCCAAACTCTCGGGCATCGGGCTTGAGGTGAAAGAGGTGCTGCCACACGCCACGCCGACGCGTGACTTCACCAACCTGGTGTTGCGCATCAAGGCCATCAAGCCCGATATCGTGATCATGAGCAACTACCAGAATGAGTATGTGCTGATCGCCCGCACCATCTTCCAGCAAAAGGTTGACCTAGCGGGCATGTTCAGCGTGCTCGGTGGCGGCTTCAACTACAAGCTGGTGAAAGAGCAACCCGACGTGGCGCAGTACATGATGGACTTCAACCACTGGTACAGCCCCCGCAACCCCAAGGCGCAGGAGATGCGCCGTCAGGTCGAGTCCAAGGGTGGCCTGTTCACTTTTGAGGTGTACTGCACCTACAACTCGGTCAAGCTCTACGCCAGCGCGCTGGAGGCGGCTAAGTCGGCTGACAAGGCTGCGGTGATTGCCGCTCTAGAGGTCAGCACCTGGTCGGATCACTTCATGCCCTACGGCCCGACCAAGTTTGTCAACGGCCAGAACCAGGGCGGCCGTGCCGCACTGCTGCAAGCCTCCAAGACCGACATCGATGTGGTCTGGCCCAATGAGTTCGCCGGCGTCAAGCC
>CAMCZF010000293.1 GCA_945885775.1 Rhodoferax sp. OV413 | reverse complement strand
TTTGTCAAGGCGCTGGGTACGGGCGAGGACCTGGTGGTGGCTTGCACGCAGGAGTCGCGCCTGTTCAGTGAACTCGCCAGCCAGACGCCCGGCGCGCAGGCCCCGATCCGTTTTGTCAACATCCGAGAAACCGGCGGCTGGAGCCGCGACGCCAAAGACGCCAGCCCCAAGATCGCCGCGCTGCTGGCGATGGCCCTCCTGAGCGAGCCCGAGCCGGTGACTACTGTCAGCTACAAGAGTGCAGGCCGGCTGCTCATCATTGGTGAGCTGGGTGCCGCCGAGCAGGCCGCCGAACTGCTCGGTCCTGAGCTTGACATCACGCTGTTCACCCAGGGCGGGGACATGTCTGGTGCGCAGCAAGAGCGGCGCTACCCGGTTTTGGGCGGGCAAATCCAGACGTTGACCGGTTGGCTTGGCGCCTTTGAGCTGACATGGCTGCGCAATAACCCGATTGACCTGGACCTGTGCACCCGCTGCAACGCCTGCGTCAGCGCCTGCCCGGAAGGCGCGATCGGGCTCGACTACCAAATTGACCTGGCGGCCTGTCAGTCGCACCGGGCCTGTGTCAAGGTCTGCCAGGTGGCGGGCGCCATTGATTTCACCCGCTCGCCTGAAGTGCAGACCGAACGCTTTGACCTGGTGCTGGACCTGCGCAGCACGCCGGCCTTCAGCCAGCATGCCCTGCCGCAGGGCTACCTGCGTTGGGACGGCCGCAGCCCGGCCGTGCTGTTGCAACTGCGCAGCCTGGTGGGTGAATTCGAGAAACCCAAATTTTTTGGCTACCAGGCCCGGTTGTGTGCCCATAGCCGCAATGAAAAAGTGGGCTGCCAGGCCTGCATCGACGTCTGCTCGGCCTCCGCCATCAGCAGCGACCGCAGCCGCCAGCAGATCAAGGTTAACCCGCAGCTGTGTGTCGGCTGCGGCGCCTGCAGCACCGTTTGCCCCAGCGGCGCCCTGAGCGTTGGCTACCCGCGCGCCAGCGAACAGGGTGTCAAGCTCAAAACCCTGCTAGCCACCTATGCCCGCTGCGGCGGTAAGAACGCCGCCCTGCTGTTGCACAGCCAGCAGGGTGGCGTGCGTCTGTTGGGTGATCTTGGGCGTGCTGCCCAACTGGAGCGTGGCCGGCGAGACGGCACACGCGGCGTACCGGCCCGGGTGCTGCCGCTGCCCCTGTGGCATACCGCCTCCACCGGGCTGGAGTTGTGGCTGACCGCCATCGCCTATGGGGCCTCGCAGGTCTGGATTTTGCTGACCGACGAAGAAGCGCCGCAGTACCGGCAAGCCCTAGAGGAACAGATCGCCGTGGCGCAAGCCATCTTGACAGGGCTCGGATTTTCCGGCGAGCATGTGCGGCTGCTGCAGGCCCGTGACGCGCGTGATCTGGCGTCGCTGGACCTTGCGTTGCAGGCGCCAGCGGCGCAGGGTGTGGCGCGCAGCGCCGGTTTTGCGATACAGGCCGACAAGCGCGCCACCCTGGCGTTGGCGCTCGACCACTTGATGGCCCAGGCCCCAACCCGCTCGGGGGTGATTGCCTTGCCCGCAGCCGGCTCGCCGCTGGGGGCGCTCACCCTCAACAAAGACACCTGCACCCTGTGCCTGAGCTGCGTCAGCGCCTGCCCGGCCAGCGCCTTGCAAGACAACCCGCTGGCCCCGCAGCTGCGCTTTATTGAGAAAAACTGTGTGCAGTGCGGCTTGTGCGTCAGCACCTGCCCGGAGAAGTCACTGGCGCTGCTGCCGCAGCTTAATCTTGCGCCGCAACGCAACGAGCCGGTGCTGTTCAATGAGATGAAGCCCTACGCCTGCATCCGGTGCAGCAAGCCCTTTGGCACCCTAAAGGCCATAGAGGCCATGCTGGGCAAGCTGGCCGGGCACAGCATGTTCCAGGGCGCTGCGCTGGAGCGACTCAAAATGTGTGGCGACTGCCGGGTCATTGACCTGCACTCCGCCAGCAACGAAGCCCGCATCACCGACCTCTGACCATGACGCTCTATGCCCCCCCCACCAGCAGCGCGCTAGACGAAGAGACAGCCCGGGCCGAGTTGTATGGCGTATTGGCCTTGCTGTATTACGCAGCGCCCAGCCCTGAACTGATTACCCAGCTGAGCGCCGCTGCCACCGAGGCCCCCGCGGCGGGGGCTTTGCTGGAGGAGCCCTGGCGTGTGCTCGTCGGCATGGCGCGCAGCCTGCCAGATGGCGCTATTGCGCAAGAGTTTGATGCCCTGTTTGGGGGCATCGGCAAGCCCGAGGTGTATCTGTACGGGTCGCATTTTTTGAGCGGCTTTCTCAACGAAAAACCGCTAGCGCGCCTGCGCACCGACCTGGCCGCGCTGGGCCTGGCACGCGATGACGCCATGTCCGAGACCGAAGACCATGTGGCCTGTCTGTGCGAGGTGATGCGCTACCTGATTGCCGGTGACGATGTGGCGGTGGCCAACCTGACCCACCAGCGTGAATTTTTCAGCCAACACCTGCAGCCCTGGGTGGGCCGCATGTGCGCTGACATCGAACAGCACCCCCGGGCCCATTTTTATACTGCCCTGGCCGGGTTGACCCGTGCTTTCATGGACGTGGAAGCGCAGGGTTTTGACATGCTGGGATGAGTCTCAGCGCATCTTTTTAGCATGAAATTCATGGTCAATTAGTAGTTACCCTAGGTTAGGCCAAATACAAAACCAGGGTGCTCTTCTTTCAGTTACATTGAAACAGCGTTATGCAATGCTCTGCATAGCCCCGCGCATCTTCAGGAGATCAATATGTCCGACAGTTCAGGCAAAGCTTCCCGCCGCAGCTTCTTTTTGACAGCCTCTGCAGCCGGTGCTGTGGCAGCGTCGGCCAGTCTGATCAAGGCGCCACCCCCAGCGACCGTGGCTGTAGCGCCCAAACCGGCGCCTGAAAAGGGCGGCGGCTACTCGCTCAGCGAGCACGTCAAGCGTTATTACCAGACCACCCGGGTCTGAGCGGTTTTTGGAGAACCCCATGTTGCTGACCAAAAAAATTGCCACCGCCGACAGCCCGGCCCGTTCACCTTTTGTGCATAGCCTGCGTCGCGGCCTGTCGCAGGCCCTGCCCACCATGGACCGGCGTATGTTTTTGCGCCGATCCGGTCTGGGCGTGGGGGTCGGCATTGCCGCCTCTGGCCTGACCTTGGTCAAAAAATCCCATGCCGCTGGCGCTGGCGTGGCGATCGGTGACGGCAAGATCGAAGTCAAACGCACAGTCTGCACCCACTGCTCGGTCGGCTGCGCGGTGGATGCGGTGGTTGAAAACGGTGTCTGGGTCCGCCAAGAGCCGGTGTTCGATTCCCCCATCAACCTCGGAGCTCACTGTGCCAAGGGTGCCGCCCTGCGCGAGCACGGTCACGGTGAGTTCCGCCTGCGCTACCCGATGAAGCTGGTCAACGGCAAGTACGAGCGCATCAGCTGGGACACCGCTTTGACTGAGATCAGCGCCAAGCTGCTCGAGCTGCGCAAGGCCAGCGGGCCAGATTCAATTTACTGGGTGGGCTCCAGCAAACACAACAACGAGCAGGCCTACCTGCTGCGCAAGTTTGTCAGCTTTTGGGGCAGCAACAACTGCGACCACCAGGCCCGCATTTGCCACTCCACCACGGTAGCCGGAGTGGCCAACACCTGGGGTTATGGCGCCATGACCAACTCGTACAACGACATGCAGAACAGCAAGGTCGCGTTGTACATTGGCTCCAACGCCGCCGAGGCGCACCCGGTCAGCCTGCTGCACATGCTGCACGCCAAGGAAAACGGCACCAAGATGATCGTGGTGGACCCGCGCTTCACCCGCACCGCCGCCCGGGCCGACGAGTTCGTGCGCATCCGCTCTGGCTCCGACATCCCCTTCCTCTTCGGCCTGCTGCACCACATTTTCAAGAATGGC
>CAMCZF010000292.1 GCA_945885775.1 Rhodoferax sp. OV413 | reverse complement strand
TTCGCGTGGGGCTGATGCTGCCCTACACCGGCACATTTGCCCAACTTGGGGTCGCCATCGAGAACGGTTTTCGCTTGGCCATCAACGAACAAGGCGGCAAGCTGGGTGGGCGGGAGATCGAATACTTCAAGGTGGACGACGAGTCCGAGCCGTCTAAGGGTATTGAAAACGCCAACAAGTTGGTGCAGCGGGACAAGGTCGATGTCCTTGTCGGCACGGTGCACTCCGGCGTACAAATGGGCATCCACAAGGTGGCGCGAGACAGTGGCGTGCTGTGCTTGATCCCCAACGCGGGCGTGCACATGGCCACCCGCGCACAATGCGCTCCCAACGTGTTCCGCACCTCCTTTTCCAATTCCCAACCCACCCGGGCCTTGGGAGCTGCCATGGTGGCCAAGGGCCACAAACGCGCTGTCTGGATCACCTGGAAGTACGCAGCCGGTGACGAAGCCTTTGAAGGCTTCAAAGAGGGCTACCTGGCCGCTGGCGGAACCATCATCAAGGAATTGGGCCTGCCCTTCCCCAATGTCGAGTTCCAGGCCCTGCTGACTGAAATTGCGGCGCTCAAGCCTGATGCTGTTGCCTGTTTCTTTGCGGGCGGCGCCTCGGCCAAATTCATGATCGACTACGCCGCAGCCGGCCTCAAGGACAAAATCCCTCTGTACGGCTCCGGATTTTTGACCGAAGGCATGCTGGACGCAGCGGGCCCCGCCGCTGAAGGCGTGATGACCACCTTGCACTACGGCGACTCGATCGAAACGCCGCGCAACAAGGCGTTTCGCCTGGAATATGCCAAGGCCTTCAAAATGCAGCCCGATGTCTATGCGGTGCAGGGCTACGACACCGGCCTCTTGCTCATCCATGGCGCCAACGCCGTCAAGGGTGACCTGAACAACAAACCCGTGCTTTACAAGGCAATGGAAACGGTGACGATCGACAGCCCACGTGGCAAATGGACCATGAGCAAGTCGCACAACCCAATTCAGGACATTTACCTGCGAGTGGTACAGAACAAAGAAAACAAGGTCATCGGCGTTGCTGCCAAGGCGCTGGCTGACAGCGGTGCGGGCTGCAAGATGGTCTGAGGATTGCCATTTTTTGAATCAAAGGGAGGCACACGCCTCCCTTTTTTCAGTGTTTTGCTTCCCATGGATTTCCCGACCTTTCTCATCCAACTGCTCAACAGTGTGCAGTACGGCCTGCTGCTCTTTATGCTCGCGGCGGGCCTCACCTTGATCTTCGGCATCATGGGTGTGGTCAATCTCGCACACGGCAGTTTTTACATGCTGGGTGCCTACCTGGCCTACTCACTCAGCGCCCTGTTGGGCAGTTTGACACTGGCGCTGTTGGTGGGGACGCTGTTGTCTGTGGGCTTTGGGCTGGCCTTGGAGTGGTTGTTGTTTCGACATTTTTACAAGCGCGACCACCTGGACCAGGTGCTGCTGACCTTTGGCCTGATTTATATTTTTGAAGAGCTGCGCTCCATGATCTGGGGCGACGACGTGCACGGCGTGGCCATCCCTGCCCTGCTGGGCGAATCTATTCCCCTGACGGCCAATCTGTCTTATCCGGTCTACCGGCTGTTCATGTCGGCGGTGTGTGTCGCGCTGGCGCTCGGGCTGTACTGGCTGATCTCCAAGACACGGCTGGGCATGAAAATCCGGGCCGGCGCCTTCAACCGCGACATGGCAGAAGCACTGGGCATCAACATCAAGCTGATCCACGCCATCGTGTTTGCCATTGGTGTCGGTCTGGCGGCGGTTGCAGGGATGATCGCCGCACCGGTCTCCAGCGTTTACCCCAACATGGGCTCGCAGGTGCTGATCATGTGTTTTGTGGTGGTGGTGATTGGCGGCATTGGCTCGGTGCGGGGCGCGCTCATTTCAGCGCTGTTAGTTGGCTTGGTGGACACCTTTGGCAAGGTGCTGCTGCCCTCTGTGTCTGGCATGCTGGTCTACATGCTGATGGCGGCCGTGCTGTTGTGGAAACCAGAAGGACTGTTCAAGCAATGAGCACGCCTACAGCCAATCTAGAGGTATTTCCCCGCAGCGTGCGCTTGGTGCTGTGGCTGGGGCTCGCAGCGCTGGCGGCGTTTCCGTTTGCCGGCAGTGATTTTTATGTGCAAATGGTCACGCGCATGATGATTCTGGCCATTTTTGCCATGAGCTTGGACCTGTTACAGGGGGTGAGCGGGTTGGTGTCGCTGGGGCATGCTGCGTATTTTGGTCTGGCCGGGTATGCGCTGGCCTTTCTGATGCCGCAAAACGAGGCGACCTCGCTGTGGCTGACGCTGCCGCTGTCAGTTCTGGCGTCTGGCCTCGCAGCCTTGGTGATTGGCTTCTTTGTCGTCCGTACCCACGGCATTTACTTCATCATGGTGACCATGGCCTTTGCCCAGATGGTGTTCTTCTTGTTCTTTGACAACAAGGCCCTGGGTGGCTCCGATGGCCTCTACATTAATTTCAAACCCACAGTGAACCTGGGCGGCTGGCCGCTGATGGATTTGGACAACAAAAAGACCCTGTATTTTTTCACCCTGGCCGCTATGCTTTTGGTCTATAGCTTTCTGCGGCGCCTGTTGTGGAGCCCCTTTGGCAGGGCGCTGGCTGGCATCCGGGTCAATGAGCACCGTATGCGGGCGCTTGGGTTCGGCACCTTTGGCTACAAACTGACAGCCTTCTCACTGGCAGGCGCACTGGCCGGACTTGCCGGTTACCTGTGGGGCGTACAAACCGGCTACATCAACCCCGAACTAATGGGTTTTCACATGAGTGCGCACGCCATCATGATGGTGATTCTGGGTGGTATGGGTAATTTTGCCGGCGCCATCGTCGGCGCCTTTGGCTTTGAGGTGGTGCTGCACCTGTTCAAAGACCTGCCGCAAGTCGGCAGCGTGCAACTGGGCAAACATTGGCAGTTGTGGATGGGCAGCTTCATTGTGCTGGTGGTGATTTTTGCGCCGCGCGGCCTGCTCGGGCTGGCGGACCGTCTGGGCCGCCGAAAGGGAGCCACTGATGAGTGATGTGCTGCTGACGGCGACCGGCCTGACCAAGCGCTTTGGCGGCCTGGCGGCGGTGAACAATGTCTCGCTGACGCTCTGGCGCGATCGGATTCATGCGGTGATAGGCCCGAATGGCGCTGGCAAGTCAACGCTGGCCAACTTGCTGTCTGGGGACTTGCCGCCGACCGACGGGCAGGTGATGCTGTGTGGCGCCGACATCACCGGTTGGACGCCAGAGCGCATTTCGCGCCAGGGCCTAGGGCGCAGCTACCAAAAAACCAATATTTTCCAGGCCTTCACCGTCTGGGACAACGTGCGCCTTGCCGCACAGTCACGACAGCCCCAGCAGCCCTGGAATCCGCTCAGCTGGCTACTAACTGCTAGTAAATCAATAGCTACAAATGACCGTGCGACAAGGGCTATCGAGCTTTCTGGCTTAAAAGATCAGCGTGTCGCCATGGCTGGGGCAATCAGCCATGGCGAACAGCGGCAGCTGGAGATTGCCATGACACTGGCCACCGAGCCTCAGGTGCTGCTGCTCGACGAGCCGCTGGCTGGCATGGGTGTGGCCGAAGCCCAACGCATGGTGGAGCTCCTGCTCAAGCTCAAGACAGACCACGCCATCCTGCTGGTTGAACACGACATGGACGCCGTGTTTGCCTTGGCCGACCACCTCACCGTGATGGTTAACGGCCAAGTTATCGCCAGCGGAACGCCCGAGGCAATCCGTGGCAACGCCGACGTGCAGGCTGCCTACCTCGGGGAGGAGCACGCATGACCGAGCTGCTGATCGACGCACGCGGGCTGAACACCTTCTACGGCGCCAGCCACATCCTGCGCGATGTCGATTTTTCAGTGGGCCGGGCCGAAACCATCGGACTGATGGGTCGCAA
>CAMCZF010000291.1 GCA_945885775.1 Rhodoferax sp. OV413 | reverse complement strand
TGGGTATTGCCACCGGCATCGACCTCGACCGGCTGGTGGACGCCGGTCAGTACATCAGCGGCTATTTGCAGCGCCAACCCAACTCGCGGGTGGCGGTGGCGCTGCTCAGCCAGCGTGCCGGCTGAGCGCACCATGCCCCAATTCGACCGTGCACCAGGCTTGAGCTCTGCTATGGAAATACTAGCGTCGCGTGCAGACGCAGCAAGGGCTGGCGGCACTTTTGTGCCTTCGCCTTGCATCTCGGTGTGCCGCATGGACGCGGCCAGCGGGCTGTGCGAGGGCTGCTTCCGCACGCTGGACGAAATCTGCCAGTGGAGCGGCGCCAGCCCCCAGGGCAAACGCCAGGTCTGGACCCTGATCGAGCAACGCATGGCGGCAAACGTAGCATGAAACACATCACCTTTTACTTCGACCCGATTTCGCCCTACGCCTACCTGGCGTTTGAACAGCTGCCGCAGGCTTTGATCGGGCACAGCTACCAGGTCAGCTACAAGCCAGTGCTGTTTGGCGCCCTGCTCAAGCACTTTGGCCAGCTCGGCCCGGCCGAGCTGCCGGGCAAGCGCGACTGGACCTACCGCCAGGTGTTGTGGCTGGCCGAGCGCCACGGCATCGAGCTGGCGCTGCCAGCGGCCCACCCCTTCAATTCACTGGCGCTGCTGCGGCTGGCGCTGGCCTGCGACCCGCAGGGCCTGCCCAACCGCTATGTGTGTGAAACCCTGTTCCGCCACGTCTGGCGCGGTGGCGCCGACGCCGCCGATTTGCAGCGCCTGACCCCCTTGAACGAGCAGCTGGCGCCGGCGCGGGACCCGGCCAGCGACGCTGTCAAGGCCGACCTGAAAGCCCACACCGCTGAAGCCATCGCGCGCGGCGTGTTCGGCGTGCCCACGCTGGCGGTGGACGACCGGCTGTTCTGGGGCTTTGACGCCCTGCCCATGCTGGCCGACTACCTGGCCGGCAGCCCCTGGTTTGCCGGGCCGCAGTGGGCGGCCGCGGCCCAGGTGGCCGTCGGGGTCACCCGCACGCAGAGCCGCTGAGGGCGGCTGGTTTTTGGCGCTGCTTCAGCGCCGTTGCAGCCAGCGGCTGCTGTTGGCCAGACGCACCAGATGTGCCCAGTTGGCGCGTTTGTCCGGTGGCAGCGCGGCCAGGACCGCCAGCAGCAATTGCGCAGTGGCCCAGACGTCGGCCGCCGCACAGTGGCGGCGCCGGCACACTATGCCCCACACCGCCAGCCAGTCGTCCAGCGAGCGGGCCGCTAGCGCGGGCTTTGCGGCAGGCGCCAGGTCGGCCAGGTCGAGCCAGTGGCGGGTCAAGGGCGTGACACCCGCGGCCTTGCAGGCCCGCGCCAGAAACTGGCGGTCAAACGGCGCATGAAACGCCACCACCGGCGCATTGCCCAGCCAGACCTGTAGCGCCTGCAGCACCTGCGCCGGCGCGCCACCTTGCTGTTGCCGCCCCAGCCCGATGCCATGCAGCAGAATGTTGTCGTGGTCGGCGCGTCCGGCGTATGGCCGCAGGTCAGCCTCAAAGGCGTCTGCGACCACCAGTTCGGCCCAGCCATGGCGCCAATGCAGGCCCAGCGCCGCCACCGACAGCAACTGGTCCTGGCGCACATCGAGCCCGGTGGTCTCAACATCCAGCACCACCCAGCGGTGCCGGTCATAGGCCACCGGACACCAGCGCGACAGCAGGCCGGGTGCCATCGGGTCAACGCAGGTAGTCCAGCTGCAGGCGTTGCTGCACGCTGCGCAAGGTGCGCCAGTGCGACTTCAGCAATTGCCGGTCGACTGCGGTGATGCGGTCCAGGCGAAGCCAGTTGCGGTTCTGGCTGGCGTCGGCCGCGTTGGTCTGTGCATGCAGCCTGAGCAACTGCAAATAATCGAAACTGGCCAGCCAGGCCTGCACCTCGGGCTCGGCCACGTGCATGCGGGCGCCGGCCAACTGCAGCCGCTGGCGCGTCGAGGTGGCGCTAATGCCCTGTGCCAGGGCCATGATGCGGGCGGCTTCGACCCACAGGCCGGTGCCCTGCAACTTGAGGTCGATGACCTCGTGGCCCTGTGCCTCCTGCCCTTGCAGCTGGCCGAGCCAATTCAGGGGCACACCATGCGTCAGGTGGTTCTCGACCAGCGCGCGCAGGAACAGCGGGTGGGTTGGCACCAGCAGGGCAATGCTGGCCTGCAAGGGCGCGACCCAGGCCGCATTGCCGGCTACGGCGCGCAGATCAAAGAAGACCGAGGCCTTGAGCAGATCTTGCGGGCTGGCTTGTGTGATCCAGTGCCTGAACTGTTGCACCCATTCCTCAATGCTGAGACAGCATTTCGGGTTGGAGGCCATGATGCCGCCGCGGCACAGTGGGAAGCCGCAGGCGTCCAGCACGGCATTCACGCGCCCGGCGATGGTCAGCCACTGCTGGCGGGTTGAGGTGCCTTCAAACTGGCGGACCACCCAGGCGTTGTCCTGGTCGGTGGCAATGGTCTGCTCCTCCCGCCCCTCCGACCCCAGCGCCAGCCAGCAGGCGTCGTCGAGCGTCATGCCGGCGCGACCGGCTTCCAGCGTCACGATGCGCCGGGTCAGCAGATCGTTCAGGTGGCTGATCAGGCCGGTCAGGGTGCCTGCCTGAAGCCCCTGGGCCAGCAGGTGTTGCGTGAACTGCCGCACGGCAGTGGCCGCCTGCTGCAGCGCCGGCAGCGCCTCGGCACTGCGGATGGCCGCGCTGACATGGTGAATGGACTGGCTCTGCAAACCGAACAGGTCGCGTTCGGACAGCAGGCCAGTGACGCGTCCTTCGCTGACCACCGGCACATGGCGCATACCGTGCCGCGTCATCAGCAAAGCCGCGTCCATTGCGGTGTCGGCCGGGCTCAGGGTCAGCAGTGGCTGGCTCATCACGGCGCTGACCGGGGTGTCCAGCGTGATCGCCGCCAGCACCACCCGCTCCAGCAGGTCGTGCCGGGTCAGGATGCCGACTGCGGCACCATCGGCTTGCGTCAGCACCACCGAGCCGATCCGCTCGCGCTGCATGGTTTCCAACACTTGCCGCAGCCCGGCGCTGGTTGGCAGCGTGACCACCGGTCGCACATGCAGCTCGCGCAGCGGCCGCTCCCAGCTTTGCTGGTACAGGGCCAGAGCGGCATGCTCCTCACGCAGGCGCCGTCGGCTGGCGTCCAGAAAGACCTGCCCGCGCTGCTGCAGAAAGCCGGCCCAGACCTGGCTGCGCTGCGCCACGCGTTTCGCCTCCGGCCAGGGAATCAGCAGGCAGAAGCAATCCTGCAGCGCCGTGTAGTGCGCCGTCGGCGCCTGCGCGGCCAGCAAATCCTCCAGCGGAAACAACTCACCGGCCTCCAGGTGGCGCGCTTCGTCGGGCGTGTCAGCGCGGCGCGCCGTGGCCTGCCCTTGCAGCAGGATGTGCAGGTTGGGACGGCCCTCAACGCCCTCGTCAAGAATGGTGCTGCCCGGCGGGTAGTAGCGCTGCGTGGCGGCCACCACCAGCGCCGCGACATCGGGCCAGTCCATGGCCTCAAACGGCACTTGCTCGCGCAGCTGTGCCACCTGCAAGGAGACCAGGTCATGCGACGGTTGGGGTTGCGGGCGTTGGGTCATGGCGGCTGCAGTCGGGCGGTGTCCTGCGCAGGTTACCAATCTAACCGATGCCGCGCATGGACGGTTTGCGCCAGCTTGGGTTGTCAGCTGCTGGCGATCCCCGTGTTTACCCGTAGGTTCGCAAATAATGACCTTACAGTAAGAAACGGGTAAGGCAGGATTTTTATAGTCCAGTCAACTTCTTGTGAGGATGTGTGGTGCTTCAGGTTCTCAACGCGCTTCAGTTGCTGCTCTACATCGGTCTGCTGGCGCTGGCCGGGCAGGCGATTCTGTTCGTTTTGTCCGGGGCCAAGCGGGACAGCAACCTGTTCTACCAACTCTT
>CAMCZF010000290.1 GCA_945885775.1 Rhodoferax sp. OV413 | reverse complement strand
CAGCCAGAAGGCCAAACCAGGAATCAAGGAAGGAGGAAAACTGGACTATTGAGTACACTTATCCACAGTTGCCGATTCAAACGGCAACTACCCGTCCTGGGTCAATATTGAATCGGCAGGGTGGGTCAATATTCAATCGGCGCGAACACCAGGCCAAGTAGAGCAGCATGTCAAAGGGGTCCAGGTCTTTGCCGACTTCTAGCGCCAGGGCGTCAATCAGCACGCCATGCCCCTCCAGCTCTTGCAAGAGGGCGGCTTTGCGGTCGGCTTGGTGCCAGGCTTGCAGGAACTGGTCGAGCGAGTTGTACTGCGCCGTGAGGTTGATGCGGGTGTAGTCGCGCAGGCTCTCGGTGATGAGCTTGCCCTGTGCATTGAGGTACTGCACGCGCTCGCGGGCCACAGAGACGGTGACAGCGCCGCCTACCAGGTATTTGGTGATCTTGGGTGCATCGGCATCACCCTGGCCAGTGGCGCCAAAGGGGGCGCCCGGCGGTTCGCCTGCGGGGGCGTCTGCGCCATGGGGGCCTGCGCCTGGGTTGTCGTCTTCAGGCTCTGGCGGCAGCACGGGGTCATTGCCCGTGGGCTCATAAATTTGCACCGGGTCGCCATCAAAATCTTTGTCGGCAAAGATGTCTGTGGCGCGCTTGAAGTCCAGGATGGTGAACCAGGTTTTGCCCAAGTCTTCGCGCAGGCGAGTGCCACGGCCAATGATTTGCTTGAACAGCGTCATGGACTTGATGTTCTGGTCCAGCACGATCAGCTTGCAGGTCTGGGCGTCCACACCGGTGCTCATCAGCTTGGAGGTGGTGGCAATCACCGGGTAGGGCTTGGCTGGGTCAATAAAGTTGTCCAGCTCCATCTTGCCCTCGGGGTTGTCGCCGGTGATCTGCACCACGTACTTGGGGTGGTCTTTGCAGATGTCGGCATTGGCATTGGAGAGGGCCTGGCGCATGCGGCTGGCGTGGTCAATGTCTTCGCAAAAGACGATGGTTTTGTCGTAGCGGTTGGTGGCCTTGAGGTATTCGGTCATCTTGGCGGCCACCAGCTCGTCGCGCTTATCCAGCACCAGCTTGCGGTTCATGTCGGTGGCGTTGTAGACCCGGTCTTCAATGACATGGCCCAGCTTGTCGGTCATGCCCTCTGGCGGGCGCCAGCCAAAGGTGTCTTTGTCCAGGTCGATGCGGACAACCTTGTAGGGGGCCAGGTAGCCGTCTTCAATGCCCTGCTTGAGGGAGTAGGTGTAGACCGGCTCGCCAAAGTATTCGGTGTTGGAGGTGGCCCGGGTCTCCTTGGGCGTGGCCGTCAGGCCGATCTGGGTGGCGCTGGCGAAATAGCTCAGGATTTCACGCCAGGCAGAGTCCTCGTCGGCACTGCCCCGGTGGCATTCGTCCACCACGATGAGGTCGAAAAAGTCTGGCGAGAACTGCTTGTAGATGTTCTGCTGTTCTTCCGTGCCAGACACGGCCTGGTACAGCGAGAGGTAAATCTCATAAGACTTGTCCACCAGCTTGGTGGATTTGTTCACAGCCACATCCAACTGCACGACAAAGTGTTTGCCGGTGGCTGCATCGACCCGCTCTACGCCTTTGGCATTGGGGCTGAGCTTGGCCATGGCGCCCTTGAACGGACGAAAGTCATTGACCATGGTCTGGTCGATGAGGATGTTGCGGTCGGCCAAGAAGAGGATGCGCTTTTGGCCAGACGGCTTGTCGGCCTTCCAGCTGGACTTCCACAGGCGGTAAATGATCTGGAACGCGGTGTAGGTTTTGCCCGTGCCGGTGGCCATGACCAAGAGAATGCGCTGCTGGCCCTTGGCGATGGCCTGCACCGTGCCATTGATGGCGTTCATCTGGTAGTAACGCGGGGTCTTGCTGGGGGCGTAGGGGTACTCAGCCACCTGGCGCACATCGGCGGCCCAGCCCTTCCAGGCGCAATAGCGTTCCCACAGGTCGGAGGGCGTCGGGAACTGGTCGAGCGCTAGGTGGGTTTCCAGCACGCCGTCGGCCAGGGTGGCGTCCCGAAAAACAAAGCCGTCGCCATTGCTGGAGATGGAGAACGGGATGTTCAGCAGCGCCGCGTAATTGATGGCCTGCGCCATGCCGGCACCCACCGCATGGCTGTTGTCTTTGGCCTCGACCACCACCAGGGGGATGTTGGTCTTGTAAAACAGCACGTAATCGGCACGGAGGACAGACTTTTTGTCGCGGGCGGCATGGTTGCCACGCACCACCACCCGGCCTGGCCGCAGGGTGTACTCGCGGTAAATCTGCTCGACCGTGTTCCAGCCCGCCTGTTGGATGGCCGGCGTGATGAACTTTTCACAGATGTCCGCTTCTGACAGCGTCTTTTTGTCCAAACCGCTCCCCGCAATAATCCTAGCGTAAGCAAGCGGCTTGTATGCCGTTTGTTGCTTTGACCGATTATTGACGAAGTCAGAATGTACTTAGGCTCTGTTCCGCAACCTGCTCGGGCACGGTCATTTGAATCATGAGGGCAGTGGCCGCGTACCCATGGCCAAACGCGCGGCAAATTTCGCCAAGCACCGCAGAACGAGAGGCCTACTATGAATGGACCGAAAGTTAATGCAATGACCCGCGAGCAAGTCAGGGCTGCAGTGGCAGCCATACCGCCCGGGGGTGACTATGTTTGGGATGGCGTGGACGCAGACGACCGGCCCCTTTCCGACGCAGCATTGCAGGCCGGGCTGGCGGTGGCACTGCGCAAGCGCGGGCGGCCTGCGGGCTCTGACAAAACTCAGATTGCCCTGCGGGTGGACAACGAGACGCTGGCAGCCTTTCGAGCCACTGGCGCTGGCTGGCAATCGCGCATGAACGCGGCTCTGAGTGACTGGGTTAAAAACACTCGGCGGCATGAATTGAACAACCAATCCCAAACCCTGGGCGGAGGCCCCGCTCTGCCGCTAGCGCGACTGATAGATCAAGCCAGCACTTCAATAGCCAGCGGTGCAATTTCTTTGTGAATCGTCTTTGCGTTTTGCTTTTCAGCGACTCGCAGGTCATAGGCTGTTTGCAGATTCAGCCACCCTTGGGCCTCACTGCCGAAATAGCGCTCCAAGCGCAGGGCGGTGTCCGCTGACACACCGCGATTGCCATCCACGACCTCTCGCAGACGCGAATACGGGACATGCAAGGCCAGCGACAGTGCCCGCACACTGATACCCAGGGGCTTGATGTAGTCCTCCATCAGGACTTCGCCAGGGTGGACAGGTCGCATACCGTTCTTAAACATGACGCATTCCTTTACTTCCTAAAAACTCTCGCTGCTCAGTGTGGGTCTTCGATCAACACGTCATACGGCCCAGCCTCGCCCCATTTGAAAGTCCGTCGCCATTGGTCATTAATTCGCACATGCCAAGCGCCGTCATACTCTTTGAGGTCATTCCCAGGCGGTACCCGCATGAAATTGATAGATGGCGCGGCATCTAGCTAACAGTCAGTACATTGGATCAGGAAATGGCCTCGACAGAAGTGATCCGCGGCGAACGGCGGGCGCTGATCGCGCCGTTACCGCTGACCTGCCCAGAGAGCCGCCTTGGCGGTCAGCAGATGCTCGCAGTGGCAGAAGGCGGTCGCCTCGATTCGAATGCGGCTTCCGCCAAGTTGATGCACAAAATAAGGCTCTAGCCCCTGTGGAATAAGCGTTTGTAGCTATCAATAAACTAGCAGTTGGGTACATGAACACTGAGCCAGCGCCCTGCAAATCAGTAAAATGTACGGCAATCTGCCGTATGATTGTGTCAGGAGGACAAAACAATGCCCGCTGCCAACTCTACCGCCCGTCTCGAAGCCCGGATCAGCACCGATTTGCATTCGATGCTCAAGCGTGCCGCTGAACTTCAGGGGCGCACCATGACTGATTTCGTGGTCGCCGCCGTGCAGGACGCCGCGCATCGCGCCATCGAGCAGGCCG
>CAMCZF010000289.1 GCA_945885775.1 Rhodoferax sp. OV413 | reverse complement strand
GCTTCGCGGATCAGCTTGCAAAAGCGCTCCGACATGTCCATGCGTTCCAGCGTGGGCTGGCGCGGGTCAAACACCGAATAACCCCCGACTGGATCAAATTTGATAGCAGTAAACCCTTGCTGCACATAGACTGCAGCCCGTTCTGCCGATCTAACCGGGTCGCCGTAAAAGGAGTCGTCCTCGGTCTCGTCGGGGTAGAGGTAGGTGTAGCTGCGCAGACGTGGATTGACCAAGCCGCCGAGCAGGCTGTAGACCGGGCGGTCCAGCGCCTTGCCGGTGATGTCCCAGCAGGCCATTTCCAGCGCACTGAGCACACCCATTAGCGAGATGTCCGGCCGCAGCGAGAAGCCTTCACCGTAGGCGCGGCGCCACAGGGTTTCGGTCTGCATCGGGTCTTCACCGGCAAACACGCGGGCGAACAGGTCTTCCGCCATGGCCGCGATGATGTGCGGGCTGAATGTGGCGGCATAGGCTTCGCCCACGCCTTCGATGCCGCAAGCGGTACGGATTTTGACAAACACAAAGTACTTGCCGCCAAAGCCAGGGGGTGGGTTGGCGACGACAAAGGTCTTGATCGATTCGAGTTTCATGGGTTGATTCCTGGAGCAGTGTCGAAAAATTAGCGGGCAGCCTGGAGGATGGACTCAGCCCCCTTGTGGGCCACCATGGTGGTGGGCGCGTGGGTGTTGCCCGAGGTGACAGTGGGGAACACCGAGGCGTCCACCACATACAGCCGGTCCAGGCCATGCACCTTGAGCTGGGGATCGACCACCGACGTCTGCGGGTCGGGGCCCATCATGCAGGTGCCGACCGGGTGGTAGCAGGTGCTGGCGCGGTCGCGAAAATCGGCCAGCATGCCGGCGTCGTCCAGCGTATCCAGCGACGGCGCAATGGCTTCCCTAATCAGGCCGCGCAGCGCTGGCGTCTGGCTCAGGCGCTGAATCAATTTGGCACCCAGCAGCGCCACGCGTGCATCGTCCGGGTGGGACAGGTAGTTGGGCTGGATATGGGGCGCCGCGTGCACATCCGGGCTGGCCAGGTCAATCCGCCCCCGGCTCAGGGGCCGGCAGGGCTGAAAACACAGGATGAAGCCGGCAAACTTGTCGGGCACGATCTGGGTGCCAGTGTCGGACTGCGCCAAGGTGTAGGTGATCGGGTTGCAGTACAGCTGCAGGTCCGGGCGCGCGGCGCCGGGGTGCGAGCGCACAAAGCCGCCGCACTGGTTAACGCTGATGCTCAGCGGCCCACCCAGTGTGGTGACGTACTGCAACCCCACCCGCAACTTGCCCAGCCAGCTGCTGAGCACATTGTTCAGCGTGGGCTGGGTGGCCTTGTAGTAGTAGCTCATGGCCAGGTGGTCTTGCAGGTTGCCGCCGACGGCTCTGTTGGCATGCACCACTGATATCCCATGGCGGCGCAGCAGGTCGGGTGGCCCGACGCCGGAGAGTTGCAGCAATTGCGGGCTTTGTACCGCGCCGGCACTCAGCACCACGGCGCGCCGCGCGCGGGCCTGGTGCTCCACGCCGCCCCGCAGGTAGCTGACGCCGGTGGCTTGCCGGCCGTGCAACAGCACCCGGTTGACCAGGGCGCCGGTGACCAACCGAACCTGGCCGCGCCGCAGCGCCGGGCGCAAGAAGGCGTCAGCCGCTGACCAGCGCATGCCGTGCCGGGTGTTGATCTGGTAGCGCCCCACGCCTTCGGGTGCTGGGCCGTTGAAATCTTCGGTGAAGGGCAGGCCGGCCTCGGCCGCGCCCTTGAAGAACACCTGCTCCATCGGGTGCAGCTGCCGGCGCACATTGCTGACAAACAGCTGGCCGCCTGCGCTTGCCCGGCCATCGGCATCGACCCGGCGCTCAAAGCCGTCATAGACCGGTTGCACATCCTGCCAGCCCCAGCCCGGGTTGCCCAGCGCTGCCCAGTCGTCAAAGTCTTGCGGCAGGCCGCGGCAGTAGACCATGGCGTTGATTGAGCTGGAGCCCCCCACCACGCGGCCGCGCGGCACGTAAATGCGCCGGTTGTTCAGGCCGGCATCGGGCTGGGCCTCAAACTTCCAGTTGACCCGCTGGTCATAAAACGTTTTGCCATAGCCGATCGGCATGTTGATCCAAAGCCGGCGGTCGTGCTCGCCGGCTTCCAGCACCAGCACGCTGGCCTGGCCGTCGGCGCTGAGCCGGTCGGCCAACACACAGCCGGCCGAGCCACTGCCGACCACGATGTAGTCGTATTCATCGACTGTCACTTGCCACCTTCAGGGAGTTGTCCGCCGCACTGGGTGTGAGGCTTGTCGTCGAAGTGTAGGGCAGCGGCTGGGGGCTGCCGGGCGATTCAATTCGGTCAATCCAAGTAATTGATCGTCAGTCGCGTGGCGCGGCCGGGGGCGCAGCAGCCGGTGCCGGGGGGCGGACTTCCTGGGCCCGGCGTGGGTCCATTTGCAGCACGGCCTGCGAGCCGCCGCCCATCAGCACGTAGTCTGATTTGTGTGGCAGCACATCCAAGCCCTGCACGGTACTGCCAGCAAAGCGCCAGATGCCCAGCGCCAGCAGCGCCAGCACCAGGCAAAAGTACAGCATGAGACTCTCCGGACCCAGCCAATCCATCATGCTGCCGCCCAATATCGGGCCGATGGTGGCGCCAATGCCATACAGCAGCAATAAGCCGCCGGTGACTTCGAGCACCTGCGAGGGGTCAATCAGGTCGTTGACATGGGCTACGCTCAGCCCATAGATGGTGAAGGCCAGCCCACCGTAGACCACGCCAAGGGCAATCAGGGCTGCTTCATATTCCCGCGCCAGGTAGAAACCGGTACCGGACACTAGGGCGCAGGCCACACACACCCAAAACAGCACCCAGCGCCGGTCACGCCGGTCGGACAGGTGTCCCACCGGCCACTGGAACACCGCACCACCCAAAATGGTGGCCGCCATAAAGGTGGCGATGCCGACCTCGCTGAAGCCCACGCCCTGTCCAAAGACATGGCCCAGACTGAGCAACGCCCCGTTCAGCAGGCCTGACCCGATGGCTGCGACGACGCCGATGGGCGAAATGGCAAACAGCTTGAGCAGGCCCAGCTTGGGCGCATCGGAGGGCTGTGGTTCCTCTACCGGGGTCAGGGTCAGCGGCAGCAGGGCAAAGGAAAACAGGATGGACACCAGCGCAAATGGCACGAAACCAAAGCGGTCACCCACCAGGATCAGCCAATTGCCAATGGCCAGCGAGACGCTGCTCACCGCCATGTAGATTGCAAAGACCTTGCCGCGCTGGTGGCTCTGGGCCACCACGTTCAGCCAGCTTTCCACCACGATGTAGAGCCCGACGATGCACACCCCAGTGATAAAACGCAAACCTGCCCAGAACCAGGGATTGACCCACAGCGCATGGAGCAGGGGCAGCGCCGAGGCGATCGACGCCATGGCGGCAAAGGCCCGGATATGGCCCACCCGGCGAATAATCGCCGGGCAGGCATAGGTACCGTACACAAAGCCGGCAAAGTAAGCCGACATGACCAGCCCGGTGACCAGGCCGGAAAATTTGGCCGAGCCTGCCTGGGCGCCGATGGCCGAAAACAGCAGGCCGATGGCGACCACCAGCATGCTCACGCCACTCAGCAGTGAGGCCAGCGGCAGCAACAATCTGTTCAAAGCAATCCCTTCGAGGCCCATGGAGCCCGCGCAATCCGTGCCAGTCTGCCACAGCCGCCCGCCCCGCGAGGTTCTTGTTGCGACCCGTTTTGGTGCAAAAAAAGGTCGTCGCCAATCAAGAGGGGGTCGTGCTCGGGCGCCAACCGAATTCCGGCCAGCGTTACAGTGTGCGCTAAATTGTCAGCCTAAGACGCAACCATGATGAGGAGTACCGACCCATGAACCCCAATGTGATCATCACCTGTGCCCTGACCGGGGCCGGCGACACGGTGGACAAGCACCCCGCCATTCCCGTCACGCCGACGCAGATCGCGGCGGCGGCGGTGGAGGCGGCCAAGGCCGGCGCCA
>CAMCZF010000288.1 GCA_945885775.1 Rhodoferax sp. OV413 | reverse complement strand
TGGCTGGCGGTGTTGCCGTGATCAAGGTTGGCGCTGCCACCGAAGTCGAAATGAAAGAAAAGAAAGCCCGCGTCGAAGACGCCCTGCACGCGACCCGCGCTGCTGTGGAAGAAGGCATTGTGGCTGGCGGCGGCGTGGCTCTGCTGCGCGCCAAGCAAGCTGCTGGCACCGTCAAGGGCGACAACGCTGACCAAGACGCTGGCATCAAGCTGGTGATGCGCGCCATTGAGGCTCCCCTGCGCGAAATCGTGTACAACGCCGGCGGCGAAGCCTCGGTGGTGGTCAACGCGGTGTTGGCTGGCTCGGGCAACTACGGCTTCAACGCCGCCAACGACACCTATGGCGACATGATCGAAATGGGTATCCTGGACCCCACCAAAGTGACCCGTACCGCACTGCAAAATGCAGCGTCGGTTTCGTCCCTGATGCTCACCACCGAATGCATGGTGGCTGAGGCACCGAAGGACGAGCCAGCTGGCGGCGGTATGGGCGGCGGTATGGGCGGCGGCATGGGTGGCATGGGCGGCATGGGCGACATGGGCATGTAATCCGCCTCACCCCAAAAAAGCCCTGCAGGCGTCAAGTCTGCGGGGCTTTTTTTATGAATCTACTTGATCAGCGTGGCTCATGAGCAGCCAACTACACTCGACTTTGCATCAATTGCTCCTGAATTAAGAGCAAGGAAACCAATACTGGCGTGGCCTGACGCCCTATTTAAGTCAAAATTTTTGTCTAATCACAGCGCTTATTTCACGGAGCCCGTAGCCGGCGCAGCAGCCCGGCGGTGGAACCGTCCAGGCCAACCGCATCGCCCGAGGCCAAACGCGCCTCAATATCGCGCGCCAGTACCTTGCCCAGTTCCACCCCCCACTGGTCAAAGCTGTTGATGCCCCACAGGCTACCGCTGACAAACACTCGGTGCTCCTGCAACGCAATCAGCGCGCCCAGGCTGGCTGGGGTCAGCTCGTCTAGCAGCAAGAAAGTGCTGGGCCGATTGCCGGTGAAGTGTTTGTGGCCGCCCGCATCGGCCTTGCCCAGCATCAGCGCCTGGGCCTGGGCCACTGCATTGGCCAGCAGCAGCGGCTGGTGGCCGGGCAGGCTGTGCCGCGCCCGCTTGACCGCCACAAACTCGACAGGCACCACGTCGGTGCCCTGGTGCAGCATTTGAAAATAAGCGTGCTGGCCGTTGGTGCCGGGCTCACCCCACAACACCGGCGCGGTGGCAAAGGGCAAGGCCTGGCCGTCCGTATCGACGCGTTTGCCGTTGCTCTCCATCTCTAGCTGCTGCAAATAGGCCGGCAGCCGGCGCAGGGCGCTGTGGTAAGGCGCAATGCTGCGGCTGCTGAAACCATGAAAATTGCGGTACCAGATGTCGATCAGGGCCAGGCGCACCGGCAGGTTGTGCTCGAGTTGCGCTTCGCGGAAATGTTGGTCCATGGCGTGGGCCCCGGCCAGAAAGTCCCGAAACCCTTTGGCGCCGATCGCGACGGCCAAAGGCAGCCCAATGGCCGACCACAGTGAGTAACGCCCACCCACCCAGTCCCAAAAGCCAAAGGTGGTGGCAATGCCAAAAGCCCGCGCGGCCGCCACGTTGGTGGTCAGCGCCGCGAAGTGACGTGCAATGTCGGTGCCACCCTGGGCCTCGAACCAGGCCTTGGCGGAGGCGGCGTTGGTCATGGTCTCAATCGTTGTGAAGGTCTTGCTGGCGATCAAGAACAGCGTGCGCTCAGGCCGCACCTGTTGCAACACGGCGTCCAGCTCATGGCCGTCCACATTCGACACAAAGTGCAGGCGCTTGCCTGGCGCCGCAAAGGCACCCAGCGCCAGCACCGCCATCTGCGGCCCCAGGTCCGAGCCGCCGATGCCGATGTTGACCACATCGGTGATGCCCGGGTCAGCACGCACTGCCTCCGCGTAGGCCAGCATCGCGTCCAGCGTGGCATGCACCTGGGACAGTTCATTTGCTACATTTTCAGGAGCTACAACCCTATATGTGGCAAGGTCTGGAGCCGGATTTCTCAATAAAGTGTGGAGTACCTGGCGCTGCTCGGTGCCATTGATGGCCTGACCTGCAAACATGGCGTCGCGGTGTTCCGCCACGCCAGATTGGCGCGCCAGGTCCAGCAGCATGGCCTGGCTGCGGTCATCGATCAGGTTTTTGGACAGGTCGGCAAACACATGCGGCGCGCTCAGGCTGAAGCGCTCAAAGCGGTTGGCATCGGCGGCAAAGGCCTGGCGCAGGTCAAACGCACGGCCACGGGCCGCAAATTCGATTTGCAGCGTCGCCCAGGCGGGCGTGCGGTCACAACGGGTTCGGGTCATCAGGGGCTCCAAAGGCGGGCGGTTCAGGCCGCCAGCAAGAGCTGGTCCAGGCGCACCGCATCGGCGCAAAAAGCACGAATGCCTTCGGCCAGCTTCTCGGTGGCCATGGCGTCCTCGTTCAGGGCCAGGCGAAAGCCAGCCTCGTCGTACTGCACCGGCGCCAGGTCCAGCGCCTGCGCAGCACCAGCATCCAGCGCCCGCACCAGCGGCGCGTCGCTGGCCGCCAGGCCCGCCAGCAGCTCGGGGCTGATGGTCAGCAGGTCACAGCCAGCCAGCGCCGTGATCTGGCCCAGGTTGCGAAAACTCGCGCCCATCACCTCGGTGACAATGCCAAACTTTTTGTAGTACTGGTAAATCTGCGCGACCGACTGCACCCCTGGGTCGTTGGCCCCTGCGCGTTCGGCCTCCACCCAGGCCGGACCAGCGGCTTTTTTGTACCAGTCGTAAATGCGCCCGACAAAGGGCGAGATCAGTTGCACCCGGGCCTGCCCGCAGGCCACCGCCTGGCAGAACGAGAACAACAGCGTCAAGTTGGTGTGGATGCCACGCCGCTCCAACTGCGCCGCAGCCGCAATGCCTTCCCAGGTGGCGGCCACTTTGATCAGCACCCGGTTAATGTGAATACCCTCGGCCTGGTACAGCTCGATCAGTTGCTCAGCCCGGGTCACGGTGGCCGATGTGTCAAAGCTCAGCCGGGCATCGACCTCGGTGGACACCCGGCCCGGAATGATGGCCAGGATTTCGCAGCCAAAGCGCACCAGCAATCGGTCCATCTGCTCTGCCAGCGAACGCTCCCGAAAACGGGCCGCGGTCTCGGCCAGCAGCGGCCGGTACTCGGGCTTTTGCACCGCTTTGAGGATCAGCGAGGGGTTGGTGGTGGCGTCTTGTGGCTGATAGGCCGCCATCTGGCGAAAGTCGCCGGTGTCGGCCACCACGGTGGTGAATTGTTTGAGTGCGTCGAGTTGGTTCATGGTTTGTGCGTCCTGCGCTTGAATTATCTTTGAAACAAAGTTACATTACAATGTCTGAATTTATGTAACTGAAAATCATGTCCTTTGATCTCGTTCTGTTTGGTGGCACAGGCGATCTGGTTTGGCGAAAACTGATGCCAGCACTGTTCCAGGCTTTTCGGCATGGCACGCTGCCAGCGGGCGGGCGCATCATTGGCGTAGGCCGGGACGACCACAGCGACGAAGCATACCGCGAGCTGATCCGCACCCGTTTTGACAAGGTCGAGTTGGCCAAACGCCCCAGCGTCGAAGAATTTGCCCGCTTTGCGGCGCTGCTGGAATTTGTCCGCATGGACCTGTCACGCCCGGACGACTACACCCGACTCGGCGCCACCCTGGCCGAGCGCACGGCAGACACCGTGGTGATGTACATGGCCACGGCACCCACGCTGTTCACCACCATCTGCGAGCAACTGGCTGCCGCCGGCCTGAACACGCCGCAGACCCGGGTGGTGCTGGAGAAACCTCTGGGCCATGACCTGGCCAGCAACCGCGCCATCAACGACACCGTTCGCCGTGTCTTCAGCGAACGCCAGGTGTTCCGCATTGACCACTACCTGGGCAAACCGGCAGTGCAAAACCTGTTTGCTCTGCGTTTTGGTAATGCCCTGTTCGAGCCGCTGTGGCGGCGCGAGCACATTGCCAACATCCAGATCACCATGGCCGA
>CAMCZF010000287.1 GCA_945885775.1 Rhodoferax sp. OV413 | reverse complement strand
ACTCGTCATAGCGGTAATAGCGGTCGTAGGCGATGGGCATGATAGGGTGCCGCACAGGCGGCTGTTACGGAGGATGGCCGAGAGCATACCCTGACAGCGGACGGGCCCCAGATGTGATTGAATCGAGGCCTAGCCGTCTGGCCACACCTTACCCACGGAGCCCCCTTATGCACAGCGACACCCCCAGCACCGCCACCCTGGACTGCCTGCGCCAGCTGATCGGTTTTGACACCACCAGCCGCAACTCCAACCTGGCCCTGATTGACTGGGCCGGCGCCCTGCTGGAGGGCCATGGCGCCAAGCTGCGCCGCGCCTACAACGCCGACCGCACCAAGGCCAACCTGTTCGCCACCTTTGGCGAGGGCCCGGGCGGCATCGTGCTGTCAGGCCACAGCGACGTGGTGCCCACCAATGGCCAGCCCTGGACCTCAGACCCGTTCAAGGCAGAGATACGCAACGGCCGGCTGTACGGTCGCGGCGCCTGCGACATGAAAGGCTTCATTGGTGTGGTACTGGGCCATGCCGCCCAGTTTGCCGCAGCACCGCTGCGCACCCCCATCCACATCGCGCTGAGCTATGACGAAGAGGTGGGCTGCCTGGGCATCCCGGTGCTGCTGGACGAACTGGCCATTGCCGGCATTAAGCCCGACGGTTGCGTGGTTGGCGAGCCCACCGACATGCAGGTGGTCACAGCCCACAAGGGCGGCCGCGTCTACCGCTGCAAGGTGCACGGCCGCGCCGCGCATTCGTCGCTGACACCGCAAGGCCTGAATGCCATCGAGTACGCGGCGCGGGTGATTACCTTCATCCAGGACCTGGGCTGGCGCGAAGAGGCGCAGGGCCTGCGCGTGGACGGCTTTGGCGTGCCCTACACCACCATCTCCACCAACGTCATCAGCGGCGGCAACGGCCGCAACATCATCCCCGCTGAGTGTGAGTTTTTCTTTGACTACCGCTACGTGCCCGGTGTGGAGGCCGACAGTTTCATCAACACCATCCAAGCCTACGTGGCCGAGCACGTCGAGCCCCGCATGAAGGCCCGCTTTCCTGATGCCAGCGTGACGCTGGAGCGCATGAGCGACGTGCCCGCGCTGGACGCCAAGGAGCAGGACAGCATCACCGTTCTGGCCAAATCGCTGCTGCGCCCGCACGCCTCGGCCAAGGTGTCTTACGGCACCGAAGGCGGGTTCTTTCAGCGCTCCGGCACGCCTACCATCATCTGCGGGCCCGGCAGCATCGAGCAGGCCCACAAGGCCGACGAGTACGTGGACCTGTCGCAACTCCAGCAATGCGAACAGTTCATGGACAAGCTGGTGCAACGGCTGAGCGGCGACCAGACACTCTAAGGACGACAGCCGTACAGGCTGACCGTCGGCACATGTAGGCCGAGCGCATCGCGGGCTTTTTTGGGAATCACGATAAGGCTGCCCTGGCCGGGGACTAGTTTGACTTCCTTTTAAGCCCGAACGCAACCAACAGCATCAAGAGCATGCTCAAGCCCATGGCAAGGTAAGCGAGGCTAAAACCTGTCAGCCCACCGCCCTCAAAGTCAGCAATGGCGCTGATGCAGGTCACAGCCAACAGCGTCCCCACGGCATTGAAAATATTGATCAGTCCCTGGGCTGTGCCGCGCAGGGCAGGCGGCGCTTCATCAATCGCAATCGAGCGCAGCGCGCCGCTGACCACCACACCCAGGCCAATACCGACCAGTACAGACGCCGCCACAAACGCGGCAAGGCCGGTCTGTGGCATTGCGCTTTGCAGGTAGCCCAGCGTCAACAGTCCAAAACCAAAGATCACCATATTACGAGCGCCCAGACGGTTCAGCAGCCGCCCAGCGGCCATAGAGCCCAGCATGGAGCACAACACCAAAGGCAGCAGCGCCAGCCCCGCGTGCTCGACGCTGACGCCATAAGCCAGCGTGGCAATCGTGGTCAAAAACACAATGCCACCCATGGAGAACCCTACGCCCAGCGTCAGCATATAGGTGTAAGCCAGTTGCCGGTTTGCAAACAGCTCAATGGGAATCAGCGCTTGCGCCTGACGTTTTTCAATGGCCACCAAAGCGGCCAGCAGCACGCCACTGGCAACCAGAAACCAGGGCCACAGCAGCATCCCGGTGGCTGAGTCCGGCAGGCGCGAAATGCCCAGCACCAGACACAGCAGGAACAGTAAAGTTAAGGCAATTCCCGCTGTGTCGACGGGCCCTGGCGCCGCGTTGGTGCGCTGACCTGGCAAGCTGCGGGAACCCAACACCAGCACGACCAGAGCGACGGGAATATTCACCAGAAACAGCCAGCGCCAGCCCAGCGTGGATGTGAGCAGGGTCGCCAGTGGCGGCCCAAGCACAAAGGCCATGCCGTGGGTGGCACCAATCAGCCCCAAAATACGGCCCCGCCGCTCGGCTGTGAACACATCTCCAATCACGGCGCTGGCCACCGGCGCAATGCCCCCTGCCCCAATGCCCTGGATGGCACGGCTGACCAGCAGCAGGTCAAAGCTGGGTGAAGCGGCGATGCACAGCGAGCCGATGGCAAAAAGTGCCACACTGGCCAGATACACCGGACGGCGGCCATGGCGGTCGCTAAAGTAAGCCATCAGGGCTGTACTGCACATCGAACTCAGGGCAAACACGGTGGTGAGCAGTCCGGCGGTGCGGTTGTCGATACCAAAGGAAGCACGCAATGCAGGCAAGACCGGCCCCACGATGGCTGAATCGAGTGCCGCCATAAAGACACCGACAAACAGCACCTGCACCAGGCGGCGCTGAACGGCATCGGCAGCCGGCAAAGTAGTGGGAGCTTGGGTCTGTTGGGTCTGTTGGGTCATCAATCAGGCTATGGCAGCGCGTTAATGTGCCTCAATGGAGGGTTAAAACACGCAGCAATATTATTGACTGGAATGCCACCACGGTCATTTTCCAGGCAGAGATTTTGCTAAAAAGTGCCCCCAGCCCTTATAGAATAAGGGTTTACTGCTACTATTTATATAGCAAACCATCCCCCACCCTGCCCTTGCCTCGCCCGGCCTCGTTTTGCAGGGGGTCAGCCCCTCGCTTCTCCTATAGCAACCTCCAAGGCGTTGCCAACTAAATCTCCACCCTCGGCGCTTGCTTGTGACCTTGGAACCCACGTGCGCTGTTCAACCAAGGATGGAATTTTTTCCAGGGTGCCCAAGGGTTCAATACCCATGGCGCCAAGTCGCTGCAGGAGCTCGTCAAGCACTTCGTCCTGACGCAACGACCAAGTGGACGCAAAGCACCGCCAGAACGTCCAACCGGCTCGCTCAAGAACCCGCTGACGACTCATGTCCGCTGACCACCGGTCTGGTCCGTGGAATTCATCGCCATCACATTCGATGGCCAGCCGCGCATCGCGTTCGCCCTCCACCACCATGTCAATGCGGAACGACCCAGCCTTCACCTGCGGAATCACTCGGTACCCCTTGTCGACAAGAGCCGAATAAACCTGCTTCTCAAAACCGGATTCGCATAGGCCGACGAGGTTCTTATTTTCCTCGAAACCACCATCAGTGGGCTTTCCGAAGTGCGAGAGCAATCCTGCGCGCAGATCCAAGTGCGACAAGTCCGAAAGCTGGACGGAGCGCACCAAGTACATACGGTCCCGCGCCCGACTAGCGGCGACGTTAAACCGCTGTTCCGCCGTGTTCCCGGAAAGTGCCTTGCAGGCTTGAGGGTCCACCACCATCGACAGAAACATGATGTCCCTCTCGCTCCCTTGAAATACCCGAGCGTCCCCGCACTCAAACTTGCGACGTATCAGTTCCGCCGCATCGCACCTGGAACGAACCACGGTATCAATAAACTTAGCCTGGTCAGGCCCAAGCAACGAGACGACCCCCAGGGCGATGTCCCGAACTCAGTTGCAGGTTTGAGCCGGTGGTCATGAATATTATGCTGCCTTCTTGAGTGATTGGGTTGCGGGACGAAGACCGTTTATCAGTGTTTTCAAGTCCGCATGACCACGCAGTTTCTTGAACGATTTCTCCGCC
>CAMCZF010000286.1 GCA_945885775.1 Rhodoferax sp. OV413 | reverse complement strand
GGTCCTCATCTTTCGTGTCTTCGCTGTAGTGGTGGCTGACTCCGTCAATGCTCGGCACGAACAGCATCCCCGACGGCATGATTGCGGCCAGGATTTGTGCGTCGTGCCCTGCGCCGCTTGGCATGCGCTGAAATTTTCCCGGTGCGTGTACCGCAGCCGATGCCTCCACGGCATCCTGAAATCTCGGGTCCATCGCAGCCGGCGTGGTGATTCCAGTGGTGACCAACGTCACCTTGCACGGACCCTCAGCGGCCTCGGCGACCAGAGCATTCAGCTCAATGCCCAGCTTGGCAAGCAGTTCCGGATCAGTGTCACGGAATTGAAACACCATCTCTCCTTTTCCCGGCACGATGCTGGGCGAGCCAGGGTCGATGGTAATCTGACCCGTGGTCCACACTGTCCGCTCGTTGCCCAGAACCGCGAAGCAGTCGTTGATCGCTGTGGCGAGTCTGACCAGGGCCACGCCCGCATCCTTGCGCCGCGCCATCCTCGTGGTGCCTGCATGGTTCTGCACGCCCTCGAACAGGATGCGAAACCGGTGGCTTCCAACGATTGCCGTCACGATGCCGATCCGGTCGCCGCTGAGCACCAGTTCGGCGCCCTGCTCAATGTGCGCTTCGAGGTAGCCGAGATAGCGGGCCGGATCGCATTGCACGCGTCCAGCACTGCCCCAGCCAGCCTCATCGAGAGCGGTGCGCAACGGGACGCCGTCGCCTCGGCGTGTAGCCGAATCGATCTCGGCGTCCGTCACCTGGCCGCAAAAAGAGCGGCTACCGAGGAAGGAGCCGAACCAGCCTTCTTCATCGAACCAAGCGGCGACGTCAATCCCGCGGCCAAGCGTGCGCGCTGCCTCCAGCCCATACAGGATGCCCATCGCGCCATCCAGCCACCCGCCATGTGGCTGAGTTTCGATGTGGCTACCCATCAGGAGCTTGCGACCAGGGGATGGGTCCCATCCGTAGACGTTAGCGATCCCGTCGATCTCGGTCTTCAGGCCGGCTTGGGTGAGCTTATCGATCAGCCAGTGGCGAGATGCGATGTCCTCAGGGGACAGAGACGGTCGGTGAACGCCAGTTTTGTACTCGCCGATGCGTCGCAGTTCATGAAGGTCGCTGAGGAGCCGATCGGCGGAAATCTTTGGCATGGCTGAGTGGACCTTTGGCTTTTGGAGCTGCTCACAGCGGCCCGACAACTGCCAAGCGGGAAGTGACTTGGACGATTGTGGTTGCAGAATTGTAGAGTGGTGGCACCAACGCAGATTTGATGCAGATTTGACCCATGGTCAGCTTGACGTCGGCGTCAACAGGCGCCTCACCGCGTCTCAAAAAACACCTGCGCCCGCAAGTCCCGCTGCAGCCACTCGCTCAGGGCCAACCAGTCCCGGTCATCTTTCTCATTGCACACTGGCGCCGTACGGCGCACGGTGTAGATGCGTTTGACCTGCAAGACTTGGTCCTTGAACCGGTAGCTGGATTGGTAACTCAGTGGCCCGCGGCTAAAGCTCACATCGGGCGGGATGCGCGTTACCTGCATCTCTGGCGTAAATGTCAGCTCAATCTGCTCACTGTGCTGCATCGAGGCGCACATGCCAGGGAACTGCCGGTTTGGAAGGGGTTTAATTGCCATGCGGCTGCGGATGTTGCCTGAGGCCAGCCCGATCGGTATTGTCATAGCCGCTGGACCCGGCACGTTCACCAGCGGGTCGAGTACAAAGTTGCCTGTCACCTGCCAGGGCGTGTCCAAGTCGGTTGGGTCAACCGACTCAATGCTGCCAGTGCCCGACTCGGCAAAGCGCGCCAGGAACCGGTTAACGACATCGACTGGCTCCTGGCTCTGATACCCAAAATGTGAATAACGTGAATCCGACTCAGGGGAGCCGCTCATGCGCATCACGCTGCGCCCGCTCACCCGGCCGTCGCTTTGCAACTGCAGCCAAACCTGGGTGTCGGTCTGGTCCCAATCGGCGCTGCTGGCCGGGGTGCGCGACAGGGTGCCAGTGGCCGTTAGCAGCACCGGTTTGTCCTGGTCACCATCGGGCAGACTGCCCATGGGGGTAAAGCTTGAAGTGGAGTCTAGGAACAAGTTGAGCGCCGGCACATAGGTGATGACATGGTCAAAGGGATCTGGCACCGGCAGGCTGGGCAGCTTAAAGGTCCCGTTGGCGTTGATCAGGGCCGGGCTGCTGTCGATGCCGACAGCAGCCAGCAGCGCCTCCAGCATCACCACATGGTCTTTGCAGTCGCCGTAGCGGTTGTCCAGGATGCTTTGCGAGTCATGCGGCACAAAGCCACCCGCACCGGCGTACACCGCCACGTAGCGGATATTGCGGGCCACCCAGTTGTAGAGCCGGCGCACCCGGGTGGCGTCATCGGTGGCGCCGGCCACCAGTGATTTGGCCAGCGCAGCAATCTCAGGCGTTACCCGGGCCATCGGTTTGGCACGGTCTTGGTAGGCCCGGGCCAGATCGGCGTAGCTGGTAAAGCTGCTGATCAGCAACTGGGGCGTGAAGTCCAACAGGTCTACCTGACCGCGCTCGGGCGGCAGGGCCTGGGCCTGTTGGTACTGAAATCGGTAGCGCTTGAAACCAAGCGCGTCGCCGGGTTCGGCCGCCAGCAGGCCACCTGCGACCCGGTCAGTCGCCACGCGAATGTTAATGCCGGCGTCGTGGCTAAGCTCAAGGGTGGAGTTGCCGTAGCGCCGGTGCGGGCTGAAACGCTCCGTCCAAAAGAAGTGACCTGGAAACAGAGGGGTGTGCACCACGGATTGGACCCGCATCACCAATTCGCTACCCGGCTTCACCTGCGGGTAAATGATGACCCGCACCTTGTCGTCGCTGTACATCGCTTCTTCCACAGTCTCCTGGGTGCGGATGCGGTCTGGGGGGACAGTAATGCGGCTGCCATCAGGCTGAAGGGTGTAGGCCTCAACTACCTCCAGATCCTCCAGCGCGGCGTTGTAGTACAGGCGCAGTTCACTGTGGGTCTGCACCGCCTGCTCGGTCTCGACGCGCACTTGCTGCTCCAGGTATTGGGTGTAGCTTCCATCAGCTCGCACATGAAAACGTTGAAAGTCGCGCACGGTGGTCACCGCCGGTGCGAACTGGGCGTGGGCCACCGTGATCAGGGCGAGCCAGGCCAGCAGGCTTTGGGCCAGGTGGCGCAGGATTCGGTTGAAGTTGGAGTTGGAGTTGGAGTTGGAGTTATTCAAAGTCATATTCGTCATTCAAAGATTGCGCTGTCGATGGCGCCGCTGAGCTTGTCGGCAAACTCAGTCACAAAGCGCTCATCGCGGAACTGTGGGGTTCCCATTTCGAACAGTATGGCGTGCGTGATTTCGTGCCAAAACGTGTTGCGGTCGACGGCTTTGTCAGGGTTGTTATGGATCACGATGGCGCGGGTGCCAAAGTAGACGCGCCCATGCAAGCCTTTCTTTCTTGGCTTTTGGTGTATCCAGTAGTGCCGTTTCCCTATGGTGACTCTGGTTGGAATAGCGTCCATGGTGCTCCCTTGTTCTTGGTCCGTCAGCGTTAAGGTTGATGCCTGCCCAAAGCGGTAACCAATACAATCGATCAGCCCGGCTTTTTTCGAAACTGGCTCAAAAAGTCGCTTTTGCTGTCTTTGTCAGGCTTGGCGCGCAGCGCGATCGGCGTGGATGCCTCGCCGTTCATCACCACCCGCTCACTCACAACCACGCCCTGCTCGATCTGGATGAAGAGGTCGCTTTCATAAACGCTGGTGAAACCACCCCGCCCATAATTCAATAGCTCACCCATAGGGCAGCAGATCTGGCCGCTGAACCAACGCGCAAATACGCCATCCGGGCTATCGGGAAAGAGAACCTCCAGCCCGACCTCCACCGTGTTTGCAAATTCACCGACATGCCCTTCGAGCTTCGTGAGGTACAGCCGGGCGTGCTCAATAGACCAAGTGCCCACATAACCACGGTGCAGGGCAGTGCTGGGCGCCTGGAACTTGACCGCGCACTGGCCTGATGCCAGGTAAGGCTGCAGGGGGTAGTCGTAAAG
>CAMCZF010000285.1 GCA_945885775.1 Rhodoferax sp. OV413 | reverse complement strand
TTGGGCCGCGAGTTAGCCAGCACTGCGCGCACACCATTGCGCTGCATCCGCGCCAGCACGTCACTCATCGGGTGCGGCCCGGTCTGGCCGTTCCAGGCCTCTTGGTTGTAGTGCAGGTGGGCGTCAAACAAGGGGCCACTGTAGGGCGCAGCATGCGCCGGCAGCCCAGCCGCCAGGCCGATTGCTATTGAAATAATAGCTAGAAACCTAATACCCATAAGGCTTACACCCCTAAAACATGCTTAACTTTTATGCATTTATCCAGGCCGCGGCACCTCAGCCCAGGTGTTGGGCCAGAAACGCCAGCGTGCGCTGGTAGGCCAGCTGGGCCGCCGCCGCGTCAAACGAGCCCCGGTGGTCGCAGTTGAAGCCGTGGTCGGCGGCGTAGACATGAACCTCGGCGCTAGGCTGGGCCTGCTTGAAGGCCGCTACGCTGTCCAGAGAAATCCAGTGGTCCTTGGCACCAAAATGGGCCAGCACCGGGCAGCCGGGCGAGCGCGCCGCCTCTGCCGGGCTGGTGACGCCACCGCCGTAGTAGGGCACGGCCGCACTCACGCCGCGCAACAGGCAGGCGGCGCGCCAGGTCAGCAAGCCGCCCCAGCAGTAGCCCACCACCGCCACCCGGCCAAACTGCGCCGCATGGTCAATGGTGGCCTGAATGTCCTGCAGCAGGCCAGGCGCCGGCAGCGCCTCCACCGCCGCTTTCAGGGCAATGCCAGCCTGCATGTCCGCCGCCTCATAACCCAACTCCACCCCCGGCTTGACCCGGCGAAAGGTGGCCGGCGCCAGCGCCACATAGCCCGCCGCCGCAAAGCCATCGGCCACGGCGCGGATGTGGGCATTGACGCCAAAAATCTCTTGCAACACCACCACGGCGCCCTTGGGCGTGCCCACCGGGTTGGTTTGGTAGACCGGGAAGGTGTGTTGGTCGGGGGCGGTTAGGGTGAGGTTGTGGGGCATGTTATTTAGGTGGGTTGCGATAAGGCTGAAAAGTGATCTATATGTCTTTATGCGTTTTTTCGAACTTTAGAAGCGGCCTTCCGTCAAAAACCAGCCGCCACTTTCACTTGATCTACGGTCATATAGATCACTATGTCATCGAAAAATGCTGGGTCTGTCGGCGGCACGGGGGGGCTTGTATGGCCAGAAAAGTTGCGTCGAAAGTAGGCTAGGAGGTTCCCTGCATTGGCGACTTCCTGGACGCTAGCAGGTGCTAACGCCGGCTGAATACCGCTCGCCGACCAAGCGCCATATCCAGTTTCACCATGACTGATCAAGACAAAAGCTTTATCTGCAATAAGCGGCGGTAGGACAAGGGGATCGTCCACCGTGATTGGTTTTCCCGCGCTACCGATAGCATCACCCGAAAAAACCCTGTACGAAATCTTGCGGCCCCATCCGTCAAGAACATCCGAACTTAACAAGCCTAAGTCCTTCCACGGCACTGCCCCAGGCCCCGCATTTGCAGCAGGCACCCCACAATTAATACTCGATCCCTGGGGGAAGGCTGCGCCCGTGACACTGGCATAAGGTTCGGGACAAGGCAATCGACCATTCACTGCAACGAAATTAACCAAGCTGAGTCGAATAGCTTCCAGTCGTTGATTGGTCAAGGTTATCTTGTTGCCTGCAGAACGCACTGCATTCGCTTGGCGAATCACTAGGGTAGTGGCTACGGTCGTCAAGATGGCGACGGCCAACAGCAAGGCCACCAGGCCCCTTTGGTCACGGCCTGAGCTAAACCGCATCATCAGGGTTTACGTGGTCCAAGGCCCGCACGAGTGGCGACCGAAATGACTGTTGGGCGGAGGATGATATCGTCGAATTGGGTATTCCCAGGGACATCACTTTGTGGCGCGTCGACAAAATAGGGGGGCATTGCTATGGCAGGATCATTAGGGCGATTTTTATTCCTATCCTCATAGGCTGGCGCCGCTGGCAAATTAGGTGGTTCACCAATTTGGACTTGGCCGCCGCTACTATATGCGCCAACGCGGTTCTCGCCGTGACTAATTAGCAAATAGGCAGCACCTGTCGTCCCGGCAGCATTCATTAGAACAGTGCCCGCGCCATCTTGAACGGTGAGCCCACGACCAGTAATGAGCAGAGAGGGCCTGTTGTTATCGGCTGGTGTACCTGCTGTCGGCGAGAAACAGATCTGTGCATTTTGTGGGGGTCCACCATTATCTAAAACAGCCCTAGTTCCCGCCGGGTCACAGTTTGTAAGGTCCATTGCATTATCTAGAGTCAACGCGGTTCCTGCGGCTGCGGGTTTGGAAGTTCGATAGCTGATCCGATTGCCCCAACCATCCTGGGCCTCCGCCTCAGTAATTCCCAGGGTCACCCAAGGCACAACGCCGTTATTTAATGCAGCCACAGTGCATGTCCCAATGTTCGGGGCAACCGTGTCACGTGGTACCTCGACACCAGTTGCTAACCTCCCATCAGCCGGACACGGCAACCGCTTCTGCAGCGCCACATAATTGACCAAGGCCGCATCGATCCCCGCCAAGCGCGCTACCGTGGTCTGGCGTCGCTCGGCGCTCAGGTAGGCCCCAGTCGACTTCAAACCGATGGTCAGCACAAAACCCAGAATGGCCAGCACAATGGCAATCTCTAGCAATGAGAAGCCGCGCTGTTGATGTCTTGAACCAATGGTCACTGCAGTATTCCTGTTCACAGAGGCTGTCAGCCGTGCATACTATCTCAAGCCAACATCGCTGTAGTCAGCATTTTGATCCGAAACCAGCCCGCCCGGCGTCCAACTTTCTTTACATATGACCCCCACCCTCCTCATCACCGGCGCCTCCCGCGGCATTGGCGCAGCCACGGCACTTCTGGCGGCGCAACGCGGCTATGCGGTTGCCGTCAATTACAGCGCCAATTCTTTGGCGGCGGACGAGGTGGTGCGGCAGATCCGCGCTGGCGGCGGCACGGCGATGGCGGTGCAGGCCGATGTGGCCGACGAGACGCAGGTGATGGCCATGTTTGCGCACATCGATGCCAAGCTGGGGCCGCTGACGGGGCTGGTCAACAACGCCGGCGTGGTGGATGTGGTGGCGCGGGTGGACGAGATGAGCGTGGCGCGGCTCAAACGCATGTTTGACATCAACATCGTGGGCAGCTTTGTCTGCGCGCGTGAGGCGATCCGGCGCATGAGCACACGCCATGGGGGTGCTGGCGGCAGCATCGTCAACCTGTCAAGCGCGGCGGCGCGGCTGGGTGGGCCGGGCCAATACGTGGACTACGCCGCCAGCAAAGGCGCCATCGACACCTTCACCCTGGGGCTTGCGCGCGAGGTGGCGGCCGAAGGCATCCGCGTCAATGCGGTGCGGCCCGGCATCATCGAGACCGACATCCACGCCTCGGGCGGGCAGCCCGATCGGGCGCGGCAACTGGCGCCGATCGTGCCCATGCAGCGCGCCGGCAGCGCGATGGAGGTGGCGCAGGCCATCGTCTGGCTGCTGTCAGACGATGCCAGCTACACCACCGGCGCTTTGATCGACGTGGCCGGCGGCCGCTAGGGCCGGCGTCATGGATTTCAAACCCCTGGTGACGCTGCTGGCCATCGTCAACCCGCTGGCGATCGTGCCGTTTTTCATCCACTACACGCACGACTTCACCCCGGCGCAGCGCAAGCGCACCATTTGGATCGCCTCGTTCAGCGCCTTTGTGGTGATTGCCGTCAGCGCGCTGATGGGGCTGCACATCCTGGCGTTTTTTGGCATTTCCCTGGCGAGTTTTCAGGTGGGCGGCGGCATGCTGCTGCTGACCTCAGCGCTGGCCATGCTCAACGCCCAGCCGGCCGAGGCTAAATCCAACGCCGAAGAAATGCACGACGCCGCCACCCGCGCCAGCATTGCCGTGGTGCCGCTGACCATCCCACTGCTGACCGGCCCGGCCACCATGTCCACCGTGGTGATTTACGCCGAAAAGGCCAAAACCTTCTGGCAGACCGGCGCGCTGGTCGGCTACGGCGTGGTAATCGCCCTGGCCACCGCGCTGTGCTTTGCGCTGGCTGAGCCGATTGCCCGCTTT
>CAMCZF010000284.1 GCA_945885775.1 Rhodoferax sp. OV413 | reverse complement strand
ACCACCATGAGCATTCAACGCATAGAAATCGGCCCCCGCCTGTCAGAGGCGGTCATCCACCAAAACACCGTGTACCTGACCGGCCAGGTGGCCGACGACGGCTGCGGCCCCGACATCTACACCCAGACCCAGCAGACGCTGGCCAGCATCGACCGCCTGCTGGCGCTCAGCGGCAGCGACAAAAGCCGCGTGCTCTCAGCCACCATCTGGCTCACCAACATGGACACTTTTAGCGACATGAACCGCGCCTGGCAAGAGTGGGTGGTGCCCGGCCATACGCCTGCCCGCGCCACAGTTCACAGCGCCCGCCTGGCCGGCCCGGAGTATGGGGTAGAGATCAAGGTGATTGCGGCGCAGGGCTGAGAGTTCGGGGAGCTTGCCTTCGGCAGCCGGCTGGCACGTCTGCGACCTGGCAGACGCCAAAATGACCTCTAAAAATCAGCTCACCCTGCCCAAGAGCGTCACGCAGGCTGTGGCTGCGGCCGAGTACTTTGACGTGGAAGCACGGGCCGGGCAGATCATCCTCACTCCGTTACGCATTCAGCGCGGCGATGCGGTGCGGGCCAAGTTGGCTGAGCATGCCCATGCCGCAGAGCCAGTAGCGCCGTATACCCCCGCCAAACCGTGACCAGCCCGCTGAGCGTGGTGCTGGACACCAATGTGGTGTTGTCGGCGCTTGTGTTTGGCGGCGGTCAGGCCGGGCAGCTCCGGCGGGCTTGGCAAGCTGGTGCATTCGTGCCCCTAGTCAGCGCCGTCACGGTGCAAGAGCTGGCGCGGGTGCTGGCGTACCCCAAGTTTTCCCTGTCCAGGGCTGAGCAGGACGAGTTGTTGGCCGACTTTTTGCCCTATGCCCAGACGGTGCGAATACCCCAGCCACTGCCCCGGGTCCCCGAAAGCCGCGACCCGCTGGACGTGCCGTTTTTGCAGCTGGCCAGTGCGGGCCAGGCGCAGTGGTTGGTTTCGGGTGACAAAGACCTGTTGGTCCTGGCACAGGCGTTCCACCAGGCCTCCGGCTGTCGCGTCACTACCCTATCGGCCTTACTTTCAGAAATTGCGGCTGGTGAGGTGGCGCCGGGCGGCCAGTGGTGTACCTGAGGAAAGAACGCCTTGCAATAAGCTCAATTGAGATACATAATTCATTCTCAATCAGGAGAAACGCAATGAGCGCACAAACTTCCATGCTCCACATTCGGGTGGACGATGACATCAAAGACCAGGCAACCCAGGCACTGAACGCTATGGGTTTATCGATGTCAGATGCAGTGCGACTTTTTTTGCGACGCGTTGTGGTCGATCAGGCGTTTCCTTTGGAACTGAAGGTGCCTAACGCTGAAACGCAGGCGGCTATGGCCGAATCGCGAGTGATGATGGCCAAGCGCAAAGCCAGGTTTGACAGCGCGGACGCATTGCTGGCCGATCTTGAAAAAAACAGTCGCCAGTAAAAGGGCATCCCTGCCCCGGGCAGTGGATTACACCAAGACTTTTCTGAAGGACTGGCAGCGCCTCAGCCACTCCGGCCGTTATGACATGCTGCGCCTGAAGGAAGCCATGCTGTTGCTGATCGCCCATGACGAACCGCTGGGGCCCGAGTGGCTGGACCATGCATTGAAAGGCGAGTGGGCTGATCACAGGGAGTGTCATATCGGTGGTGACTTCCTGCTCATTCACCAAGTGACTGGCAATGCCATCAACTTTGTGCGTGCCGGAACGCATTCAGAACTGTTCAGCGCCTGATGGGCTATCGCAGTACTACCATACCGCCTCAGTAAGCAGTTGTTTCTGAAGATGGCCAATGCGCTTCGCCAGCCGCCAGGAGTGTGATCAAGCACAATCAAGCCCATGAAAGTTTCGCGCACACAGTGGGTTTTGGTCGCCCTGATCGCCGTCGGTGGAGCGGCTGGGCTGTTACTGACTGGCCGTGGCAAACCGGTGGAGGTGGTGGTGGTCACCCAGGGGCCGATGGTGCAGTCTGTGGTGACCAGCGGGCGCATTGCCAGCGTGGGCCGCACCGAGCTGGCCAGCCAGAACACCGCACGCATTGAGGCCATTTTGGTACGCGAAGGCGATGCCGTGCAGGCGCGGCAGGTGCTGGTCCGCCTGCGCGACGACGAGGCCGCAGCCAACCTGGCCCAGGCGAAGGCGGCTGTGACAGAAGCACGGGGGCGCATTCGCCAGCTGAATTCGGTGCAAGCGCCGGTGAGCGCCCAGCAACTGGCGCAGGCGCGCGCGGCCGACACCCAGGCTCAAAACGAGCTGGCTCGTGTCCGCCAACTGGTGCAGCAGGGCTTTGTGTCCCCGTCGCGGCTTGATGACGCGCAACGTGCCGCCACGGCCAGTGCGTCTGCCGTGCTGGCCGCCAGCGCGCAGGCGGCCGGCACCGGCGCGGGCGGAGCCGAAGCCGAACTGGCCCAGAGCCGTCTGGCGCAGGCCTTGGCCGCCGAACGGGCAGCCTTGGGCCGGCTCGACCAGCTCAGCCTGCGCGCGCCAGTGGCGGGGACTGTCATCAGCCGCGCCGCTGATCCGGGCGACACGGCGCAGCCTGGCCGCACCCTCCTGACTCTGGTCAGTGGTGACGAGACGCGCATCCAGGCCAGCGTGGATGAGAAAAACCTGAGCTACCTCAAGCTGGGCCAAACCGCACGCGCCACCGCCGATGCTTACCCGGAGCGGCCTTTCAATGCCACGCTGACCTTCATCGCGCCGGCTGTCGACGCCCAGCGCGGCACGGTTGACTTGAAGCTGCGGGTGGACGGCGGGGTTGATTACTTGCGCCCTGACATGACGGTCAGCGTCGAAATCATCACCGCGCAGGCCGCCAATGCTTTGAAGCTGCCCACCGATGCGGTGCGGCGCGATGCCAATGGCGGCGCATACGCCCTGGTCAACCGCAGCGGTCGCGCAGAAAAGGTCAGGTTGGTGTTGGGGCTGCGGGGCATCGGCACCACCCAGGTGCTGGAGGGCTTGGCCGCCAGCGACCGGGTCATCACTCTTACCACATCGCCCGAAGAGGGCGACCGCGTGCGCGAGCAAGCCGAGCGCGTTCCCAAGGGCAACGCACAGCCTATGCCCGGGCTCACGCAGTAAGCAGCCACTGCTTGCCGCCATGACTGTGCGTTTGCCCTTTGCCTGGATGGTCTGCCTTCGCTACCTGCGCGAGGGTCGCATGCAAACCGTGCTCATTTTGGCCGGGGTCACGGGTGGGGTGGCAGTGATCATTTTCTTGACGACCCTGATCAGCCAATTGCAGGCGTCCATCATCGACAAGACCCTGGGTAGCCAAGCTCATATCGTGATCCGCCCCCCGCAGGCCGTCAACCGCACAACGCTGTCGCCTGACAGCACGGCCGCTATCATTCAGCCGCGTGCCCAACGCTTGCGCAGCGTGGACCAGTGGAGCTCTGTCGCCCAGTTGGCGGCACAGACCTCGGGGGTGCTGGCGGTGTCGCCCATGGTGTCGGGGGCCGGCTTTGCGGTGCGGGCCGATGCCAGCCAATCCATCGCCTTGATGGGCGTCGAGCCGCAGGCCTTCCAGCGCATTGTGCGCATGGCCAAATACCTGCGCCAGGGCCTGTTTGACGTGAGCGGCACCAATGTGGTCATTGGCAGTGAGCTGGCCAAAGACCTGGGCATTACAGTGGGCGATAAATTACGCCTGGTCACTGTGGGTGGCCGCAATGACCTGGTCAGCGTGGCCGGTATTTTTGACATTGGCAACCGCGATCTGAACCGCCGCTGGGTGTTCACCAGCATCAAGTTGGCACAAACACTGCTGGATCTGCCCGGCGGCATCACGCAACTGGACCTGCGGGTGGAGAACCTGTTTGCAGCAGAGACCACGGCGCGCCAGCTTCAGGCGCAAACCGGCTTGACCGTGGACAGTTGGATGCAAACCAATGCGCAGCTGCTGTCGGCCCTGAACAGCCAAAGCATGTCCAACAACCTGATCCGTTTCTTTGTGACCGTGATTGTGGCGGTGGGCAGTGCCAGCGTGCTGGTGGTGTCGGTGGTGCAAAAACAAAAGGAGATCGGTATTTTGCGGGCCATGGGCGCGAGTCCGCAGCGCATCATGTCGGTCTTTTTGTTGCAGGGCGGTCTGTACGGTCTGGTGGGGTCGGCCTTGGGGTCTGCAC
>CAMCZF010000283.1 GCA_945885775.1 Rhodoferax sp. OV413 | reverse complement strand
CCTGGTGGCTGCACTTGAGGCGGCCGGCTACTACGCCGACCGCAGGCTGGCCACGGCTGTTTTTTTGGCGCTCAAGCTGCAGCGCCCGCTGCTGCTCGAGGGCGAGCCGGGCGTCGGCAAGACCGAACTGGCCAAGGCCCTCGCCAAAGTGCTGGGCCGGGATTTGCTGCGGCTGCAGTGCTACGACGGGCTGGAGCAGCGCGAAGCCCTGTACGAATGGAACTACGCCGCCCAGTTGCTGCACATGCGTGCCGCGCAGGGCCGCGAGGCCGATGTGGCCCAGGTGGAGCGCGAGGTGTACCAACCGCGCTACCTGATCAGCCGGCCACTGCTGCAGGCGCTGCAAACCCCGGCGCCTGGCGCCGTGCTGCTGATCGACGAGGTGGACCGGGCCGACGAGCCCTTTGAGGCCTTTTTGCTGGAGTACCTGGGCGAGTACCAGGTCAGCATCCCTGAGCTGGGCACCGTGCGTGCACAGGTCAGCCCGGTGACCATCCTCACCAGCAACCGCACCCGCGAGTTGAACGACGCGGTCAAGCGCCGCTGCCTCTACCACTGGCTGGATTACCCCGACCGCGACCGCGAGCTTGCCATCGTGCGGGCGCAGGTGCCGCAGGCCTCGGACGACCTGTCGGCCCAGGTCGCCCAGGTGGTGACACGTCTGCGCAGCCAGCCCTTTACCAGCGCTTTCCAGCGGGCGCCCGGCATCGCTGAAAGCGTGGAGTGGGCCAAGGCCCTGATCGCTCTGGACACCCTGGTGCTGGACCCCGAGGTGATGTCAGACACGGCGGGCATTTTGTTCAAGCAACGCGAAGACGTTGCGGCCCTGACCAACGACATGGCGCAGGACCTGCTTCGCCCCGAGCCCAACGCGCAGGGCTGAAGCGCATGCAACTCGGCGACGCGCGCACCGGTAAGCTCGCCGACAACCTGTCGGCCTTTGGCCGTACCCTGCGCCGTGCCGGGGTGCGGGTTGACAGCTCACGCATTGCACTGGCAGCCGAGGCCGCGCTGGCGGTCGGTCTGGACCGCCGGGCCGACCTGTCCGCCGCGATGGAGGCTGTGCTGGTCAGCCGCGAGCAGGACCGTGATGTGTTCCGCGAGCTGTTCGAAGCCTTTTTTCGTAACCCTAACCTGGCGCATAAGCTGCTGTCGCAGTTGCTGCCAAGTGCCGAGGGCAAGGCCGAGCCCAGCAAGCGGCGTCCCCGGGTGCGCGAGGCCCTGACGCCTCAAAAAGCCTTTGGCCAGCAGGTCCAGCCCAAGCAGGAAGACCAGAAGGTCGACTTTGACGCCGCCATGACGGCCAGTGACCAGCAGCGCCTCAAGCACGCTGACTTCAACGCCCTCTCGGCCGCCGAATACCGGCTGGTGGAGCGCCTGGCCCGAGACATCCGGCTGCCGCTGCCCGAATTTGATTCGCGTCGCACCCGGCCTGGCGAGCGCGGCAGCCAATTGCATTGGGCCGGCGTGATGCGCTCTGCGGTGCGCACCGGTGGTGAGCCCATGGAATTGCCCAGGCTGCAGCGCTGCCGCCAGCCGCTGCCGCTGCTGGTGCTGGTGGATGTGTCGGGCTCTATGGAGCGCTACTCGCGGCTGTTGTTGTCTTTTTTGCATGCGGCCACCCGTCGTCACCCGCGCCGAGACGTGTTTGCCTTTGGCACGCAGCTGACTGACCTGACGCCAGCTTTCCGCTTGGCCGACACTGACGCCATGCTGGCCCAGGCCAGCGTCTTGATCGAAGACTTCGCCGGCGGCACCCAACTGGGTGAGTCGTTGATGGCGCTGCGCCAGCGACATGCCCGGCGCTTAGTGGGGCGACGCACCCTGGTGCTGTTGATCACCGATGGGCTGGACACCGGAGAACCCGCCCAATTGGCGCAGGAACTGGGCTGGCTGCGCCGGCGCAGCCGTCGCTTGTTATGGCTCAACCCCCTGCTGCGCTTTGAGGGCTATGCTCCGCTGGCGCAGGGGGCGGCTGTACTGCACAAGGAGGCGCATGGCATGGTGGCGGTGCATAACCTCAGCCGGCTTGATGACCTGGCGGCCAGTTTGGCTGCCTTGATGAAACGCTAAGCCACCCTCTGCGCGAAAATACACCCCAACACCCACCACAACAGGATCATCCCCATGGACATGCAAGGCAGCCGCCAACTCGCCATCACCCAACAACAGGCCTGGGATGCGCTGAACAACCCCGAGGTGCTCAAGACCTGTATTCCCGGTTGTGACCGGGTCGAGGCCACAGGCGAAAACCAGTATGCGATCGGTATGGCCGTCAAAATCGGGCCCGTTTCGGCCAAATTCACCGGCAAGATCGCGCTGAGCGACATCAAGGCGCCGGAGAGCTACACGATCTCGTTTGAAGGGCAAGGCGGTCCGGCCGGCTTCGGCAAGGGTAATGCCAAGGTGCTGCTGGCGCCCAATGCCGAGGGCCATTTGCTCAGCTACACCGTCCACGCCTCGGTGGGCGGCAAGGTGGCGCAGCTGGGCCAGCGCCTGATCGACGGTGCCGCCAAATCCATGGCCGAAGATTTTTTCAAGCGCTTTGACGCTGAGATGCAGCGCCAGTACCCCCAAGCCTATGCTGAAAAAGTTTCGGCAGCGGCCGTGGCTGCGCCTGCTGCGGACGCCCCGAAGGCAGTATCGGTCTGGGTATGGGGTGCGGTCGCCGTTGCGGTGATCGGCGCCATGTACTTGCTGTCGCGCTAAGCGATCTGCAGCCAAAGACACGGGCGCGGCCATGGAAAATATCGATGTGATGGTGTTGCGCACCCTGCGTGACTGGCGCCAGGCTGGGCAGCGGGCCCTGCTGGCCACAGTGGTACGCACCTGGGGTTCTTCCCCTCGCCCGGTGGGCTCCATCATGGCCCTGTGTCAGGACGGCTCAGTGGTGGGTTCCGTCTCAGGCGGCTGCATTGAAGATGATCTGATCTACCGCTTCACCCGGGCTTACGCCAGCGCCGCAGCGGCCCCGGTGGAGGGCGAGCAAGACATCCCTGCCGGCCCGCCGCGCCTGGTCAAGTACGGCATCAGCGCCGACGAGGCCCATCGCTTTGGCCTGCCCTGCGGCGGCACCCTGGAACTGCTACTGGAATTTGACCCCGATGCCGCCAGCCTGGTCGCACTGGTACAGGCGCTCGGCAGCGGGCAATTGATGTGCCGCACAGTCCAGCTGGAGAGTGGTGCCGTCAGCCTGGCAGTCAGCGACACCCCGGCCGACCTGACCCTGGATGCACAAACCCTGGTCAACACCTTTGGCCCTGAATTTCGCATGCTGTTGATTGGCGCTGGCCAACTCACCGAGTACCTGGCCACCATGGCGCTATTCAGCGGCTTTGCGGTCACGGTGTGTGACCCGCGTGAGGAGTACGCCCGCTCCTGGTCGGTGGCCGGCGTGACGGTCTTGAAAGACATGCCCGACGACGTGGTGCAGGCTTTTCGTACTGACCGACGCACCTGTGTGGTGGCGCTGACGCACGATCCCAAGCTTGATGATCTGGCCCTGCTGGAGGCCCTGCAGACCGAGGCCTTTTATGTTGGTGCCATTGGCTCCCGTCGTAACAACGAGGCGCGTCGGCAGCGCATGATCGAGCACTTTGAGCAAACCGAGGCTGGCCTGGCCCGCCTGCGCGGCCCGATCGGCATCTACATTGGTAGCAAAACCCCGCCGGAGATCGCGGTGAGCATCATGGCCGAGATTCTGGCGGTGAAGAACGGCGTGGCGCTACCGCGCGACATGGACGTGGCCCACGCCAAAAATGACCTGGCCATCAGCGCCAACGACTCCGGCCTGCTGGTCTGCGGCGTGCCAGCGGCACCCTGACATACCCGGCGCGTCTCGCGTCATCCCCGGCCCAGCTCTCGTCATCCTCGGCCACGACCGGGGATCCATGCACCCAGGCTCCTGGATTCCCGCCTTCGCGAGAATGACAGGGAGTCGTCATCCTCGGCGCAGCTCTCGTCATCCCCGGCTACGACCGGGGATCCATGCACCAGGGCTCCTGGATTCCCGCCTTCGCGGGAATGAGTGCGCCCGTGAAGGCGCGACACCAGCACGGTGAAAGTCCGTGCCAGGGTAAGCCAAGACCCTGTAGCCGAAGGTAACTGCGTCGCTGCGAGGCGGGGTGGAGAGCAACTGGAGGCGAACTGGCAGTCC
>CAMCZF010000282.1 GCA_945885775.1 Rhodoferax sp. OV413 | reverse complement strand
TGGAGGCGCGTTCCATCGCCGATAAATATGTGGAACCGCCGCATACCACTGACTTCGCCATCTTGTTTCTGCCGACGGAGGGCCTGTATGCCGAGGTGCTTCGTCGCCCGGGGCTGATGGAAAGCCTGCAGCGCGAGCACAGGATCACGTTGGCCGGGCCGACCACCCTGCTGGCTATGCTGAGCTCGTTGCAAATGGGTTTTCGGACGCTGGCGCTGGAGAAACGTTCCAGCGAAGTGTGGCAAGTTCTGGGGGCGGTCAAGACCGAGTTCGGCAAGTTCGGCGATGTCCTGGCCAAGGTCAAGTCCCAAACCGAGACTGTGCTCAAAACCATCGACGGTGCTGAAACTCGGAGCCGGGCCATGGGCCGTGCCTTAAAAAAGGTCGAGTCCTTACCGGATGTGCAGGCGCAGGTTTTAATCCCGATTGATAAGGATTTCGATCAGGAGCCCGATGCGGGCTGACGTACTGAGTCGGTTGGTGGCCGGTCATATCTGCCTGCATGCCTGTATGGCAGGCACTCGTATGGCCGCACCCTTGCTGGCCTTAAGCCAGGGGTACAGTCCCTTGGCCGTGGGCGTGTTACTGGCGCTTTTTTCTTTGGCCTCGGTATTTCTAGCGCTACCCGCAGGGCGCTTTGCAGACCGCCATGGACTCAGGCGGCCAGTGGGTTGGGCGGTGATAACCTCCATGCTGGGCGTCGGTTTGGCAGCGGCTTTCCCTATATTTCCGGTGCTGTGCATCAGTGCCTTGATGACTGGGGGGGCGACCGGTGCAGCCTCGATCGCGCTGCAGCGCCATGTAGGCCGTGCCGCTGGTGGCGCTACAGAGCTCAAGCGCGTGTTCAGCTGGCTGGCTATTGGGCCGGCGATAGCCAATTTCCTCGGGCCCTTTGCGGCTGGTCTGTTGATTGATTACGCTGGTACGGCTCCGGGCGACACCCTGGGTTATCGCACGGCTTTCTTGCTCATGGCGATACTGCCTTTAGGGGCCTGGTTGCTGGTTCGTTTGATGCCTGAGTTAGGCGCCGCACCAGCCCCATTGCTGGGCACATCGAATCGAACTTGGGACTTGTTGCGTGAGCCACAAATGCAACGATTGATGTTGGTGAACTGGTGCATGTCTTCATGCTGGGACGTTCACACCTTTGTGGTGCCGGTGATTGGGCATGAGCGGGGGTTCAGCGCATCGGTGATCGGCTCGATTCTGGGTGCCTTCGCCATCGCCGCCGCTGCGGTACGGGTTCTGATGCCCTGGTTTGCCTCGCGCTTGCGCGAGCATGTGGTGGTCTCCGGGGCGATGGTCATGACGGCGATTCTGTTCGGCATCTACCCGGCGATGCAGACCCCGTTGGCGATGGGTTTGTGCTCAGTGGTGCTGGGCGTGGCTCTCGGCTCGGTGCAGCCCATGATCATGAGCACCCTGCATCAAATCACGCCAGAAGCCCGACAGGGCGAAGCCTTGGGCCTGCGATTGATGGCGATCAACGCGTCCAGCGTCGTGATGCCCATGCTATTTGGTACTGTCGGCGCTGTCGTGGGTGTCTCGGTGGTGTTTTGGTCGGTTGGTGTGTTGGTAGGTGCTGGCGCCGGGCCCGCCTGGTTGCTGCGGCCAACTGCTGACACTGGCCCGATCAAAGGCAATAAAAAGCCCGGATGACCTCCCAGGCAGCCAGCGGCTCGTCGACATAGGTGAACAACGCAAGGTCTTGCCGTGAAATCACACCTTCTTCTACAAGCAGGTCGACATTGAGAAGGCGCTTCCAGTAGTCGCTGCCAAACAGCACAATGGGTACCGGTTTGGCTTTGCCGGTTTGTACCAATGTAATCACTTCAAACAGTTCATCGAGGGTGCCGAAGCCGCCAGGAAAGGCAACCAAGGCTTTGGCGCGCATCATGAAATGCATTTTGCGCATCGCAAAGTAGTGAAATTTGAAGCTGAGGCTGGGCGTGACATACGGATTGGGCTGTTGCTCATGCGGGAGCGCTATGTTCAGCCCGACACTGGGTGCGCCCATCTCGTGGGCCCCACGGTTGGCTGCCTCCATGATGCCAGGCCCACCACCCGTCGCGATGAACAGACGCTCATTGCCGCGGTGGTGCGCACTGTATTCGGCCACCCGCTGCGAAAACCGGCGTGCATGGTCGTAATACCTCGCATTACGGACCTGACGTTGGGCCACTTGCAATGCCGCAGCATCGCCACTGGCCAAAGCTTCACGCAGCAGAGTCTGAGCTTGTTCAGGTGAAACAAAGCGGGCGCTGCCAAAAACGACGATCGTGTTTTCAATGCCCTGTTCGGACTGGTCCAGGTCTGGCTTGAGCATTTCCAACTGCAAACGAATGCCACGGGTCTCCCTGCGCATCAGGAACTCCGGGTCGGCGAAGGCAAGCCGATACGCGTCAGCCTCTAGAGCACTGCCCGGGGCTAATTGGTTTATGAGCTCTGCCCTTGCGTCAGTCTGGCGGCGTTCAGTGAGTCTTTGTGGATCTGTCATGTCGCCATTGTGCGCGACAACTTAGTCGCATTCACATCCGATGCCCAACGCAGTTGGGGGATGACCCAGGCGGTTCTTCATCGACTGATCGAGGGCGAGTGAGAATAAAAAAAGAGCTTCAATGAAGCCCTTTTTTGCCACGGATGTTGTGGTGACGACCTAAACCCGTTTTCGATACTCGCCGGTGCGGGTGTCAATTTCCACCTTATCGCCCTGTGCCACAAAAATTGGTACACCAATCTCAAAGCCAGTGGAGATCTTGGCGGGTTTGAGCACCTTACCCGATGTGTCGCCCTTGACGGCCGGCTCGGTCCAGGTGATTTCCCGTACCACGCTGGTCGGCATTTCCACTGAAATGGCCTTGCCGTCGTAAAAGACGACCTCAAGCGACATACCGTCTTCGAGGTAGCTGAGCGAATCGCCCATGTTCTCCGCTTCCACCTCATACTGGTTGTACTCGGTGTCCATGCAGATGTACATGGGCTCGGCGAAATAGGAGTAAGTGCACTCCTTTTTGTCCAGCACGATCTGGTCCATTTTGTCGTCGGCTTTAAATACTACCTCGGTGCCGAAGTTGTTCAAGAGGCTTTTGAGCTTCATACGGACTGTTGCTGAATTCCGGCCACCGCGGCTGTACTCAGTTTTCAGAACGACCATCGGGTCCTTGCCGTGCATGATGACGTTGCCGGCGCGGATTTCTTGAGCAATTTTCATAACGATTGAATGTAGGTTGGCCGCTTGTTTGACGGCAGACGCGGCATGGACAGGACAAAAACCCTGTTTGGCTCCGCAATGCCCCCGATTTTAATGGCTTTTTGACACGAACTGCAGCAGCCTTTCGACCAAGTCCTGGCCCTCAACCTGAGTCTTGCGCGCGGTCAAGACGGTTTGCTGCCATTCGCAAAGTTCAAACGGGGCCAGTGCAAATTGCTCGGTGCCAGGCGCCGCGTTCCAACGCTGATGAAGGTCGCGAAGAGCGGCGGGCGCCTGAATCAGGTCAAGAAAGGCCTGGAGTTTGATCAGGTGTACGCCGTCGCTTTGGGGGTAAATCTGCCAAACCAAGGGCTTTCCTGCCCACAAGGCCCGCACCAGGGAGTCCTCACCCCTGACAAAGTTAAGGTCGCAGGCCCACAACAAATGGTCGTAATCCCGCTGAGTCAAGGCGGGAAGATATGAAATTGATAGCAATGAAGCTTTATTCCATAAGGGTTCAGACTGGTTTTTATGGTTAATCACGGCGGCGACGGCGGCATTGGCACGACCGGCGGTCACCAATAGCCGCGTCGGTGTTGCGCCACCGGCTAGCTGACCTATCAGTTCAGCCAATGCGGCGGGTTCGTAACAAAACAGGGAGACCAGTTGTGCGCCGCTCACGGCGATCCCGAACTGTTTCAACCAATCGTCGCGATCAAAGCCAGCCTGCCTGGTCAGCAGGTCGGCCTCCCGCAACAGGCCGCCGCTCTCCGGGATAAAGCCCGGATAAAAAAAATATTTGACAAGGCCACGTCCTGGTCCGCTCATAACCGGAGAGGGTAGCCCGTGGTTGCGTGCCACATAGCCTTCTGCACTCAGGTATTCCAGATTGATCCATATGAGATTTCGGCCCCCAGGCCTTGTCACAGCTCGTTGGTCAGCTATGAATTCAGGAGCAATTTCGCAACCAAAGGCCTCCAGCCAGATA
>CAMCZF010000281.1 GCA_945885775.1 Rhodoferax sp. OV413 | reverse complement strand
GTCTTCTTGAGTTGCAGATTGAGGTTCAAAGAGGCTTGTTTCATGCTACGTATTTTATAGCAAACTGAGGCTTTTTTCAACACATTTCATGGGGAGTTATGCAGAGTTTCCCTAGCTGAGTATGAAGGCTACCTTGAGGTTGAAGAATCCACCGTAGCCGAGATGTGCGCGTTGGTTCAAGGCCTGATTGCTGATGTGCAAGCATTAATTGCCAAATGAAATAGCCTTGTTGATCGAGCCTGCAAAAGGGCTCCAGTCGATAATGGGGGCCTACCCATTGCGGACGTCAACTCTGCCCAGGCTGACCATAGCCCCCACCAAGGACCACCATGATCCAACTCCACTACCTACCCGGCGCTGCCAGTATGGCGCCCCACATCGTGCTCGAAGAAATTGGCTGCGGCCACGAGTTGCTCAAGGTTGACAAGGCCGGTGGCCAGCTCAGCTCGCCCGCCTACCGCCAGCTCAACCCGAACGGGATGGTGCCGGTGCTGGTTGATGGTGAACTGGTGCTGTACGAGTCGGCCGCGATCAGCCTGCACCTGGCCGACAGCCACCCGGCTGCCGGCCTGCTGCCCAAGCTGGGTTCGCCCGAGCGGGCGAAGGCTTACAAGTGGATGGCCTGGCTCGCTGGCACCTTGCAGCCGGCCACCAACATTTACTTTTACCCGGAGCGCTGGGCCGACAGTGCTGAGGCCATCGCCCAGGTCAAAGCCCATGCCGAGCAGCGTGTGATGGCCCTGGTGCCGCAGATCGAAGCCCAGTTGGCCTCGCATGGCGGCCCCTGGCTGCTGGGCCAGACCTACAGCCTGCCTGACATCCACGCCCTGATGCTGTGCCGCTGGACCCGCAATTTTGACGGACCCAAGGCGCATGACCTGCCGCAGATTCGGGCCTGGCTGCAGCGCCTGCTGGAGCGGCCGGCCGTACAACGTGCTTTTGCGCTGGAGGGGCTGCCGGCGCCCTGGTTTTGAATCTGCAGAGGCTACGGCCATGAACCGGGTCGAACGCGGGCACTGGCACCCTGTCGCGGGCTGCGCGGACGTCGATGGGCAGCCGCTTGCAGCGCTGCTGCTGGGCCAGCCCCTGGTGCTGTGGCGTGATGCGGCAGGTTCTATTCAGGCCTGGGCCGACCAATGTCCGCACCGCGGTGCCCGGCTCTCCTTGGGGCGGGTCTGCCAGGGGCGCCTGGAATGTCCCTACCACGGCTGGCAATTCGAGGCTTCAGGCCAGTGCACACAGGTGCCTGCGCTGCCAGCGTTCACTCCCCCGGCGTCGCACCGGGCGCAGGTGTACCAGGCGATTGAGCAGAGTGGACTGGTCTGGGTTCGCCTGGAGGCCGGTGAGCCAACTGCTGAGCTTGCCTTGCCCCATTTTGAGGCCGAAGCCGACACCGAACTGCACAAACTCACCTGCGGCCCCTACGACGTGGCCACCAGTGCCGGCCGTATTGTGGAGAATTTTTTGGATATGGCGCATTTCGGCTTTGTGCATGAGGGCTGGCTCGGCATGCAGCAGCTGCCTGATGGCGTCACAGGCCACGCCACCGAGATTCCGCCCTACCAAGTCGAGGCCACAGCGCGGGGTCTGCGTGCCACCGGCTGTCAGGCCTGGCAACCGCGATCCAGTGTGCACGCCACCGCTGCCGCGTTGATTGACTACAGCTACGAGGTCACGGGGCCGTTCACAGCGGTCTTGACCAAGGTTCCGCCGGCGCACAGCGTGGCTTTGCCCGCGTTTCGCGAGGCTATCGGCCTGTTCATCTGCCCGCTCACGCCCGAGACCAGCCGGGTCTGGTTCCGCCTGGCGGTGGCCGATTCGGCGCCGGACGAGGCCGCGCTACGGGCGTTTCAGGACACCATCTTTCTGCAGGACAAGCCGGTGCTGGAGTCCCAGACGCCGCGATTGTTGCCGCTGACGCCGCGTGCCGAGTTGCATACTGTTGCCGACAAGACCTCAGTGGCCTATCGCCGCCACCTGAGTCAATTGGGAATTACTTTCGGAGTCTGTTGATGTACACCTTGCCATCTTTTGTTCATCACATTCCGGCGCAACGCCTGCCTGACTTGCTGCAGCGCATGCCAAAGGCCGAACTGCACATGCATATAGAGGGCTCGCTAGAGCCTGAGCTGATGTTTGCCATGGCCGCGCGCAATGGCGTGGCGCTGCCTTACCCTTCAGTGCAGGCGCTGCGCGAGGCTTATGTGTTTGACAACCTGCAAAGCTTTTTGGACGTTTACCATGCGGGTACCCTGGTGCTCAAGACCGAGCAGGATTTTTATGACATGACCAGCGCCTACCTGGCGCGGGCCCAGGCCGACCAGGTGCTGCACACCGAGATCTTCTTTGACACCCAGACCCACACTGGCCACGGCCTGAGTGCCGAGGTGGTCATCAATGGCTTGCACCGTGCCTGCATTGATGCGCCGGCCCGCTTCGGCATGACGGCCTCGTTGATTTTGTGTTTTTTGCGGCACCTGAGCGAGGCCGAGGCCTTCGAGAGCTTGGAGCAGGCGCTGCCGCTGCGCGACAAGATTCTGGGCATTGGCCTGGCGTCCAGCGAGGTCGGCCACCCGCCTGAGAAGTTCGCCCGGGTGTTTGCCCGGGCGCGCGAACTGGGTTTCCGGCTGGTGGCGCATGCCGGCGAGGAGGGCCCGCCGGCCTACATTTGGAGCGCGCTCGATGTGCTGAAGGTCGAGCGCATCGACCATGGCGTAAGAGCCATCGAAGACGCGGCCCTGATGCAGCGGCTGGTGCAAGACCGTGTCCCTCTCACCGTTTGCCCGCTGTCCAACCTCAAGCTGCGGGTGGTTGACACTCTCGCGCAGCACCACCTGCAACGTCTGCTCGATGCCGGCGTTATGGCCACGGTCAATTCCGACGACCCGGCCTACTTTGGCGGCTACCTCACTGAGAACTTCAGCCAGACTTTTGCCGCGCTGCCGATGACGGCGGCCCACGCCTATGCGCTGGCGCGCAACAGTTTTGACGCCAGCTTTATTGACGAGGGCGCGCGCCGTGGCCATGTGGCGCAGCTTGACGCGGTGTTTGAATCATTTGCCTGATGATCCAGCCGTCATGAAAGGCTACCGTGCCGCGCTCTTGCGCTTTGACCCGGCGGCTGATCCAAAGCAGTCCGCCATCTATGAGGCCGACGGTTTGCTGGTGGTCGGAGCCGATGCCCTTGGCACGCAGGTGGTGCAGGCTGCGGGCGCTTGGACTACGCTGGCACCGCGTTACCCTGGCCTGACCGTAGAGCATTTGCCAGGCCGGCTGATCGCGCCTGGCTTTGTCGACCTGCACCTGCATTACCCGCAGACCAATGTCATTGGTTCGCCAGCCTCTGGACTGCTGCCCTGGCTGGAGAACTACACCTTCCCCGAAGAGCAGCGCTTTGAGTCGCCCGACTACAGCGCCGCCGAGGCCGCGTTTTTTCTGGACGAACTGCTGCGCCACGGTGTCACCACGGCGCTGACCTTTGCCACATCGCACCCGGCCTCGGTGCAGGCCCTGTTCACAGCCGCGCAGCAGCGCCAGATGCGGGTGATCAGCGGCCTGTGCCTGATGGACCGCCATGCGCCGGCAGCCCTGCTCAACCGCGCCGGCCCTGGTGGCACCGACGCCACCGAGCAAAGCTTGATTGATTCCGAGAGCCTGCTGCAGCAGTGGCAGGGTGTCGGTCGGCTCGGTTATGCCATCACACCGCGTTTTGCGCCGACCTCCAGCGACGCTCAGTTGCGCGGCGCCGGGGAACTGGCGGCCCGCTACCCGCAGGCCTGGGTCCAGTCGCATGTGGCCGAAAACCAGGACGAAATCACCTGGGCCCGGGCCTTGTTTCCGCAGTCGCGCAGCTACTTGGCCACCTATGCCGACTTTGGTCTCATGCGTGAGCGTTCGGTCTACGCCCATTGCATCCATTTTGACGATGCCGACCGGACCCTGATGCGCGAGACTGGCGCCGCCGCCGCCGTCTGCCCCACCAGCAACCTGTTTCTGGGCAGCGGTTTTTTTGACTATGCTGCCGCTGACTTGGCGGGTTATCGCTACGGCTTGGCCAGTGATGTTGGCGGCGGTACCTCGTTCAGCCCGTTCCACACCATGCTCGCGGCCTATTACGTCGGGCGCGAAGGGCAGGCCAAGGCCGGTCTTTCGCTCTCGCCACAACAGCTGTGGTGGCAACACA
>CAMCZF010000280.1 GCA_945885775.1 Rhodoferax sp. OV413 | reverse complement strand
TCATGCTGAGCACGAAAAGAGCGCGCGGTTTGCACGCTAAAGCGCTACGCTTTTTAGAGCTGCAAGCACCCAGCAGGGTTGGTGATTTCGTGTAAATAGCTTCATTCCGAAGCGATTGCGAATGCCCGCAACCACGGCTCGACGTGGGCCATATCAAAAGTCCCCGACTCGAACATCTGGATCATCTCCGCGTGGATGAGCAGCGGCGCGCGCTGCAGGCGCCAGCCATTGATACGCAAAAAAACATCGGCAGCGGCAAAGGCAATCCGCTTGTTGCCGTCCACGAACGGATGGTTGATGGCCAGACTCTCCAGCAACGCAGCGGCTTCGGCCACGATGTCTTTGTAGTAGCCCGTTTGCGGACGGAAAAGCGCCGCCTCCAGTGCTCCGGGGTCGCGCACGCCCATCGCACCACCGTAGCGCTGCATCAACACCGTGTGCATGCCGAGCACATCGGCCACGGTCAGGTGATCGTGTGCCACGAATTATTTGGCCAGTTCGCGGTAGAGACTGTCAAATTCTTCCAGGCTGGACGCGAACGCAGCCATTGCATGTCGGCGGGGTCGTTCCTTCTGCTGCCGGTCGATGTAGTCTCGCAGGGCCTCATCCAGCACTGACTGGAACTGGCGACCCTGGTTTTCGGCGATCTGGCGCAGCGCAGCCAGCACATCGGGTGCGGCCTGAGAGGAAAACTTTTCGCGAACAGCAGTGGTCATGGTTAACTTCATCATGATGGAAATTGATGTTTCATGATAATGCAAGCTCAGACGGAGCGCCGTTTGGGTATTGGCAAGGTGTGGCCCGGGGGCACGCAGTACCCATCGCTGATGGCGGGTTGAAAAACGAACAGGGTTTAGGCAAAAACTCCCTCAATCGCCCCTGGCCGGATTTTTGAATACCTGCCGGGCATGCCAATCCAGGTTAGCCGGATGGGGCAGGTACTCTTTGGCTTGCGGCAGGATCATTCCGTGGCCGTGGTAGGCCAGCATGCGGTGGGACGCCGCCTCGCTGCCGTTAAGGTGCTGGCTGAAAACCATCTGGTATGTCCCAGGCAGGATCTTGAATGCACCCAGGTCAAACACCTTGTGGTGCAGTGAGCACATGGCAATGCCGTTGGGCACTTCGTCCGGGCCATTGGCTTGAAACCACTTGATGTGCGCCGCCTCCAGCCCAATGGACTGTTCCCCCATGCGCAGATCGTGGCCGCACACCGCGCAGCGGTATTGGTAAGCCATCAGTACCTTGGCCCGAAACGCGGGATCACGCCGGCGTTGCTGGTCTCTGGCACTGCCCGTTAACTCAAGCTGTGCCAGGCCCACTGCATCCAGCACATCACCCCGAATGCTCTCCGGAAAGTGCGCGTCCACAATCCGCTGCGCCACGATGGCAATCAGCTCGGGGTCGGCCTTGAGCGCCTTGTAAATGGGCGTAGCGAAGCCACCGCGAACATGGTTCTGCCGCAATTCTGTCAATGTGGCTGTGGCACCCGGCGGGCGATTCAAAATCTCAGCAGGGCCAACCAACTGCCAGAGTCCATCCGTCTGCAAATGCCAGAACGGGTAATGCCGGGTGCTGGATGATCCATCCGGCCCAAACTCTTCGAGCAGGCTTTTCAGCAAAGGCTCGGCTTCGTTCCAATCCATGGTTTGCGAAGCCACATCGTTCATGCGGGACAGCGCCAGCAACACGAGCAATGGCTTGTGCACCGCGCGCCGGTCACCGTTCTGCCAGACGCGGATGGCGTTAAACGCGGCAATGACCTCGTCGCGCGTCATCACCAGTACTTCGCCTTGGCCGGTATGACCCACCGCACGCCACCCCTTGGGTCAGACAAGTCACCCTCAAAACGCGGGATCAGGTGTACATGCAGGTGCGGCACCGTCTGGCCAGCGGCAGCGCCGTCATTGATGCCGATGTTGTAGCCCTGCGGCTGCAACTCGGCGTCCAGCACCCGCTTGGCACGGTCAAGCAGGGCCAGCAGGTCGTCACGCTCCTGTGTTGAGAGATCGAAAAAAGAGCCTGTGTGCCGTTTGGGTATCAGCAAAGTGTGGCCGGGGGACACGGGGTAGCCGTCACGGATCGTCATGGCTGTGGCGTTTTCGTCGATCACCCGCACTGAAGGCAGGGTGCAAAAAGCACAGGGTTTGGGACTGGCCCACTCGCCGTGCTGACGTGATCCTGCCCGGTATCGCTCACGCCGGCGCGCTGGCGGGCTCCTGCAACACGGCCGGGTCAAACGGCGTGCGGCTGAGCACGGTCCGCAGCATAGGTTCGAAATGGCTCAGCGGCCGGCTCGGGTAGGCCGGGTCGAAGGCGGCCTGGTCATAGCGTTCGCAAAAACGCTGGCAGGCGTCGAACCAGGGGTGGTCGCGGTAGGCCAGGTGGCCGTTCGGGTTTTTGTCGTAATGGTGGGCGTAGTACTGCATCTGGAACAGGCCGTGCATCTCCACGATCCAGGTCACCTCGGCCCGCACAAAGGGCCGGATGATGGCTGCCGCCACCTGCGAGTGGTTTTCTGGCGCCAGTTCATCGCCCAGGTCGTGCAACAGGGCGGCCACGATGGTGTCCAGGTCGGCACCGTCGTCCTCGGCGCGGCTGGCGGTCTGTAGCGAGTGCTCCAGTCGGCTCACCTGGTAGCCCTGCAGCGAGTCGCCGAGCCGGCTCAGGGCCTGCAGCAGTCGGTCTGGCAGGGCGCGGATGTAGTCGCTCTCCAGGGTGTGCAGCAGCGCGTATTCGGCGCGGCTGCCATGCTTCATTTGGATGAATTCAACGGTTTCCATGTGCGGTCTCCTCAAAAAAAGTGGTGACGGGGGCGAGCGGCGGAGCGAGGTAACGGGAGCATGGCATGGGCCTCAAGTGATGCGGTTCAGCGCTTCCGACATCAGCAGCAAGATCAGCAATGCCGTCAGTACCGCCGGCATGATGGCGCCCAGCCCGGCGGTGGCGGCCAGATAGCCCAGGCCGGCGGGGATCACGGCTGCGCCCACATAGGCAAAACCGACCTGGCGTGCGATCACTTTGGCTGCGGTGGCGGCGTCAAAGCGGCGCGCGGTCTCGTGCATCAGGCAGGGGTAGATGGGCGCACAGCCCAGGCCCAGCAGGATCAGGCCGACCAAAGTCAGTGCTGCGGGCAATGCGCCCAAGCCAAACAGCACAGCCCCGACGCTGGCGACGGCGATGCCCAGGCGCACCAATGGCCGGTTACCCAGCCTCAGCGTCAGCAGGCCGGTGGCAAAGCGCCCCAGCATGATCGCGCCAAAAAAACAAGACACCCAGAGTGACGCGGTTTTGGCATCCAGGCCCCGGCCGTCCACCAGCAGGCTGCCGGCCCACAAGCCCATGCTGATCTCCACCGCGGCATAGGCCAGGTACAGGGCCGGCGCCAACCAAAGTGCCAGGATGCGCGCAGGCTTATGCGGCTCGGCGTCAGGGCTGGCACCTTGACCGGCCTGAGCATGGGTCTGTGCGTCGGCCGTCTTTGCCTGATGCCTTTGCCACAGCGGCAACACCAGTACAAACAGCAACACCAGCCCCAGCTGCACACCGCCAATCACCTCATAACCGCTGCGCCAGCCGTCCGTGCTGGCCAGGGCCCAGGCCATGATCAGTGGTCCTAGCGTGGCGCCAATGCCCCAACAGCCGTGAAGCCAGTTCATGTGCCGGGCGCTGTAGTGTGCCGCTACAAACTGGTTCAGACGAGCGTCCACCGCGCCGGCGCCCAGCCCCAGTGGCACGGCCAGCAGCAAGAGCAGCGGGAAGGATGGCGCGACAGAAAAACCGAGCAGTGTCAGGCCGGTGAGAAGGCCGCTGGCCGTGACCACCGGGCCGGTGCCCCAGCGGGCCAGAACTCGGCCGCCAACAAAGCTGGACAGCGCCGAGCACACCGTCAGCACCAGGGTGACCATGCCCGCAGACTCCAGCGGCTGACCGAGCGATGAGCGCATGGTGGGCCAGGCCACGCCCAGCACGCTGTCGGGCAGGCCCAGGCTGATGAAGGCGAGGTAGATGGTGCCCAGCAGGATGGCTTGGCTCACAGCTCTTTCCTTAACCAAACATGATTGCTATAACAAATATAGCTAACTAACCAAGCAGGACAAAGGCTAGAGGCCGATTTCATCAATATTTCATGACGACCAGCCGGGTCTGGGTGAACTCCAGCATGCCGTGCTTGCCGTCGTCGCCGCCCAGGCCGGAGCGCTTCCAGCCGGCGTGGTAGCCCTGGTAGGGGTCGGCCGGGGTGCGGTTGA
>CAMCZF010000279.1 GCA_945885775.1 Rhodoferax sp. OV413 | reverse complement strand
CAACCGACTTCACCCTTGACGACGAGGATCTGTTCTGACTAGCCGGGTTGCCATTCACTTGTTCCAGGGCCCTTCGGGGCCCTTGCTATTTGTCGGCGCCAATGCGGAACTCCGCCATATTTGCGCCTTCCTACACAGCCGCTAACACCAATGGTCCCCATGGAGGCCCTGTCTGTTTTGTTGCGCCGGGAATCCAGCAAATTTGACCCAGCACTGCTCGGGTTTTTGATCAAGCTGCTGGGCATTTATCCGCCCGGGACGCTGGTGCAACTCAGTGACGGCTCATTGGGGCAGGTGGTAGCGCCAGGTGCAGACAGCCTCAAACCCAAGGTCCTGCTTTATAACCCCTTGACCAGCAAGGAAGACGCGCATGTTCTGGAGCTTGACCATGCCGTTGATCTCAAGATCACGGCGGCCATTCGACCCGACAGCTTGCCACAGGAGGCCAGGGCCTGGATCAAGCCCGAGCAACCTCAGGTATTTTTTGTGTCGACGCCTGCTGCGGGCGGCTGAGTCTGCCGCCGCTGCAACGCTCGATACCGGCCAGATCGCGGCGTGACGCGATGTGACAAAAGCCCGCTGCGGTGAGTAACTCACGTACGGCGGCTGCTTGGTCGTGCCCGTGCTCCAGCAGCAAGCACCCGTGAGGGTCCAAGTGGTCGGGGGCGCTGGCGATGATGGCGCATAAATCTTGCAGGCCGTCCGAGCCGGCGGTAAGCGCCTGCAGCGGCTCATGCACCAGCGCTGAGAGGTGCGGATCAGCGTCGGCCACATAAGGTGGGTTGGCGACGATCAGGTGGTAGCTCTGGTGGTTGTCGTCCAGCCAGTTGCCTTGGGCGAACGTGATGTCCAGGCTCAAGCGTGCTGCATTGCGTCGGGCCACGGCCAGTGCGGCCTCGCTGCGGTCGAGTGCCTGCACCTGGGCGTATGGCCGCTGGGCCTTGAGCGCCAGCGCAATCGCGCCGCTGCCAGTGCCCAGGTCAAGCACGCGCAGCGCCTGGGCTGTCGTGGTGGGCAAATGTTCGAGTGCCCATTCGACCAAGATCTCGGTGTCGGGTCGGGGAATCAGTACATGGGAATTAACCTCAAGGTCAAGCCCAAAAAACTCACGCCTGCCGATGATGTACGCCAGGGGCTCGCCAGCGGCCCGGCGCGCCACCAGAGGCGCCAGGCGGGCCTCTACGGCGGCTGGCAAAGCGTCTGATTCATGCACCAGCAGCCAGGCTCTGTCGTGCGCCTCCTGGCCCAGCACATGCAGCAGCAAGAGTTGGGCGTCGAGCCGGTCCAGGCCCTGTGCCTGAGCCTGGCGCAGGGCTGTGCCCAGCGTCGTCATCGCCTGCTCACCCCGCCAGTCCCACTTCGAGTTCGGCCAACTGCTGCGCCGCCTCATAAGCCTGTAGGGCTTGCACCACGTCGTCCAGGTCGCCCTCCATGATGGTCAGCAACTTGTACAGCGTGAGGTTGATGCGGTGGTCGGTCAACCGGCCCTGCGGGAAGTTGTAGGTGCGGATGCGGTCGCTGCGGTCACCGCTGCCTATCAGGCTTTTGCGCTGGGCGGCGTCGCGTGCGGCGCGCTCAGAACGGTCTTTTTCCTGAATGCGGGCGGACAGCACTTGCAGTGCTTTGGCTTTGTTGCGGTGCTGGCTGCGGTCATCCTGGCATTCGGCCACGATGCCCGTGGGGATGTGGGTGATGCGCACTGCAGAGTCGGTCTTGTTGATGTGCTGGCCGCCGGCGCCGCTGGCGCGGTAGGTGTCGATGCGCAGGTCGGCCGGGTTAATCTGTACCGCCGTGGCCTCGTCCGGCTCGGGCAGCACGGCCACCGTGCAGGCGCTGGTGTGGATGCGACCTTGAGTTTCAGTGGCGGGCACGCGCTGCACCCTGTGGCCGCCTGATTCAAACTTGAGCGCGCCGTACACCTGAGTTCCCTCGACCCGCAGCACCAGCTCTTTGTAGCCACCGAGTTCGCTCAGCGATTCGCTGATGACCTCGGTTTTCCAGCCCTGCTTGTCGCAGTAGCGGGTGTACATGCGGGCCAGATCGCCAGCGAACAGGGCCGACTCGTCGCCACCGGTGCCGGCGCGGATCTCGACAAAGGCGTTGCGTGCGTCGTCCGGGTCCTTGGGCAGCAGCATACGTTGCAACTCGTCGTCCAGCACCTGCAACTCCGCCTGAGCGGCCTCAAGTTCTTCTTGCGCCAGGCCGGCCATCTCGGGGTCATCGGCCGAACCGCTCAGCATCTCCTGTGCGCTGGCCAGGTCGGCTTCGCGCTGGCCATAGCGGGCCCATCGGCCGGCCACCGCCGCTACTTCGGTGTGCTCGCGCGACAGCACCAGGAACTGAGCCATGTCCTTCATGATGTCTTCTCGCGATAGCAAAAACTCCAATTCCCCCAGACGGTCGGCGTAGCGGGCGAGTTGTTGTCGGAAAAATAGTTTCACTTTCGGGCGGCGCGCTGCGTCGCTAACGTTCGCGGCGCAAAAAGAAATGCTGGATCGCCGAGCTGGCGCGTTCGCGCGCCTGGCTGTCGCCGGCGTGCAATTCGGCCAGCGCGCCGTGCAGCATTTTTTGCGTCAGGCCGCGCGACAGGGCCTCCAGCACGGCCTCCACGTTTTCGCCTTTGGCAAGCAGCTTGCGCGCTCGGACTATTTCAGCAGCGCGCCATTCATCCGCTTGGGCGTTGAGCTGCTGGATCAGTGGCACTGCGTTGCGCTGGTCTACCCAGTGCATGAAGCTCAGTACCCCGGCATCCACAATGGCCTCAGCCTGTGCCACCGCCGCCTGCCGGCTGGCCTGGGCGGTTTGCACCACGCTGGCCAGATCGTCCACCGTGTACAGGTAGACGTCACCCAGCGCCTTGACTTCGGGCTCGATATCACGCGGCACCGCCAGGTCAACCATGAACATGGGGCGGCGTCGGCGCTGCTTCAGGGCCCGCTCCACGGCACCCAGGCCGATGATGGGCAGCGTGCTGGCGGTGCAGCTCACCACTGCATCAAATTCATGGAGGCGGGCCGGCACCTCGGCCAGGTGCATGACCTCCCCGCCAAAGCGGCTGGCCAGCTTTTCACCGCGCTCTAGCGTGCGGTTGGCAATCACCATGCGCTTGGGCGTTTTCGCGGCAAAGTGGGTGGCGCACAGCTCGATCATCTCGCCCGCGCCCACAAACAGGATGCTGATCCTGCCCAGGTCTTCAAACAACTGGCCCGACAGCCGCACCGCTGCGGCCGCCATACTGATGGAGTGGGCGCCGATCTCGGTCGAGCTGCGCACCTCTTTGGCCACGGCAAAGGAGCGCTGGAACATCTGGCTCAGGGTGCTGCCCAGGGTGCCGGCGGCCTCGGCGGCGCGCACTGCGTCTTTGAACTGGCCCAAAATCTGGGGCTCCCCTAGCACCATGGAGTCGAGCCCGCTGGCCACCCGAAAAGCATGGCGTGCCGCCATGCCGTCTTGCAGGGTGTAGGCGTGGGAGCGCAGCGTGGCGGGTGACACCCCGCCCGACTCGGCCAGCCAGTCTAGCGTGCGCTCGAGTTCGGGCTGTTCGCCAGCGCAGTAAATCTCGGTGCGGTTGCAGGTGGAGATCAGGGCGGCCTCGGGTGCGCGCGACAAGGAACGACGCAAGGCCAGCAGGGTGGGCTCAATCTGCTCGATCGCAAAAGCGAACCGGCCACGCAAATCAAGCGGCGCGGTGGTGTGGTTTAGCCCAAGGGCCCAGACTGGCATGGGCAGATTATAAAATCAGCCTGTGTTGCGTCCACCACTTATCCAAGGGTTTTCCGGCTGATGGGTCCCATTGCCGCCCTGAACCACCTGTTGAACTTTGCCGCGCCGGCGTTGGCGCTGGCACTGGGGGTCACGTTGGGCGCGTATTTTTTTATGCAAAAAAGGCCCCCAGCCCTTTCGCCACGGGCACAGTTTGCTATAAATTTGATAGTTAACTGCATGGTGCTGGCGCTCGGTCTGCTGGTGTTGGGGCGCGATGGCAAGATGGCCAGTTACGCTGCCATGGCCTTGGCTTGTGCCAGCAGCCAGTGGCTGATGGCACGCGGCTGGCAGCGCTAGGCCCGTAGCCCGGCCTTTACTTGCCAGCCTTGAAGCTGGTAAACGTGCGGGTTTGCACCCGGCGCGCGTCCTGCGGCAAGGCATCTGGCGCGACCATGGTTTTGGTGGCGGCAGCGTCCAAAAAGATGGACTTGTTCTCGGCCACGTCCTTTTTCACAAACTTGAGCGAAGCCGCGTTCGGGTTGGCATAAAACACCTTATTGGTCAGCGACGCATGCACTTCCGGGCGCAGGATGTAGTTGATGA
>CAMCZF010000278.1 GCA_945885775.1 Rhodoferax sp. OV413 | reverse complement strand
GCCGTGGCCACGGCGGCGGTGCCGAAATTCACCATCATCATCGGCGGCAGTTTCGGTGCCGGCAACTACGGCATGTGCGGCCGCGCCTACAGCCCGCGTTTTCTGTGGATGTGGCCCAACGCCCGCATCTCGGTGATGGGTGGCGAGCAGGCTGCCAGCGTGCTGGCCACCGTCAAGCGCGACGGTCTCGAAGCCAAGGGTGGCAACTGGAGCATGGAAGAAGAGGAAGCCTTCAAGGCCCCGATCCGGCGCCAGTACGAGCTGCAGGGCCACCCCTACTACGCCACTGCCCGGCTGTGGGACGACGGCATCATCGATCCGGCAGACACCCGCCGCGTGCTGGCGCTGGGCCTGGCGGCCACGCGAAACGCCCCGATCGAGGACACCAAGTTCGGCGTGTTCCGGATGTAAGCAGCCTCACTCAGACATCGCCCGCCCGGAGGAATCCATGTTCCAGAAAATCCTGATTGCCAACCGCGGCGAAATCGCCTGCCGGGTGGCCACCACCGCCCGTCGCCTCGGCATCCGTACCGTGGCCGTCTATTCGGATGCCGATGCGTCGGCCAAGCATGTGGCCGCCTGTGACGAGGCGGTCCACATCGGCGGCAGCGCGCCGCGTGACAGCTACCTGCAGTGGCAGCGCATTCTGCAAGCGGCCCAAGCTACCGGCGCGCAGGCGGTGCACCCCGGCTATGGCTTTTTGAGTGAAAACGACGCTTTTGCCCAGGCCTGCGCCGATGCCGGCCTGGTGTTCATCGGCCCATCACCAGCCGCCATTCGCGCCATGGGCCTGAAGGCCGAGTCCAAGCAGCTGATGGCCACCGCCGGTGTGCCGCTGGTGCCCGGCTACCACGGCGCTGACCAGGACTCGGCGCTGCTGCAGCGCGAGGCTGACAGCATCGGTTACCCGGTCTTGATCAAGGCCAGTGCCGGCGGCGGCGGCAAGGGCATGCGCGCGGTGGAGCGCTCGGACGACTTTGCCGCCGCGCTGGCCAGTTGCCAGCGCGAGGCGCGCAATAGCTTTGGCGACGATGCGGTGCTGATTGAAAAGTACGTGCAGCGCCCGCGCCACATCGAGATCCAGGTGTTTGGCGATAGCCAGGGCAATTTTGTTTACTTGCATGAGCGCGACTGCTCGGTGCAGCGTCGCCACCAAAAGGTGTTGGAAGAAGCCCCGGCACCGGGCATGACGCCGGCGCTGCGCCAGCAGATGGGCGAAGCGGCGGTGGCGGCGGCGCAGGCGGTGAACTATGTGGGGGCCGGCACGGTCGAGTTTATTGTGGAGCAGTCGGCCAGCGGTGCGATGACCTTCTACTTTATGGAGATGAACACGCGGCTGCAGGTCGAGCACCCGGTGACCGAGGCCATCACCGGGCTCGATTTGGTGGAGTGGCAACTGCGCGTGGCCAGCGGCGAGCCGCTGCCGCTGCAGCAGCACCAGTTGCGCCTGAGTGGCCACGCCATCGAGGCCCGCATTTGCGCCGAAAACCCGGACAACAACTTTTTGCCCGCCACCGGCCGGCTTGACGTCTATGCGCTGCCGGCCTGCACCACCTTTGAGCGGGCCGACCACGGGGTGCGGGTGGACTCGGGCGTGCGCCAGGGCGATGCCATCTCGCCCTATTACGACTCGATGGTAGCCAAGCTCATCGTGCACGGTGACACGCGCGAGCAGGCGCTGGCGCGGCTGGATGTGGCGCTGGCGCAGACCCACATCGTCGGCCTGCAGACCAATGTGCAGTTCCTGCGCCATGTGGTGCAAAGCCCGTCGTTTGCCCAGGCTGACCTGGACACGGCGCTGATCCCGCGTGAGGCGGCGGTCCTCTTTGCCCAGACGCGGGTCAGCGCGCCGCTGGCCTGCGCCGCCGAGGTGGCGCGCACGCTGCTGGCCGAGCGGGCTGGCCAGGGTGCCGAGCCGTTCAGCCAGACCGACGGCTGGCGCAGCCTGGGCGAATGGGTGCGCCGCTTTGCCTTTCGCCAGGGTACTGAGCCGCTGGCCGCCAGCCTGCGCTACCGGCGTGACGGCAGCCTGCAGCTCAGCGTGGCAGACACGGTGGGCGAACTGCGTTTCGCCGCCGCCGGCACCGGCATCGCCCTGCATTGGGGCGAGGTGAGTGCAGTGGTGCATGTTTACCGACAGGGCGATGTGGCCCATGTCCACACCGCGCAGGGTGCGGCGCAGCTGACGGTGGTCGACCTGCTGGCCCACGCCGGCGATGCGCAGGCCGAGGGTGGCCGCCTGACCGCGCCGATGCCGGGCAAGGTGGTGTCGTTTGCCGTCAAGGCAGGCGACCGCGTCAAGCGCGGCCAGCCGCTGGCGGTGCTGGACGCCATGAAAATGGAACACACCATTGCCGCGCCCGGCGACGGCACCGTGGCCGAGCTGCTGTACGCGCCCGGTGATCAGGTCGGCGAGGGTGCTGCGCTGCTGACCTTAAGCGCTTGAGGAGACGTGATGAACATCAGTTTTTGTTGTAAAGATGACAACGCTGGCCTTTGGATGGGCGAGCTGCAGGCGGCCTTGCCGCAGGCTCTCGTGACCCTGTGGCAACCCGGCGCACCCAAGGCCGAAATGGCGGTCGTCTGGGCCCCGCCCCAGCAATTTTTTGACGAACAACCGGAGCTACTGGCGATCTTCAACGTCGGCGCCGGGGTTGACGCGCTCATGAAGCTGCGCCTGCCGGCCCAGGCGCTGGTAGTGCGGCTAGATGACGCCGGCATGGCGGTGCAGATGGCTGAATACGTCTGCCATGCGGTGGTTCGCCATATGCGTCACTTTGCGGCTTACGAAGCCGATGCACAGCAGGGGCGCTGGCAGCGGCGGTTAGCGCCAGACCGGTCAACTTTTCCCGTGGGTGTGATGGGGCTGGGGGTGCTGGGGGAGCGGGTGGTGCGGGCCCTGCAGAGTTTTGAGTTCCCGGTGTTGGGCTGGAGCCGCACCCCCAAGGTGCTCACTGGGCTGGACTGCTATGCCGGTCTGGCGGCTTTGCCAGATTTTTTAGCCCGTTGCCGAGTGCTGGTCTGCCTGCTGCCGCTCACGCCAGAGACGCAAGGCATTCTGAACCGCGACACGCTGGGGCAGTTGCAACGCGGGGCCTACCTGATCAATGTGGCGCGCGGTGGCCACCTGGTGGAGGCCGATCTGCTGCCGCTGCTGGCCAGTGGCCAGCTGGCCGGGGCCACGCTCGATGTGTTCAACACCGAGCCTTTGCCGCCCGAGCATCCTTTTTGGCGCCATCCGCAGATCCGGGTCACACCGCACGTCTCCGCCGGTACCCTGCCGGGCAAAAGCATGGCGCAGATCGTGGACAAGATCGGGGCCCTGACACGGGGTGAGCCGATAACCGGTATCGTTGACCGTCAAAGAGGCTACTGAGATGACCCTACCCACCCGTGTCAAGATTGTCGATGTCGGGCCGCGTGACGGTCTGCAGAATGAAAAGCAGGCGGTGCCTGCCGCCGTCAAGATCGAGCTGGTGCACCGGCTGCAAGCCGCCGGCCTGACCGAGATCGAGGTCACCAGCTTCGTCTCGCCCAAATGGGTGCCGCAGATGGCCGACAACGTCGAGGTGATGGCTGGTATCACGCGCCAGCCGGGCGTGCGCTACTCGGTGCTCACGCCCAACCTGCAGGGTTTTGAGGCAGCGCGCGCCAGCCAACCCGACGAAATCGTGGTGTTTGGCGCGGCCAGCGAGGCCTTCAGCCAGCGCAACATCAATTGCTCGATCACTGAGAGCATCGAGCGCTTTGCCCCCGTGGTGGCAGCGGCCCGCGCCGCCGGCATCCCGGTGCGCGGCGCCATGTCCTGCGTGGTGGGCTGCCCCTACGAGGGCGAGGTGGCACCCGAGCGCGTGGGCTACCTGGCCGGCCTGATGAAAAGCATCGGGGTGCAGCACATTGGCGTGGCCGACACGATTGGCGTCGGTACCCCGCTCAAGGTGCAGCGCGCCATGGCCGCCACGCTGCAGCACTTCGGGCTGGATGAGGTGTCGGGCCATTTTCATGACACTTATGGCCAGGCGTTGGCCAACACCCTGGCCTGTTTGCAAATGGGCGTCTGGCAGTTTGACGCCTCGGTGGCCGGCCTGGGCGGCTGCCCCTATGCCAAGGGCGCCACCGGCAATGTGGCCACCGAAGACCTGGTGTTCATGCTGCATGGCATGGGTATTGCCACCGGCATCGACCTCGACCGGCTGGTGGACGCCGGTCAGTACATCAGCGGCTATTTGCAGCGCCAACCCAACTCGCGGGTGGCGGTGGCGCTGCTCAGCCAGCGTGCCGGCTGAGCGCACCATGCCCCAATTCGACCG
>CAMCZF010000277.1 GCA_945885775.1 Rhodoferax sp. OV413 | reverse complement strand
CGCCATCGAACTCCACCAGTTCGGATTCAAAGTCCGTGCAAACACTCCTGAATACCTCGTGCAAGTCAGTCAGGATTTCTTTAGTGAACACGCCACGACGGTATTTTGTAACGAAGACCAAATGCACATGCATCAAGAAAACGCAGTGTCGACCGTGGCGAATTTCATTACTATTTTTCTTAAACCAAGCATAATTTGAACCATGAAACGGCTGCAAGCCTTTAAGTTCGAACTCATGCCCAATGGCGAACAGCAGCGCGATATGCGCCGCTTCGCCGGGTCGTGTCGGTTCGTCTACAACAAGGCTCTCGCGCTTCAACAGGCCAACCACAAGGCTGGTGAGAAGTTCATTGGCTATGTGACCATGGCAAAGCATCTAACAGTGTGGCGCAATGGACTGGAGGCCCCGTGGCTCAAGGACGCGCCCGTGCATCCTTTGCAGCACGCGCTCAAGGACTTGGAGCGAGCGTACAAAAACTTCTTTGCCAAACGCGCCGACTTCCCGTGCTTCAAGCGAAAAGGCGATACGCAGTGCTTTCGCTACCCAGACGCCAACCAGTTCGAGATCGACCAGGCGAACAGCCGCATCAAGTTGCCAAAGCTGGGTTGGGTGCGTTATCGTAACAGCAGGGACGTTTTGGGCCAAGCGAAAAACATCACGATCAGCCAGTCAGGCGGCAAGTGGTGCGCCAGTATCCAGACTGAGCGCGAAGTGGGGCATCCGGTGCTTGCTACAACGACAGCCATTGGTATCGATGTCGGCATCGCCCGCTTTGCCACACTGAGCGACAGCAGCTTCATTGCCCCGCTCAATAGTTTCAAGAAGGACCAGCAGCGCCTGGCCAAGTACCAGCGGCGAATGAGCCGCAAGGTCAAGTTCTGTAGCAATTGGAAGAAGGAGAAAGCCAAAGTACAAAAGGTTCACACTGCAATAGCTAACGCCCGCAAAGACTTTCTGCACAAGACCACTTCAACGATCAGCAAAAACCACGCGCTCGTCTGTATCGAGGATTTGCAGGTTCGCAATATGTCCAAGTCGGCCAAAGGCAACAGCGAACAGCACGGCAAACGGGTCAAGCAAAAGGCGGGACTCAATCGCTCTATCCTGGATCAGGGCTGGGGCGAGTTCAGGCGGCAACTGGAGTACAAAATGGCTTGGAACGACGGCATCTTGCTGGCGGTCCCAGCGCACCACACCAGTCAGACTTGCCCATGCTGTGGTCATGTGAGCGCAGACAACCGGCTTACGCAAGCACGGTTTCTGTGCGTGGATTGCGGCTATATAGCCAATGCCGATGTGGTCGGTGCAATCAATGTTCTAGAGCGCGGACAGCGCTTGTTAGCCTGTGGAGAGGACGGCTCTGGCAAAGGTTGCAAGACCAAAGCACAACCAGCCTCAGTGAAGCAGGAACCCACCGAAGTGACTTCGCATGAGGTAGCTCATGCGTAGCACCGTAGGAATCTCCGCCGTTCACGGCGGGGAGGACGTCAATGCACCATTGTTTGTAATTCGGGCGTGTTCTTATTCGAGATCAAGGGCTGGAGTGATGCACATGTCTCCCGCGAGGTAGTGGTCGGCCAGGAGGCTAAGCAGTGGTTTTTAAGCTTTTTGAAGCCAGGCGGCGAATTCGCAAAGACGCACAAGGCCGATCCCATAGTGCAAGGTACGGAAAAACACCAAGAGGTTCGCAACCGTCTCCCTACCTGTGCGCTTTTGAGATCCTACGTATTTCTGGGTGGCGCCAAACTGACGATCGACCCTGATTTGCCATCCAATGTCATCACCGCTGGCGATCTTGGGTACATGGTGCGCATTCTCAAATCGGATACCAAGCGTAAGAAGCCCACGCCTTATAAACCCGGCTACTCAAGACTTGATTCACAGAAGGTTGAAGAGGTGGCTCAGTTACTCAGGGACATGGCCAAGGGAAACACGCTCGAAGAACACAAGCGTGCCGCCATAGCAAGCAAAGCACGCGAGAGGGAATTGTCGGCTATGGCCGATGCACCTGCCGGTGCCGCATTGGCATCACGCTTGAACCATTTTTGTCCGATGGGAGAATTGAAAGCATGATCGCATTCCTGATTGACGCTGACAACTTTAAAGCTCCAAGAGGTGTGGATGACGCATTCCAGACCATAGAGCGGAGCGAAGGCGCCATTTCCATCCGTCGCGCCTATGGCAGCGCTGAAAGCCTGAGATCGCTGGCAGAGACCTTGCGCAAGTGGGCGGTTCAACCCTATGTGAACATGAATCTGGGCAAGAACACCACGGATTTGTCGCTCGCTGTCGACGCCATGGCAATTGCGCTAACGACGCTAAACCTTCGGGTGCTCGTCATTGGCTCGGGTGACGCTGATTTTGTGCCGTTGGTTGTCCGCCTTCGCGAGCGTGGCATCAAGGTAGTCTGCGTCGCCGAGAGGGGCAAAATGGCGCAGGACGCTGCACCAGCCTACGATCAAGTGCTCTATGTGGGCGAGGATAAAGATGATCGGCCCACCACCTTGGACACCAAACCAGCCTTGACGCCACGAGTCAGAGCAACGGCAAAGGGGGTCGCAGCCAAGTCTCAAGCTGCAAAAGTTACGCCTCCAAAGCCACCCGTACCCAAACAAAGTGGAGCGATTGCGGCCGCGGCCAAGAAATCCGTGAGCGCAGCCAAAGAGGCCCTTACGGTTGAAATCATCCTCGCCGCAGTGCCCAATTTGCAGACTGGCCAATGGCAACCGCTGGGCGAAGTGGTGAAGGTGCTGCATGCCGCGAAGCTTTTATCCAGAAGCGCAACGTCTACAAAGCTTTTCAAGCGGTTCCCCGAGGCCTTTGAACTGGCGCCGACCGATAAACCTAACCAGGTTCGCTTCTGTCAATAGTGTCCCGACTGATGGGCTCCTCGTGACTGTGTGCTCGGCGTCAGATTTCAGCGTTGCAATCCGCACTGTTGGTTGGCCACCTGACTTCAATCGCTGAGCGACCACGAAAGGTACACAGAGACACCTCTCGCGACGCAGCAGAGCGGTGGGGTGTTAGCGGCTGTGTAGGAAGGCGCAAATATGGCGGAGCTCCGAATTGGCTCGGCAATCGGAAAACGACCAGGCCCCTAAGCCTCACCCCACAAATCATGCTGGGCATTTCCCTGGATGTTTGCCGCCGCCATCCGAAGAACCTGAACCGTCGCTACAAGATGTTGCACGTCGCAAGCCCGACTCGTCGCCTGTCGCTACCGATCGCTGAATTTGAGAAGCACGGAGAGAGTTGATCCCTATGGCGCCAAAATTGAAAAAGCGTACATTTGATAGCTGTTGATGACAGTTAAGTACCAATGGCGTATTTTGTAACACTTCGTCGTTACAGTGCCATTGCAATGGCGGAGATGTCTACAGCCCCCAACGCCAGCAATCGGCAAGATTCGTCGTCCGCCCTGCGAAGTCGATTTCCCCGAAGATCAGTACCAATTGCGAGGAACTGACATTGCTGAGGCTGTGACAAACCAAACTGGCACACCGTCGGGCGTCCACGCCACCAAGCCAACTGTTGGGTCAGCAATCGTCAACGCTGGCTAAGTGGCCGCCCCTTTTTGCCAATAGATCACAGATCACTTGCCACTGACATCATCACAATACGCAGAATTCCCCTGCCCACAAGCGCCTCAACCATGACCAGTCCCTTCAGCCCGTTAACCGATGTAGAGGTGCAAGAGCTCGATGAATTCTTGCTTTATGGGGTTGACGACGACGAATCCATGACCATCGACACGCTCGACGGCTATCTACATGCCGTTGCCATCGGGCCCACAACACTGGCCCCGTCAGTGTGGATGCCACCCATCTGGGGCAGTGGCACGAGCATGATGCCAGCGGTAGAGAGCATTGAACAACTCAACCGAATCCTGGAATTGGTCATGCGGCTCTACAACAACATCATCGCTAATCTGGAGGACTCCCCGCCAGAGATTTTCCCCCGCTGGGAGGTTGTGTCACACGGAGATCATGAATACGACGACGCTGAGGGCTGGGCTTACGGTTTTTGCCAGGGCATCAGGCTCTGCGAACACGAATGGGCGTTACTGCTGGGGTCCCCCGAGGGGCAATCCTGGTATCGCCCCATCGCTTTATTGGGTGAGGATGAGTATTGCTCAGAGCAGGACGCGCTGACCCGAACACCTGAGATGAGAGGCAAACTCGCACTCCAGATTCCAGACGCTGTTGTGGCGATGTACCAGCACTGGTTACCCCTACGTCGCGCCGTTTATGAGCGAGAGGTCGCCAATGCCATGGGCAGCAAGGTCGGCCGAAACGATGTTTGCCCTTGTGGCAGC
>CAMCZF010000276.1 GCA_945885775.1 Rhodoferax sp. OV413 | reverse complement strand
GGGCGCGCCGTACCGGGCCTTGGCCCGGTCGCCGAGCCGCAGCTGCCCCAGCACCGCGCCTGTCTCGGCGCTGCGAACAACCAATTGCTCAGGGTAAGCCGCCACCGCTTCCAAGCTCTTTTGTAGGCCCCAGCCATGCAGCACCCGCGTGACATTGGGTCCGAGCTGAATGCCTGCGCCCACCTCGGCAAAGGCCGGGCTGCGCTCAAACAGTTGCACCGTCACGCCAGCGCGGGCACAGGCCAGCGCCGCGGACAAACCTCCAATACCCCCCCCGACCACCAACAGGGGAGAGGCCCCGGCTTGGTTCACCGCAAACGCGCCGTGATAGCAATCGGCAGCACCATGAGCAAGCGTGCGACCAGCGCCCAAGGCCATGCCGGCACAGTCGCGGTCTGCACCCGGCGCTCAATCAGGTCCACCAGCAGGCGCCCCCCTTTTTCAACCGGAATGACAAAGGGCCGGCTTTTGGCACCCCGGTTTAGCGGGGTGTCAATGAAGCCCGGCGACAAAGTGGTGACCAGGATGCCGCTGCCCCGGGTCTCAGCCCGCAAAGCTTCTAGGTAGTTGGTGACTGCGGCCTTGCTGGCACCATAAGCGCCGCCACCAGGCAGACCCCGAAATGCCGCCACGGAGCTGATGCCAACCAACTGACCACGGCCCTGAGCCCTGAAATGCTGCATGGCCGCGTCTACCGTGCTCATAAACCCCAGCACATTGGTGGCCATGGTGGCGTGGGCCAGGTGCAGGGGCAGTTGCCCAATACGCCCATGGTTGCCGATGCCGGCATTGGCCACCACGATATCGAGCCGACCCAGCGCCGTACAGGCCTGGCCAAAGACCTGTGCCACCGCCGCAGCGTCGGTCACGTCCAGCGCTGCCACAAACACTGTCGGCGCGCCCGCTTGCAGCAGCTCAGCTTGCAAAGCCTGCAGCACGTCGAGTCGCCGGGCGGTCAGCGCCAAGCGGTAACCGCGCCGTGCAAATTCCATCGCCATCTGCCGCCCCAGGCCTGAAGACGCGCCGGTGATCAAGACACTGGGGGCGGTGTTGTTGGTGTGATCCATGGCGTTGGGTGCCGTCTGTAAGCGGTCAGAAATGCTCAAGAAGGCGATTGTGCCTGCACGGGTCAGCCAGATCGCCTACCATCGAACCTATGACCCAATTTTCAGTGCTAGACCTCTCACCCATCGTTCAGGGCGGCGACGCCGGCCAGTCGTTTCGCAACAGCCTGTCATTGGCGCGCCACGCCGAGCGGCTGGGCTTCAACCGTTACTGGCTGGCCGAACACCATGGCATGCCAGGCATTGCCAGCGCAGCCACCGCCGTGGTGATGGCCCATGTGGCCGCCGGCACGCAGCGCATCCGGGTGGGGGCTGGCGGCATCATGCTGCCGAACCATTCGCCGTTGGTGATTGCCGAACAATTTGGCACGCTGGAGTCACTTTACCCGGGGCGCATCGACCTGGGGTTGGGCCGCGCGCCTGGCTCAGACCAGACCACGGCGCGTGCGCTGCGCCGCAACCTGGCCTCGGATTCGGACGAATTCCCGCAGGATGTGCTGGAGCTGATGGACTACTTTGCCGCCGAGCCCAAGGGCCCGGTGCGCGCTGTGCCCGGCCAGGGGCTGGACATCCCCATCTGGATACTTGGCTCGAGCCTGTACGGCGCGCAGCTGGCGGCGGCACTCGGTCTGCCCTACGCTTTTGCCTCGCACTTTGCGCCTCAGGCCATGATGCAGGCGATCGACCTCTACCGCAGCTATTTCAAGCCCTCGGCCAGGCTGGCCAAACCCTACGTGATGCTGGGCTTCAACGTGTTTGCGGCCGACACCGACGCGCAGGCCGAGCTGCTGGCCACGTCGATGCAGCAGGCCTTTGTCAACCTGCGCACCGGCCGCCCGGGCCGGTTACCGCCACCGCTGCCAGGCTACCGCGAACGCCTGGATGGCCCGGCGCGCGCCATGCTGGAAAGTGTGTTGTCGTGCTCGGCCATTGGCGGGCCCGCCACCGTGCGGCAGCAGCTCGACGCCTTCATCGCGCGCACCGGCGCTGACGAACTGATGATCACCTGCCAGATGTTTGACCATGCGGCGCGACTGCGTTCCTACGAGATCGTGGCCGATGCCCGGCACGCCACGGTGGCGCCACCGCTGCGCGAGATGATGACGGGCTGAAACTGGCTGGGGCCCTTCGCTGGGTCCCGTCGTGCTCAGGGGCGCTCAACCGCCATCAGTTCCCGACCGCGCAGGCGCTCGCGTCCCGGCACACCCAGTTCGGGGTGTAGCCGGCCCGCCACCAGCCAGGCCGCCAACATGGCCAAGCCACCGGCGGCAAAGATGCCGGCCACCGGGCTGAATTGCAGCACCAGCCAGGCCAAGCCAGGCGACAAAATACCCGACACGTCACGAAAGCTGGAGTAGACGGCCGACATCTCGGTGCGCTGCGATGGCTTGACCGACATCAGAAACGGCAGGCCGCCGCAAATATCCAGCAGCACCAAAAAGTAGGCGCCCAGCATCAACAGCGCCACCGTAGCCCAAGGCAGTGGTGAGAACATCGTCGCCAGGATGAAGCAAACGCCACAGTACAGGAAACCCGTGCGCACCGCCTCACGGACCGAGCGCCGCTGCATCCATCGCAGCATCAAGGGCGCTAAAAAAAGGCCGGCATTGGCTAGCGAAGTGGCAACGCCTCCGACCTGATCGCTCAAGCCCTGCTGCACCGCAAAAATACCGGTGTACACGATGTAGATCCACCAGCCGCAGGAGCGCACCACCGCAAAAAACCAGCCGGCCACCAGCCGTGGCTGGGCAAAAAAGCGTTGCAGGTAAGCCAGTGGCGCCGCTGAACGGCGTCGCGACGGCACGATGACCCGGCCATTGCCCAGGCGCAGCAGCCAAAACGTGGTCAGCATGGCCAGCGCTGCAGTGCCCACAATCACAAACGGGGCGCCATGCCAGATAGGCAGCAGCCAGACGCCCAGTACCGGGCCAATCGTCCAGCCCAGCCCGCCATAAAACAGGCGCAGGGATTCGAGCCGGCTTAAATCGGCTTTGGCCACGTTGTCAAGCACATAGGCGTTGAAGCAGACAAAGGCGGTGGCGGCGGCCATGGCATTGCACAACAACGCTGCCGTGGTCGCCTTGCCGCCCACCATCCCCAGAACAGCCGACAGCACGTAGAGCAGCACGCCGATGGTGTAGACCCAACGGCGCGGCATAAAGCGGGTCAGCATGGGCACGATCAGCACCGTCAGCAGCGACAGCAGCCCGACCAGAAAGTAAATCTTGGACACCGTGACCGCATCACCCCAGGCCCGGTACATCACCAAGGGGTAGACCGACAGGCTGGTGCCACGCACCACTGCCTCAATGCCACCAATGAGCGCAAAAGGCTGCACGCCACGGGCCGTGTGGCGGCCCTTGGCATTGCCAAGGCGTTCCGTCATGCCAACAGAGCCTGCCCCAGGCGCGCCACGCCTTCCACAATCTTGGCCTCACCCACCGTGGCAAAGCTCAGACGCAGGCTGGCGGTGTCGGGGTCATGGGCAAAGAAGGGGTTGCCCGGCACAAAGGCCACCAAACGTTCGATCGCCTGCTGGGCAAACGCTGCGGCATCTGCATTGCGGCCGCCAGCCCCGGTCAGCCGGGCCCAAAAGAACAGGCCGCCCTGCGGCTGGTTGAACTCGATGGCGTCGCCCATCTCGCGCCGCAGAGAATCGGCCATCACGCGGGCGCGAGCCGCGTAGACAGGGCGCACAGCATCCAGCGTGGCATCGAGCCGGTTCAGCGTGAGGTAGTGGGCGCAAATGGCCTGCGACAGGTTGCTGGTGTGGGCGTCGCTGAACTGCTTGCACATGGTGGCGCGCGCCAGCAGCTCGGGCGGCGCAATCAGCCAACCCACCCGCAGGCCTGGCGACAAAATCTTGCTGAAACTGCCGCAGTGCGCCAGCCAGTCACGGCTGCCCGGCACCTGGGGCGACAGCGCCAGCAGGCTGGGCGGCGGCGGCTGGTCAAAGTACAGCTCGCCATAGGGGTCATCCTCCACCACCACGGTGCCGGTGCGCACCGCAATCTCCAAGATGCGCAGGCGCCGGGCCAGGCTCAGGGTGGCGCCGCTGGGGTTGCCAAAAGTCGGGATCAGGTACACCAACGTAGGCTTGTGCTGCACTATCAGTTGCTCCAGTCGGTCCACGTCCACACCGTCGGCATCGATGGGCGCCCCAATGATGTGGGCGCCATACAGCCGAAAGCACTGGATGGTGGCCAAAAAGGTGGGGGCTTCCACAATCACCGTGTCGCCGGGCGAAATCAGGGTCTTGCCGATCAGGTCCAGGGCCTGCTGGCTGCCGGTGGTGACGATCAG
>CAMCZF010000275.1 GCA_945885775.1 Rhodoferax sp. OV413 | reverse complement strand
CAGCACAGCCCTGACCAGTCGCAAGACCAGCACCACATGAAAGCCAGCTTCACCGAAGCCATCATTGAAGAGCTGATCAAGCCGGTGCTGCCCAAGGAATGGCTGCAAAACACCCGCTACCTGGTCAACCCGACCGGCCGTTTTGTGGTGGGCGGTCCCCAGGGCGACTGCGGCCTGACCGGGCGCAAGATCATTGTGGACACCTATGGCGGCGCCTGCCCGCACGGTGGCGGCGCGTTCTCTGGCAAAGACCCGTCCAAGGTGGACCGCTCTGCGGCCTATGCAGCCCGGTATGTGGCCAAGAACGTGGTGGCTGCCGGTCTGGCCAAGCAGTGCCAGGTGCAGGTGGCCTACGCGATTGGCGTGGCCCAGCCGATGAACATCACGGTCTACACCGAAGGCACCGGCGTCATGCCCGACGACAAGCTGTCGGCGCTGGTGGCTGAGCACTTCGACCTGCGGCCCAAAGGCATCATTCAGATGCTGGACCTGCTGCGCCCGATCTACGAAAAAACCGCGGCTTATGGCCACTTCGGCCGTGAAGAGCCCGAGTTCACCTGGGAGCGGACCGACAAGGTCCAAGCCCTGCGTGCTGCTGCCGGTCTTTAAGCACCGCACCCTGGTCGCGCTATCGGCATGAAACTGCAAACCCAGCGCTGGATCGACCGTTGGGTGGGACAGTTGCTGTGCGCAGCTGTGTCGGGCTGGGCGCGATTGAGCCAAAGGGGCCGGCCCGCGCCGGTCCTGGCGGCAACGCCTCGCCACATGCTGGTGATCCTGCTGTCCGAAATGGGCAGCGTGGTGCTGGCTGGGCCGCTGTTTGCGACGCTTCGCGAACGCTACCCCGGCGTCACCCTGCATGTGCTGCAGCTCAAGAAAAACCAGGAGGTCGCCGCCCTGCTCGGCCTGGCGCAGTCTGAACACCTGCATGCACTGGACGACAGTTCGGCCCTCACCCTGATGGGCGACATCTGGCGCGTCTGCCGCACCCTGCGTGCCCTGCCGCTGGATGCCGTGATTGACTGTGAACTGTTCTCGCGCATCAGTAGCCTGCTGAGTTACTTGAGTGGCGCGCCGGTGCGCGCTGGCTTCACACCGCACACCCAAGAGGGCCTGTACCGCGGCAGCTTCATCAACCGCGCCATTCCCTACAACCCCTACCAGCACATCAGCAAGCAATTTTTGTCGCTGGCCGATGCACTGCAGGCAAACAGTGCACCGCGCCACAAGGTAGCAGCGCTGCGCGACATGCCGGCCGACACCGCCCTGAGCGTGACCTTCAGTCCGGCTGAACTGGCCAGCTATGGGCGCCAGTTGCAGACTGACTTTGCCGCCTTGAGCACACACCGGCTGGTGCTGCTGTATGCCGGCGGCGGCCTGCTGCCCGAGCGCGCCTGGCCGGCAGCCCACTATGCACGGGTTGCCAGCGGCCTGTGCCGGGCAGGCCATGCAGTGGGCCTGATCGGCCTGCGTGACGATGCGGCGCTGGCGCGCGACTTGCAGGCCCAGGCCGGCAGCCCGCTGTGCCTGGACCTGACTGGCTACACCCGCAGCATCCGTGAGCTGCTCATGCTGTTCCACCAGGCTGACCTGCTCATCACCAACGACGGCGGGCCGGGCCACTTTGCCAGCCTGACCCCCATTCGGACCATGATCTTCTTTGGCCCCGAGACCTCGCGCCTGTATGGCCCGCTGGGGCCGCGCGCCACCGTGCTTGAATCGGGCATTGCCTGCTCGCCCTGCCTGAGCGCCTACAACCACCGACAGACCTTTTGCGACGGTGACAACCAGTGCCTCAAGCGCATCCCGCCCGACCCGGTGCTGGCCGACGCACTGGCAGCCCTGGCGCAGGGCCAACGGGCCCTGGCATGAACCAGCCCGCCAGTTTTTCGCAGCGACTGCTGGCGCTGTTGGCTTGGATGGATCGGGTGCGTTACCTCAAGTTTGGCGTGGTGGGGGCCAGTGGCACGGTGGTGAATTTAGCTGTGCTCCACTTTGGGCACGAGGTCTTGTTTGCACAGCTTGAAGCCGACTACAACAAGCCCTATTTTTCGCTGGTGCTCGCCATTGCCGTGGCAACGGTGAACAACTTCACCTGGAACCGGCTGTGGACCTGGTCAGACCGTGTTCAGCAGCTCGAAGCCGATGAAATGCCCCGTGTGAGCCTGCGCACCCTGGGCATGGAATTCAGCCAGTACGTCACCGCCTCGGCTTTTGGCAGCGGGCTGCAGTATGTGCTCACGCTGCTGCTGTCTGGCAGCATGGACTACCGCTTGGCCAATATCGTCGCTATTCTGGCAGCCAGTGTGAGCAATTTTCTGGCTAATGACCGCTGGACTTTCCGCCGCAAGCACAGGCGCTGAAAGGTGAAACGCTTGCTCCCGACATCGGAACCAGCAGGCGGCTCGACCTGGGGCTGGGCTCTGCTGCTGGCTCTCGCTGTGGCCATCTACAGCCTCGGCCTGGGCAACCCCTATATCCCCACCAATGGCGACGAGATGGTGTATGCCCATATTGCCCGCCTGACCGCCGCCTCGGGCCACTGGCTGCCGTTGGTGTCAGAGCTGGACAACATGCGCAACACCAAGCCGCCACTGTTGTTTTGGCAGGCCCTGCTGGCCGGCGACTGGGGCCGCCATTGGAGCCTGGCAGCCCTGCGCACGCCCAGCCTGGTCTACACCGGGCTGCTGGCGGCCATGGTGGCGGCCACGGTGCAGCGAATCACGGGCTCGGCTGGCCGTGCGGCGCTGGCAGCCTGCGTTTACCTGGCGTTTTTTTCGACCTTTCGCTATGGCCGGCCGTTCCTGACCAGCGCCCCTGAGACCTTCTGGCTCAGCCTGCCGATGTTCTGGCTGCTGTGGCAAGTGCTGCGGCCACTGCCGCCCGCCACTGCCACTACCACAGCCAAACCTGATGCCAGCCCAGGCTGGTGGGCTCATGCGGCCTTTGGCCTGGCGATCGGCCTGGGCCTGGCCTACAAATCGTTTGCCCTGGTGGCGCCGGCCGCCGCAGCGCTGTGGTTCGCCCGGCTGGCTACCGAGCCTCAGCTGAATGCCCGTGTGCTGCGGCGTGCCACGCTGCAAGTGGCCTTGAGCGCCAGCCTGGCCTTGGCGATTTTTGGCTTGTGGTTTGTGCTGGACCCCGACCCGGCGGCGGTCTGGCAAGAGTTTGTGCTGGCCGAGAACGCCGGCAAAATGGCCAGCACCGAGGGCTACTGGCAGGTGGCGCTGCGCGGTGGCGATGGCAGCATGCTGGCGCAGTTGCTGTCCTATGTGCAAAACGCCGGGCTGCTGGCCTTTGTGGTGCTGGGCCTGCTGCCCGTGGCGCTTAAGCGCTGGCGCGCCTGCCTCGGCGGCCAGAAACTGGCTTTATCGCTGCCGCCTCATACCCGCATCCTGCTGGTCTGGCTGGCGGTCTGGCTGCTGGTGTTCATGCTGCCCAGCCAGCGCTCGGCGCGCTACCTGATCCCGGCCATGCCCGCGCTGGCCTGTGTCATTGCGCTGGGCTGGCAGCACATCGGGCGCATCTGGTTTGTGCTGTGTCTGCCGCTGTGCGCCCTGATGCTGCTGGTGCTGGGCCGCATCGGCTGGGTGGCACACGATTTGGGCATTGCCAGCACCAGCGAATGGCTGGCCGCCATGGCAGCGGCGCTGACTGGCCTATTGCTGGTGCTGTCCGGGCTGTGGCGCGCGAGTTGGAGCCGCGGCTGCACCGTGGCCGCCTGCCTGGCGGTATACGCCTGCCTGGGGCTGAGTACCGCGCCACTCAATGGCCCAGCCGGCCGCTACCCGGCAGATGCCCTGGCGGCGCCGGCCAAACCGGGCGCCCGCGTGGCCGTACCCAACAACTTCAACGGCCAGTTCGAACGCTTTGAGTTCATGCTGCCTGGTAACCGCTTTGTGCCCTACGACAGCGGCATCCGCGCCAGCGCCACCCCGGACGCCGCCACGCTGGCCGATCTGCTGGCGCGCCATGACGCTGTGGTCTGGCTGCAGGGCACACCTACCGAATCCGCCCCACCCTGCGCACCGGGCTGTCGCCTGCTGGGCACCCGCTGGGAACTCAAGGGCCGGCACCGCTCAGGCGAGATCACGCTGACCAACCTGTGGTACCCGCAGCAGTGGCTGTTCCGGCGCGAGTGGCTGATAGGCCCTGCTTCTTGATTGCTGGTTTTTGGGGGTGGATTGTTGCCTTGCCGGTCAAGGCGGTGCCAGGCTGAGCACCTGCGCTCGTGTCCTCCAGACGCACGCGCCCTGCGGGCCCCTGCGTCTTTCCCCCTTGACCTCGCTCCGCCGCTCAGCCCGGCACCACCTTGACGACCATCGCGCGAGACCTGTCATTCCCGGTTGTAGCCGGGAATGACGGGAAACCAG
>CAMCZF010000274.1 GCA_945885775.1 Rhodoferax sp. OV413 | reverse complement strand
ACGGCGGTTGGGGCCGTTGCGCACGTACATGCCGGTCAGGTCTTTCGGGATTTCGCCCTCGATGTCGGTCAGGTCGAGTGTTAGCTCTTGGTCGATCGGCGCAAAGCCGCCATTCAGGACCGGGATCTCGTTATAGCCCATGGCTGATTCCTTTACTTGGAGTTAACTGTGGCATCAGCCCGGGCGGGCCGACGCGATTGAGTGATGCAGAAGCGGTTGGCCACAAAGGCCAGGTGTGTCAGAGCGGCGTTGCCTGCAGGGTTCAGCCCGGTGACGTGGTAATCACTGTAGGCGGCGGCAAAATTGAGCGGCATGGCGCCGGTCAGGTTGATGGTGAGTTGGGCGCCTGCGCGGGCGTAGGCGTCCTCGGCCTGGGTGATGTAGGTCTCGTCGGTGGCATACACAAAAGCCGTGAGGCCGCCGAATTCACGCACATCGCGAGTGGCCTGGGCCAGCGCATCAGCGGCGTCGTCGCAGGCGATCACAAAGCTGACCGGGCCAAAACGTTCTTCGCCGTACAGGTCGCGCTCGGCCTTGCTGACCTTGAGCATCAGTGGTGTGCTGGTGCGGGCGGCTGGCCAGTCCGGGTGCAGGTAAGCCTGCGGTGCCAACAACACGGTGCCCCGCTGTGCCCCTTGGCTTTGCATCTCGGCGAGCAGCGCCAGCGTTTGCGGCGACTGCACCGTGGCCAAGATCATGGCGGCTTTTTTCGGGTCTCGCGTCAAGGCGGCTACCGCCTCCGCCAGTCGCCGCGCGACCTCATCCAGGCTGACCAGGCCCTGTGGTGTTTGCACCCCCGCAGCCGGCACATAGATGTTTTGCGGGCTGGTGCACATCTGTGCGCTGAACAGGCACAGCGTGGTGGCCAGACTGCGCAGCACGGCGTCCAGATCGGTGACCGACACCAGCACCACCGTGTTGCAACCGGCGGTCTCGGTAAAGCTCAGCGCCGGGTGGGCGTTTTGCTCTACCCACTGGCCAAAGCGCACGCTGCCGGTGAAATCGACCATCGCCGTTGCCGGGTGCTTGACCAATTGCTTGCCAATCGGCGCGGCCTGGCTGTCCAGGGCCAGTGTGACCAGGTTCGGGTCAAAACCTGCGGCCTGCAACACCTGGCGGAACACGCGCACCGTCAGTGCCATGGGCAGCACAGTAGCCGGGTGCGGCTTGACGATGACGGCATTGCCAGTGGCCAGGCTGGCCATCATCGACGGCCAGGCGTTCCAGGTCGGGAAGCTGGCACAAGAAAAACAGACTGCGACGCCACGCGGCACCAGCCGGTAGGTCTTGTCCAGCACGATGGTCGAGGGGCCAAACTGCCGCTCCCAGCGGGCTTGCGGCGCAACAGCATGCTGTGCCTGGTGGGCGTAGACCAGGGCCTCTATGGCCCGGTCGAGCGCGTTCACGCCGGAGCCGGCATAGGCCATGTTGAAGCTTTGACCGGCGGTGTGCATCACAGCGTTCACGATGTCAAACAGATGCTCGCGGTACAGCGTGTCGACCACCTCGAGCAACAGGCCGATGCGCTGGTCGATCGGTGCCCGGGCCCAGTCGGTCATGGCCTTGCTTGCCGCTTTGAACAGCTGGTCTGGATCGGCCTGCGGGTACAGGATGCCGAGAGGTCGTTGCGTGTAGGGTGAAACTTCTTCGCCCAGTGTGCCAACCGTGCCGGGCTGGTCGAGGTCAAAGTGGTGGGGCTGGTCCTGACCGAGCCGGGCCTTGAAGGCCGCCAGACCTTTGGCCTGTGCGGTTTCAGCGTCCGGGTATTTGCCGGGCAGTTCTGGGAAGGGGCTCCAGCAGTCGCGCTGGGCGCAGGCCAACTGCGCCCGCTTGAACCGTGCTTGGTGCGTTTCGAGGTGGCTGTTTGTCATGGTTGGGGGCTGCGCTGCCACAGCAGCCGGTGGTGGCGGGCTATTGCTGTGCTAGGCATTGTGTCAGAGGCCGACAGGGCCAACTGGCTGGGCGCCGGCCAGTCGATCCAGCGCACCTGTTCGGTGCCGACAAAATTGGGGTTGAGCGAGTGGGTGACGCTGTGCACCACTTGTAGCCGGCCGTCCTGGCTTTGGACCCGGTAGCGACCGGCGTATTGGAAAAAACTCTCGAAAGCGGCCAACCGCTCCGCCGGCGGCGCACTGCGCACACTGTCGGACGACAGGGTAGCCCGACCGGCCTGGGCAATGCAGGCGCTCATGCTGCCGTCATGGGTGTAGAGGATCATGCCTGTGGCTGCGGCGCCAAACGGTAGCGAAGGCGCTCGGCCATCGTCGTAGCTGATGTCCCAACGCACCAAGTGCCATGTGCCGACCAGGGGGTTGCCCGTATCGCCCAAAACCGTCTCCATGCTTACTTTCTTAGTTGGACTGATGTTACGCCCTCAATGGCGGCTTTGGCAAGCCGGCATCCGGGCGATAGGGCCGGCGAGTCACTTGTGTGTCACTGATAAGACCTGCTTGGGTTCACGCTCTAGGCTGGCACTGGGTGCTGATGGCACAGGCCCGACAATGCAGCCATGTCTGACACCTCGCCTCCGCCCGCCCCACGCCACGCTTTTGAGACCCTGACGCCGGACGGGGTGATGGACGCGCTCGCCAGCGTCGGCCTGTATGGTGACGGGCGCTTGCTGGCGCTGAGTTCCTATGAAAACCGGGTCTACCAGCTGCATCTGGAGGACGGGCAGGTGGTGGTGGCCAAGTTTTACCGGCCGCAGCGTTGGACCGAGGCGCAGATCCTGGAGGAGCACGCATTCTCGGCCGAACTGATGGCGGCCGAAATCCCGGTGGTGGGGCCCTTGCTGCTGGAAGGCCGCACCCTGCACAACTTTGGCGACTTTGCCTTTAGTGTGAGCCCGCGCCGGGGTGGCCGCGCCCCTGAGCTGGATGACCCGGACGTGCTGGAGTGGATTGGCCGCTTTCTGGCGCGCATTCACAGTGTGGGCGCGGCCCGACCGTTTGCCAGCCGCCCGGCGCTTGACCTGCACAGCTTTGGCACAGCGTCACGCGACTGGCTGCTGGCGCACGACAAGGTGCCGCTGGACGTGCAGTCGGCCTGGACCCGCGCCGCCCAAAACGCTCTCGATTTAATAGCTAACTATCCAACATTGACGGGGGCTAGAGGCCAAAAAGACTCTGAAGATTCGGCGATTCGGCAGCTGCGTCTGCACGGCGACTGCCACCCTGGCAACATTTTGTGGACACCGCTGGACGTGCCGGCTGCGGCCGGGCCCGGGCCGCACTTTGTCGACCTGGACGACGCTCGCAGTGGCCCGGCGGTGCAAGACCTGTGGATGCTGCTTAGCGGCGACCGGCAGCAGCGCAGCCGCCAACTGGGCGCGCTGGTGGATGGCTACGAGCAGTTTCGTGACTTTGACCGGCGCGAGCTGGCCCTGATCGAGCCGCTGCGCACCCTGCGCCTGATCCATTCCAGCGCCTGGCTGGCACGGCGCTGGGACGACCCCACGTTCCCCATCAACTTTCCCTGGTTCGGCTCCAGCGACTACTGGCAGGGCCAGGTGCAGATGCTGGAGGACCAGCTGGAGGCCATACAAGAGGCACCGCTGGTGGTGTGAGCGCTCTTATAGGGGTTCCGGTCGCAGGGCCGACGTGCGGCGTCCAGCCGCAGCACCCAGTGCTAACGCGGGCTGAACACCAGCACCAGTGCCAGGTCCATGCCGATGAGGCCGGCTTATTTGCCGTTGATGGCCAGCAATTCCACCTCAAAGAGCAGGGTGGCATTGGGCGGAATCGTGCCGCCGGCGCCGCGCTCGCCATAGGCGATGGCCGGTGGGCAAGTCAGTTTGGCTTTGCCACCGACCTTCATGCGCTGCACGCCCTCGGTCCAGCACTTGATCACGCCGCTTAAGGGGAATTCAATCGCCTCATTGCGTTTGTAGGAGCTGTCGAATTCTTTGCCATCCGGGAAGGTGCCGCGGTAATGGACCTTGACCTTGTCACTGGCGCTGGGACTGGCGCCGGTGCCGTCCTTGAGCGATCGATAGACCAGGCCCGAGGGCGTGACCACGGCGCCGGCCTCTTTGGCGGCTGCAGCGGTGACGGTGTTTTGAGCCCAGGCGGCGGGCAGGGTGGCCAGGGTCAGTCCGATGACGACTGCGGCACGTTGCAAGGGATGGCTCATGGTGAGGTTTCCAGAAGTTGGTGGGCGGCTGCAATTGTCGCAGGCAATGTTCGCATTGAAGGCCCGCTTGTGCCCGAGTCCGATTAACATGGACGCCTAACTATTCAGGAGAACAGAGATGCCAAATCGAAGCCTAAGACTTGTTCAGTCTGCGTTTTTTGCTCTATTTATGATAGCAAACAGTGGATTGGCCTGGGCGCAGTCGGATTACCCCAGCAAGCCGGTCAAGGTGATCGTGGCCTTTCCGCCGGGCGG
>CAMCZF010000273.1 GCA_945885775.1 Rhodoferax sp. OV413 | reverse complement strand
GGGGGTGTTTCGCGGCATTGCCCAGTTCATGGGCTACGGCAGTTACACCGCCGGCGTGGCCGAGGTGTCGGTGCAGGGCAATGACGTCAAGGTGCACCGGTTGGTGCTGGCCACCAATTGCGGCCACCCGCTCAACCCGGACCAGATCGCGGCGCAGGTGGAAGGCTCGGTGGCCTACGGCATGGACTCCTTGCAAAGTGAGTCCACCGTGCTCAACGGCCGCATCACGGAGAAGAATTTTGACACCTACCCGATTGCCCGCATGTACCAGATGCCAAAGGTGGAAACCGTGATCGCCCCGACCTATGATTTCTGGGGCGGCGTGGGGGAGCCGACCATCTGTGTGGTAGCGCCCTGCATCATGAACGCTATTTCAGCGGCGCGCGGCAAGCCGGTTCGGCAACTGCCCCTGCAGCGCGAAGGCCTGCGCATCGTTTGACGCGACGGCATGTCTGCTGATTGGGCACCCAAGGCGCTGCTGGCGGCTCTGGCCTTCGTTTTTGGCCTGCCGCAGGGCGCAGCTCTTGGGCAAACGACTGACTTGTCCGATGCGGCGCAACGGGGTCAGCAGTTGCTGCTGCAGCGCCAGGAGTCTGGTTGCGTGTTGTGTCACCGCATTCCGGGCCTTCCGGTGGGGGGCGACATTGGCCCCTCTCTGCATGGGCTGGCCGAGCGAGCCAATGCACAAGCGGTGCGCGAGCGCGTGGTGGACCCCCGGCGGTTCAATCCGGTGACCATCATGCCGCCCTATTTCAGCCTGACAGGCCTCCACAACGTGGCGCGGGCCTACCAAGACAAAACCATTCTGAGCGAGCAAGGGCTGGACGACATCCTGGCCTACCTGATGAAGCCACAAGGGGCACGCCGATGATCCCTCGGCCGTCCGTCAAACAGCTGTTAGGGCGACGAGACTGGCTACGGCTGGCCTCTGCCGCCGGGGCCGGATTGACCGCACTTGCCCCTGAGCACGTGCGAGCGCAACAAATCGGCTTCGACCAGCAGCGCACGGTGGCCGACATGCTGCAGGGGCTGGTTGGTGGCAGTTCGGTGCTCAAACTCGGCGTCAGCCTGACGGTGACTGCGTTGGCCGACAACGGCACCATGGTACCGGTCTCGGTGCAGGTGGTCAGTCCGATGTCTGAGCAAGACCATGTGACTCACATTTACCTGCTGTCGTCGCGCAACCCGGTGATGCAGGTGGCGGCGTTTGTGCTGGGGCCCTGGTCCGGCAGGGCCGAGATCAGCACCCGGGTCAGGCTGGCTGGCAGCCAGCAACTGCTGGCGCTCGCGCGCCTGTCCAGCGGCGAATGTCGCTACGAGGTGGCGGAAGTCATCGTCACAGAATCAGCCTGCATGGACGCCTCATGAACCAAGGCCTGGCGCGACTGCAATGGCCGCAGAACATCGTGGCCGGTGATGTGGTCAAGGTCCGATTGCTGGTGCAGCACCCCATGCACACCGGCTACCAGCAAGACATGCAAGGCAGCGTTATTGCGCGCAATGTGCTGCTGTGGCTGACCTGCACGCTGGGTGACCAGCAGGTGTTTCGGGTGGAGCCCTCGTCCGGCATCGCCGCCAACCCCTACTTTGAATTTTTTGTGCGGGCCCGTGCCAGCGCCGACATGGTGGTGCGCTGGCAGGATGACCTGGGCGTGGTCGGCAAATGGCAGCAACGCATGGTGGTGGTGGAGCGCCAGACGCCAGGGCCATGAGCGGGGCCCGGCAACTGCTGGTCATGGCGGGTTGGCTGCTGTTTGGCGCTGGGGCACTCTCACAGCCCCCGCTATTGACTCGGTCCCTAGCGCCGGAGCAACTTCGCTCAGGGCTGACATTCTCCGGCCCTGACGTACAAAGCCTGCAGGCTGATGCGTTTGCCAACCCTGGCCTGCTCTGGCTGGCCCGGGGCGAGTCGCTTTGGGGCCAGCGCGTCGGGCCCCAGAACCTGTCTTGCCAGGATTGCCATGGCCTCAAGACTGGCTCGATGCAGGGGGTGGCCGTGCAATACCCGAAGCTCCCCACCGGATCGGGCTCGCTTCTCAATCTTGAAGACCAGATCAGAGCCTGTCGTACCCAGCGCCAGGGTGTGAGTGACTGGGGGTTTGAATCGGACGGGCTGCTGGCCATGACGCTGTATGTGGCCGAGGCGTCCAAGGGCCTGCCGCTGCGGCTATCGCCGGACCCGCGGCTGGCGGTGCACCTGCAAGCCGGCGCCAGCCTGTTCCAGCGCCGGCAGGGTCAGCTTAACCTGTCCTGTGCACAGTGTCATGACCAGCAGCAAGGCCGGCGGCTGTATTCGGACCGCTTGAGCCAAGGCCAGCCCAACGGTTATCCGGTTTACCGGCTGGAATGGCAGACCCTGGGCTCATTAGAGCGACGCCTGCGCAGCTGTTACGCCGGTATCCGAGCCGAACCGCCCCCTTGGGGAGACCCCCAAATGCGACAACTGGCGCTTTACTTGACTTGGCGAGGCGAGGGCCTGCCGCTGGAGGTGCCGGCAGTTCGGAAATAGACCGACCCCGAAGCTACAGCCTTCGGTTCAGCCAGCGCCCAGCACAGTGTGCACCGACTCGGTGATGATCTCCACCACGCGCTTGATCATGGGGGGCTGCATCACCAGCGCTGGGCCGAGGTAAATGGTGTCGCCACGGCCACGGGTGATGAGGCCGCGGCGGCGGGCCTCTGCAATCACGGTGGGCCCGATCTTGCGGCTGGCGCTAAAGCTTGCTTTGCTGGCCCGGTCTTCCACCAGTTCCACCGCCGCCATCAGTCCCAGACCGCGCACGTCGCCCACATGCACATGGTCACCCAGTGCGGCGCGCAAGTCGGCCAGAAACTGCGCGCCATTCTGGGCGGCGGCCTGCACCAGGTGCTGCTGCTCAATGACATCGATCGCCGCCAACGCCACCGCACAGGTGACCGGGTGGCCGCTGTAGGTGTAGCAATGCATCCAGGGGTCGGAGCCGGCCCGGTCAAATACGTCGGCAATGTGGTCTGACAGACCGACGCCGCCCAGGGGCACGTAGCCGCTGGTGATGCCCTTGGCGAACTGCATCAGGTCGGGCTGCACGCCCCAATGGTCCAGTGCAAACATGCGGCCAGTCCGGCCAAAACCAGTGATGACCTCGTCAGCGGCCAGCAGCACATCGTATTTGTCACAAATCTCCCGGATGCGCTTGAAGTAGCCCGAAGGTGGCACATAGGCCCCGCCACCGCATACCGGCTCAACCAGGAACAGCGCGACGGTATCGGCCCCTTCAGCCAAAATGGCGCGCTCGAGCTCATCGGCGGCGGCTGTTGCCGGGTCTTGCCCCGGCCCGACCGGGTAGCGGTAGGGGTCGTAGTTGGGAATGTGCACAAAGCCGGGCATGCGCGGCTCGAACGCTGGCCAATAGGCCGGCAGGCCGGTGGCGCACATGGCCGCCAGCGTGGTGCCGTGGTAGCCGCCCATCTGGCTGATGGTCTTGACCTTGCCCGGCTTGCCCATGGCTTTCCAGTAATAGCGCGCCGTCTTGATCGTGCTGTCGGTCGATTCGCCACCACCCGAGGTGAAGAAAAACCGGTTGATATTGGGGTAGGTCAGGCCGGCCAGGCGTTCGCCCAGCGCCATGGCCTGCAGGTTGCTGCTGCCCGAGTAGCCCGAGGCGTAGGCCAGGGTACCCATTTGCGCTGCAGCGGCCGCCACCAGCGTGGGCTGGCTGTAGCCCAGAGTGACGTTCCAAAGGCCAGACATGGCGTCGATATAGCGGTTGCCATCGGCGTCGATCAGCTCACAGCCTTCGCCCTTGACCCAGACTTTGCCGTCCAGATGGGTTTTTTCACTGTGCAAGGAGTGCACCAGGTGGCGGTGATCGCGTGCCAGCAGCTCGGTGTTGAGGATATTGCCCATGTAGATGCTCCGTCAGGTGGAAAGGTTGGGATTCAGTGGTGCGGTACGAGCACGTGCTCCGCCACAAACAGGCGTTCACGGCGAGACACATGCGCCATGGAGTCGGCTGCCACGGCCCGGCCGTGGTCGGTGGCGTAGGCCGCTTCAAAAGCCGCCTGGTCGTCAAACCAGAGCTCGGAGATGCCGTCATAGGCGCCGCTGCCGTCGCCGGCCACCAGGTTGAAGGTGGCGCCACGCACGCCGGTCAGGGCCTTAGCCAGCGGCGCATGGTCGACCAGCCACCAGTGGGCAAATTCCGCCAGGCTGGTGTCGTCGCGGCGCTTAAGCAGGATGATGGCTTTGAACATGAGGGGCTCCTTGGACACGTTTATTTGGCTGGGCCGATGCGGTGCAGCGGGCGCCCGCCAATGCCGAGCACCAGCGCCACCACCACCTCGTTGGCGTGGGGTGCGTCGGGAATCACGATCTCGGCGGCGTCCATGTCGTCAAAGTTCCAGATTCGGTTCTTGTTGGTGAT
>CAMCZF010000272.1 GCA_945885775.1 Rhodoferax sp. OV413 | reverse complement strand
TGCGCCTCGTCGACCACCACCTGGTCGTCATGCAGGCGCAAAAACAGGTCTGGGTCGGCCAACACCTGCTGCCGGTCGGCCGAGTCCTCCATGTCAAACCGCTGCCACCCGTTGCCCAGCCGGCTCAGCAAGGTGGTTTTGCCACACTGCCGCACGCCAGTCAGCACCACGCAGGGAAAGTGCGACAGCAACGTCTGCACCTGGACTTCAATATGGCGGCTCAACATACCTGTAATTAATAAGTTTTTACTTTATTATTTACAGTATTCTAGACGGGCGGCGCCAATTCGTCGTCATTCCCACCGAGTGCCTGGGTCATTCCTGTGACAACGGGAATCCGGGGGTGCATGGATCCCCGTTCGTAGCCGGGGATGACAGCCCTTCTCGTCATTCCCGTGAAAACGGGAATCCAGTGACCGCTACTCCCCGGCGTGAAACTGCGCGGCGTTACGGCCCTTGAAAGGTGCGTAAAAGGCCTTGATGGTGGCCATGTCGGCGTCCACGTCGCCGGTGGGCACAAACACCGGCCCCAGGCCGCTGCGCTTGCGCTCGTAGTCCATGTAGGCCATCACGATCGGCACCTGGGCGCCCAGGGCGATATAATAAAAACCGGTTTTCCAGTAGCGGGTCTTGCTGCGCGTGCCCTCGGGCGGCACGATCAGTTGCACCGGCCCCGGTGCCTGCTGCAGTGCGGCCACTGAGGCCGCCACCAGGTTGCCGGCCTGCGCCCGGTTCACCGGGATGCCGCCCAGCCAGCGCATCACGCCGCGAAAAGGCGGTCGAAACAGCTGCTCCTTGCCCATCCAGTACACGTTAAGGCGCAGCGCAAAGGCCACCATCAGGGTGTAGGGCAGGTCCCAGTTGCTGGTGTGCGGCGCGGCAATCAGCACGCTCTTGCTGGCCCCGGCGGGCAGCGCCCCTTCAATGGTCCAGCCGGTCAGCCGTAAAAACCCGACCGATACGCCACGCAACAGGGTGTTAATTACTGGGGTGTCAAAAATAGTACGGTGCATGGTGCGTTGCGTTGACGTGAGGCTGCCCATAGTAAGGACTGCCCACTGAACTGAAGGGTTACAGCATTATCTTGCAGGCGCCAAGGCCTTTGAGCACGACCTTTTCAACATAAGATTGATGAGTCGTCAACTTCTTTGCGCTCGAACCACTTGGCGCAGCCTCACTCATGGCTTTGTTCAATGCTCACGTCGTGCGGGCTGCCCTGACGGTTGGCCCTTGGCGACGTTTGCTGGCAGGAATGTTGGGTGTTGCGCTTGTGCTGATGTTGGACACGGGTCGCCGCCCGGCATCAGCTCCGGCCCCGAGGGCAGAGGCGGTGGCAACGCCGGCAAAGGCCCCGACAGGGCTGGCATTGCAGGCCAGTGGCGCCATCCCGATGCCGGTGAACACCCCGGCTGCGCACGCCAGTAGCCTGCTGGCCTTACCCAAAGACCATGCCGCCTCTCTGATGGCCTTCTGGTTTGCAGGCGCCCGAGAGAGCGCCCCCGATGTGCAAATTGCCGCGTCGCAATTCGACCGCGCCAGCGGCCGCTGGTCGCCAGCGCGCTTTGTGTTGGATCGTCAGGCCCTTGGCGCTGATCTGGGCTTTGCCGTGCGCAGGCTGGGCAACCCGGTGGCCTGGCTGGACCCAAAAGGGCGTATTCATTTGTTTGTGGTGGCGACCGGTCTGGGTGGCTGGGCTGCGGCACGCATCGTGCACCTGCGCCAGCGCACGGGCTCTGACCTGGCCCAACTGTCGTTTGCGCCGGTGCAGGTGCTGCCACTGGGTTGGCTATGGAACACCAGTTTTCTGGTTCGCAATGCCCCACTGACGCTGGCCGACGGTGGCATGGTGCTGCCGGTGTATTTTGAGCTGGGCATCAAGTACCCGCTGGCCTTGCGCTTTGATGCCGCTGGCCAGTACCTGGGCGCCACGCGTATCTCTGCGCGGCGGCACCTGCTGCAACCGAGCCTGCTGCCCCTGGGCCCGTCGGACTGGCTGGCCTTGATGCGCGACCAGCGCCCGGATGGTCGGGTCGGGGTGGCGCGTACCCAGGACGGTGGTCGCAGCTGGCAGGACGCGCCGGATCTTGCCTTGGTGAACCCTGGCTCGGCCGTCGCTTCGCTGGCTTTGGCGCCTAGCCAACTGCTGCTGGTGCATAACTCCTTGCCGGGCAGCCGTCATCGCCTCGATCTGAGTCAATCGGTCGATGGTGTTAATTGGGCAATGGCCCAGCCGCAGGCCCTTGTTGAGGGGCAGTCGGGGCAGGAGTTCTCGTACCCTGCCTTGACCTGGGAGGACGACAGCCTGTGGGTCAGCTACACCGACCAGCGTCGCCAGATTGCCTGGCAGCGCTTTGCTGCCCCGGCCTTGCGACCCTGAAACTGACGCAACCCACCCGAGCATTAGCGCCCATGGACAGCACCACCTTACTCACCGCCTGGGAGGCCTGGCAGTTGCCATGGCTGCCCGAGCTGTCTGGCCAGAGTTTGGCCCGGCAAGGCCTATGGGCAGTGGTGCTGGGCGGTGGTGTGGGCTGGCTTGCGCGTGACTGGTCACGCCGCCTCCGCCTGGCTCTGATGGCGGCTGTGTTGGTGTGGGTGGCGCTGCCCGGTACGGCTTCGGTTTCACACTGGCTCGGTCTGGCCTTCAAGGCGCCCAGCCTGAGCAGTGGCTTGCTGGGGCTGTTCTGGCTGGTCAATGCTTTAAGGTCGAGCCTCTCAAATGCAACAGAATTGGCTGATCCGGCGCCTTGGGCCACTGCCTTGGGCTGGCTGGCGGTACTGCTGGGTTGGCTGCTGCTGCTGGACTTGCTCGCGCTGTTGCCAGTGGCCCTTTATGGCTGGGGTTTTGGTACCCCGGCCCTGGCGGCGGTCTGCCTGCTGTTGCTGGCCGTGTGGCTGCGCTGGGGCGCCCAGCCAGCAGCCTGGCCCTGGCTGGCCTTACCGGCAGTGGTCCTGCTGCTGTTTGTACTTACCCGCTGGCCCAGCGGCAACCTGTGGGATGCTTTGCTGGACCCCTTGCTGTGGCTCGGTCTGCAACTGCGCTGGCTGTTGGCGCGGCGCGGGGTGAGACGGAAGACCTGAACGCATGACGGGTTCACCAGCGTGCGTATCCTCTGAGTCAGTGCTCTGACAAAATAATAAAAATAATAGCAAACTATTCAATAACGACGGGACTTAAAGCTGATTTAGGCCACTATTGGTGACGGTGGCATTGCGGGGCGGACGGGACGGCATGCCTGCTTCCGCTCGTGTCCTCCGCCCTGCGGGCTCCCCCTTGACCTCGCTGCAGCAGGCACGCCATCCCGTCCCTGCTTGGGCAAGATGTCGCTCCGGCTGGTTTCCCGTCATTCCCGGCTACAACCGGGAATGACAGGTCTCGCGTGCGAGGGTCGTCAAGGTGGTGCCGGGCTGAGCGGCGGAGCGAGGTCAAGGGGGAAAGACGCAGGGGCCCGCAGGGCACGTGCGTCTGGAGGACACGAGCGCAGTTGCTCAGCCTGGCACCGCCTTGACCGGCAAGCCAACAATCCACCCCCAAAAACCAGCAATCAAGAAGCAGGGCCTATCAGCCACTCGCGCCGGAACAGCCACTGCTGCGGGTACCACAGGTTGGCCAGTGTGATCTCGCCTGAGCGGTGTCGGCCTTTGAGTTCCCAGCGGGTGCCCAGCAAGCGGCAGCCCGGTGCGCAGGGTGGGGCGGTTTCAGTGGGCGTGCCCTGTAGCCAGACCACGGCGTCATGGCGCGCCAGCAGATCGGCCAGCGCAGCGCCGTCCGGGGTGGTGCTGACTCGGGCCTGGCTGTCGTAGGGCACAAATCGGTAGCCCGGCAGCAGGAACTCGAAGCGTTCGAACTGGCCGTTGAAATTGTTGGGCACGGCCACGCGGGCGCCCGGCTTGGCTAGGACCATCAGGGCATCTGCCGGGTAGCGGCCGGCCGGCCCGCTGAGCGGCGCGGTACTTAGCCCCAGGCAGGCGTACACCGCCAGACAGGTGGCCACAGTGCAGCCGCGGCTCCAGCGCGCGCGCCACAGGCCGGCCAGCACCAGCCACAGGCCGGTCAGCGCCGCTGCCATGGCGGCCAGCCATTCGCTGGTGCTGGCAATGCCCAAATCGTGTGCCACCCAGGCGATGCGGCCCAGCACCAGCAGCATCAGGGCGCACAGCGGCAGACACAGCACAAACCAGATGCGCCCGATGTGCTGCCAGTTCAGCGCAATGACACAGGCCAGCGCGGGCATGGCCGGGATCAGGTAGCGCGCCGAGCGCTGGCTGGGCAGCATGAACACCAGCAGCCACACCGCCAGCCAAACCAGCAGGATGCGGGTATGAGGCGGCAGCGATAAAGCCAGCGCCTGGCTGCTCTGGCTGGTACGCCAGCGCTTAAGCGCCACGGGCAGCAGGCCCAGTACCACAAAGGCCAGCAGCC
>CAMCZF010000271.1 GCA_945885775.1 Rhodoferax sp. OV413 | reverse complement strand
GCTGCCAGCGGCGCGCCCACCGAGTGCACGCAGGGCACAAAGGCGCCGTCAACCCCGAGCACGTCATACACGGCCCGTCCCATGCGGGTCATCAGGCGCTGGTTTACCGCCACGTAGGCGCTGTCAGTCAGCTCCACGCCGATGTGCGAGATGTGTGAGCCCAGCGGCCCCATAGAGAACGGCACCACGTACAGGGTGCGGCCGCGCATGCAACCGGCGAACAGTGCCGGCGTGCCATCCGGTTGGCCACCCTGCAGGATGCCACGCATCTGCGCCGGGTCCATCCAGTGGTTGGTCGGGCCGGCATCGTCCTGGTGCGCGCTGCAAATGAAGGTGCGGTCTTCCACGCGGGCCACATCGCCCGGGTCGGAGCAGGCCAGGAAGCTGTAGGGGCGTTTGCTGGCGCTTAGCCGTTTGAAGGTGCCGGCATCAACCAGCTGCTGGCACAGGCGGGCGTATTCGTCCGCTGAGCCGTCGCACCAGTGAATGTTTGCGGGTTGGGTCAGTGCCGCCACCTCCGCCACCCAGGCGATCAGCCTGGCGTTTTTGACATAGGCGGGCGCGTTGAGCCTGAGGCCCTGCATCACGGGTGAGTTCATGAAAAGCTCCGGAATTGTTAAGACGACTCCCGTGCGCCACGCACGGCCGGCCCCCTGAACCGGAAGGCCGATTCTATGAACTCGTCCCGTGGTTACCAATCGGTTACCGGCAAATGTTATGCAAAACTTGCATGTAAATATGCGACAAACCCGCTGTGGGTCCGCAAAGCCGCAGGCGTGCTGAGTCCGAATGGCACCCGAGCGGGGCAACGGCAAGCAGAGTGGTTGGAAATTGGGTGAGCCGGGAGCCCGGCCGGCATCGGCCGAGCACGATCGGCCAAACGCTTTTTTGCTATTGAAAAAATAGCTGAAGAGCCAAGCCTGACGGGGCTTGGCGGCCAATCAGGCCATAGAAACTGCGATAAACGCGAGCAGGAACATCAGCACGCCCCCGACCAGTGGCAGCACAAACGGGATGGCCGAAACAATCTCTTCCACCGGGTCTTGGGCGTGATCGTCGTGCTGGGGTGCGGGCGTGGACATGGGGTTACCTCTGATGAATTGGTTGCGCAATAGCCCCGATTTTACCCGCCGCAGCGGGTCGGCGCTGGCGGAGTAGTCACGGCAGCAGCTCGGCCTGCATGCCGGCCTGCAGCAATTGCGCCAGCACCTCGGCAATGTGCTGCGGGCCGCGGGTCTGGATCACCAGCTCGACCTCGGCGTTCTGCGCCGCCAGGGCCGTGAAGGCGCGCTGGTGGTGCACCTCGTCGATGTTGGCGCCGGCAGCCGCCACGATGGTGGTGATGCGGGCCAGCGTGCCGGGCACATCGCGCGCGCTGACGCGGATGCGTGCCAGCCGCCCAGCGCGCACCATGCCGCGGGCGATGATGGCCGCCAGCAGCAGCGGCTCGATGTTGCCGCCGCACAGCACCAGCCCGACCCGCTTGCCCTGAAAGCGCTGAGGGTGACGCAGCAGCGCGGCCAGGCCGGCGGCGCCAGCGCCTTCCACCAGCGTTTTTTCCACCTCCAGCAGCATCACGATGGCCTGCTCAATGTCACCCTCATCGACCAGCAGCAGGTCGTCCACCAGCCGCGCAATGATGGCCCGTGTCAGTACCCCCGGCGTGCCCACGGCGATGCCTTCGGCAATGCTGCTGCTGCCCTGGGGGTAATGGGTGCCCTGGATGGCATTGACCATGGCCGGAAAGCGGGTGGTCTGCACCCCGATCAGCTCGATGCCGGGCCGCAGTGCCCGGGCGGCGGTGGCCATGCCGGCCAGCAGGCCGCCACCGCCCACCGCCACCACCAGTGTGTCGAGCTCGGGCAGGTCTTGCAGCATCTCCAGGGCCACCGTGCCTTGGCCGGCGATGATGTCTGCGTCGTCATAGGGGTGGACAAACACCAGCCCCTGCGCTGCCGCCAGCGCCAGCGCGTGCCGGTGGGCTTCGTCCAGCGAGTCCCCGTGCAACAGCACCTCGGCGCCAAAGCCGCGCGTGCGCTCCACCTTGACGCCCGGTGTGAAGCGCGGCATCACGATCACGGCGCGCAGGCCCAGCCGTTGTGCGTGGTAGGCCACGCCCTGGGCATGGTTGCCGGCACTCATGGCGATCACCCCGCGCTGGCGCTCGGCCGCACTGAGCTGGGCCAGCTTGTTGCAGGCGCCGCGCTCCTTGAACGAGGCGGTGAACTGCAGGTTTTCAAACTTGAGGAAAACCTGGGCGCCAGTCAGCTCGGACAAGGTGCGCGAGGCCACGCAGGGCGTGCGCAGCAACTGGCCCTGCAAGCGGGTGGCGGCGGCTTGAATTTGCTGCAGTTCAATCATCGGTATTGACCAGGTTCAATCGCCGCGCGTGCCCAGCAGCGCGGCGCCGACGATCAGCAGCGCCGCCAGCGCGATGTTCCAGGTGAAGGCGCGGCCGCCCACCAGCACCAGCACGGCGGTAGAGGCCAGCGGTGTCAGGTAGCTCAGGATGCCGATGTGGCGCGTGTCGCCACGCTTGAGCGCCATGTCCCACAAGAAAAACGCCGCGCCCATTGGCCCCAGTCCGAGCGCGCCGATCAGCAGCAGATCGCGCCCGCTTAAAGACACCGCCGGCTCCAGCAGCGCGTGGCACAGCAGGGACAGCAGGCCCGACAGCAGGGCAAAGCCGCCGATGGCGGCGGTCGGGAAATGCGGCACGCGCCGGGTCAGCAGCGAGTAGCTGGCCCAGACCAGCGCCGACAGCAGTGCCAGCAGGTAGCCCCAGTGCCAGCCAGCGGCCTGCGCTGTCCCGTCATGGGCCGGGTTGCCCAGGATCACCAGCGCGGCGCCCGCAAAACCCAGCAGCGCTGCCAGCACATGCACCGTGCGCAAATGCAGGCCCGGCAGCAGCAGCGGCGATAGCAGCACCATGAACAGCGGCCACAGGTAGTTGATCAGGTTGGCCTGCACTGGCGGCGCCAGCCGCAGCGCCAGAAAAAGCAAAAAGTGAAAGCCAAAGAGGCCGCCGACGCCGAGCGCCAGCGTGGGCAGCGGCACGCGCCATTGGCCCAGCCGAAAGCCCGACAGCGGCAGCGCCAACAGGCCGCCCACGCACAGCGCCAGCCCGGTCAGCAAAAACGGCGGCACATGGGCCAGCGCGACGCCCAACGCCGCCAGCGTGCCCCACAGGGCAATCGCGCCCAGGGCCAGCAGCGGCGCTGGCAGGACGCCGGTACGTGGGTCGCTGGCCGGGACAGCGTGGGCAGGTTGGGGCATGGTGCGATACTTGAACGGATGAGTGTGAGTGTATGACCATGACCGTCGCGCTGCGCCCCAGCGGTCGCTTGGGTTTGGTGGGTGTGCTGCTGCTGTTGGGCATTGGCTGGGGCAGCACCCAATCTTTGGGCAAGCTGGCGGTGTCCAGCGGCCACCAGCATTTCGGACTGATTTTCTGGCAGTTGGTGATCGGCGCCGTCGTGCTCGGCACCCTGAATCTGCTGCGGCGCAAATCCTTTGCCATCACCTGCGCTGGATTGCGCTTTGCCGTGGTGATCGCCCTGATCGGCACGCTGATCCCGAATTCGACCTTTTACATGTCGGTGGCGCATCTGCCGGGCGGCGTGATGTCCATCCTGATCTCGACCGTGCCCCTGCTGTCCTTGCCACTGGCGCTCATGTTGGGTATGGACCGCTTCAGCCCGCTGCGCCTGCTCGGGCTGTGCTGCGGCGTGCTGGGGGTGGCACTGATCGCCCTGCCCCAGACCAGCCTGCCCTCCCCCGGCATGGTGGCGTGGCTGCCGGTGGCCCTGATCGGGCCGCTGTTTTACGCCATGGAAGGCAACTACGTCGCCAAATGGGGAACTGCCGGCCTGGATGCCGTGCAAGCCATGTTTTGGGCCTCGTCGGTCGGGGCCCTGATGGCCCTGCCGCTGACCCTGTGGTCGGGACAATGGATCAGCCCGCTGCCGCCCTATGGGGTGCCGGAGCTGGCGCTGATCGCCTCGTCCTGCGTGCATGCGCTGGTCTATGCGGGCTACGTCTGGTTGGCGGCCCGTGCCGGGGCGGTGTTTGCCACGCAGGTGGCCTACGTGGTGACGGGTTCGGGTGTGCTGTGGGCCATGCTGCTGCTGGGCGAGCGCTTCAGCGGCTGGGTGTGGGCCGCACTGGCGGTGATGCTGCTGGGCCTGTTTCTGGTGCAACCCCGTCAACGACCGCAGCCAGCGGTGGCCTGAATCGTGAGCATGCAACGCGCGAGGCGGCCTTTGCTCTGGTTGGGTCAATCGTCCCTGGCCAATAAGCTCATGCGTCTGGGCGTTGGCATGCTGCTGGTGGCACTGGCGTCGATTGGCTTGACGCTGTGGGTGACATGGCAGTTGGAGGGCGGAGCCGGCGCCGTCAACGAGGCCGGGCGCATGCGCATGCAAACCTG
>CAMCZF010000270.1 GCA_945885775.1 Rhodoferax sp. OV413 | reverse complement strand
CGAGCACGGCCCCACCTCGCCGGCAGTGCTGCTGACCACCTCTGAGAAACTGGCGCGCGACACCATGGCCGAGGTTGAACGCCAGCTCAAGATCCTGCCGACGGCGGCCATTGCCGGAAAGGCCTGGGAGATCTACGGCGAGGTGATTGTTTGCGACACCGACGCCGAGATGCTGGCCAAGGCCGACGAGCTCGCCTCCGAGCATGTGCAGGTGATGACGCGCGACCCGGACTACTTTCTTAAAGGCATGACCAACTATGGCGCGCTGTTCCTCGGGCCGCGCACCAACGTCAGCTTCGGCGACAAGGTGATTGGCACCAACCACACCTTACCCACCAACAAGAACGCCCGTTACACCGGCGGCCTGTGGGTCGGCAAGTTCCTCAAGACCTGCACTTACCAGCGGGTGCTCACCGATGCGGCCAGTGCCAGCATCGGCGAGGTCTGCTCGCGCCTGTGCCACATGGAGAATTTCGCCGGCCATGGTGAGCAGGCCAACCTGCGGGTGCGCCGCTACGGCCAGCGCGCCGAGGTGCCCTGGTACCAGCCGGTGCCGGCGCTGGACGGACCCGCATGAAAGGGGCCCGCCCCGAACAGGCGGCGCTCACACGCGACAACGACCTGTCCCAGACCGAGGCCACCCGCCGGGTCGTTGAGGGCATGGTGGACGGCCTGAACGACCACACCATCGACGGCATTGAAGCGTTTTTTGCCAAAGACTTTCGCTGGATGGGCAACGCCGGCTGTGGCACCAAGCTGGGTGTCAAGGCGTTCCAGGACAACTGGCAGCGCCCGTTCCAGGCCGCGTTCTCTGACAAGGTCTGCATTGACGAGGCCCGCATCGTCCAAGGCGAGTGGATGGCCGCCTTTGGGCGTCAAGAGGCCACGCACTCGGGCACTTTCATGGGCATTGCGCCCACGGGCAAACGCATCGAGATCCGCTACATGGATTTCTGGAAGGTGCAGGACGGCAAGATTGTGGACAACTGGGTGTCGGTGGATTTTCCGCACGTGATGCAGCAGTTGGGCGTGGACCCATTCCAGGGTGAGGGCTGGGAGGCCTTTGACCGTGGCGAGCGCGCGCCGCCGCGCCCGGGCCTGGCGCCATGAGCCAGCCTGCGCCGGCCGTGGTCAACCCGGTCACGCCCTCGTTCCGGCTGGATGGCCGCAGCGCCCTGGTGACAGGGGCTGGGCGAGGTATTGGCCTGGCCGCAGCCCATGCCCTGGCACAAGCCGGGGCGGTGGTCACGCTGGCAGCCCGTACGGGCGCCGAGCTGCATGCTGCCGCTGCCGCTCTGCGGGCCTATGGGGCCAAGGCCAACGTGCTGGTGCTGGATGTCACCGACCCTGTGGCCGTGAAACAGGCCCTGGCCGATGCCGGGCCGTTCCAGATATTGGTCAACAGCGCCGGCACCAATCGCCCCGCGCTGATCACCGAGACCCTGGACGCCGACTTTGACGCTGTGGTGAACCTCAACCTGAAGGCCGCCTTTTACCTGGCCCGCGAGGTGGCGCGTGGGCTGATCGGTGCGGGCCTGCCAGGCTCGCTGATCCAGATTTCCTCACAAATGGGCCATGTGGGTGGCCCGAAGCGCTCGGTGTACTGCGCCACCAAGCATGCGGTGGAGGGCATGACCCGGGCCCTGGCCTGGGAACTGGGGCCGCACCAGATTAGGGCCAACACCCTGTGCCCGACCTTCATCGAGACAGCGATGACCCGCCCGGCGCTGGCCGACCCGGAGTTTCGGCAGTTTGTGACCTCTCGCATTGCGCTGGGCCGGCTGGGCCAGTTGGAGGACATCATGGGTGCGGTGGTGTTCCTGGCCAGCGATGCCTCGGCCATGGTGACTGGCAGCGCGCTGATGGTTGATGGCGGCTGGACGGCGCAATGAAGACACAGGCCACTTCGCTGGATGTGGCGCGGCTGGCCGGCGTGTCGCAGTCGGCGGTGAGCCGCTGCTTTACCGCGGGTGCCAGCGTGTCGGAGGCCATGCGCGACAAGGTGCAAGAGGCCGCACGCAAGCTGGGCTACCAGCCCAACGCCCATGCCCGCAGCCTGATCACCGGGCGCTCACGCATCATTGGCTTGGTGCTCTCAGCCCTTGAAAACCTGTATTACCCGGCGGTGCTGGAGCGGCTGGCCAAGCGGCTGCAGCAAGACGGTTACCACCTGCTGATCTTCATTGGCGACAACGCCAACTCCGACGACCTGGTGGAAGAAATCCTGCAGTACAACGTGGACGGCATTGTGCTGGGCGCCACCACCCTGTCCTCGGCCCTGGCGCAGCGCTGTGCCGATGCGAGCATTCCGGTGGTGTTGTTCAACCGCATCATGGCCTCGGGCAGTGCGGGCGCGGTCAGCTCGGTGCGTTCTGACAACGTGGGTGGCGGCCGTGACATTGCACGCTTTTTGGTGGCTGGCGGCCACCAGCGCATAGCCTACATTGCCGGGCGTGAAGACTCGTCCACCAACCTGGAGCGGGAGCGCGGTTTTCGCGACGGCTTGGCTGAGTTGGGGCAACGCATTTATGCCCGTGCCATCGGCAATTACGATGTGGCGCAGGCCCGGCAGGCGGCCCGTGACTTGTTTGGCCATGCGGCCGACCGGCCCGACGCGGTGTTTGTGGCCGGCGACCAGATGGCCATCGCCGTGCTGGACACCCTGCGCCACGAGCTAGGTCTGGCCGTGCCGCAGGATGTGTCGGTGGTGGGCTTTGACAATGTGCCACAAGCTGGCTGGGCCTCGTATGAATTGACCACTTTTGAGCAACCGGTGGAGCCGATGGTGGAGGCCACGGTGGCCCTGTTGCAGGGCTATTTGCGGCAGACTCAGACGCCGCCAAGTCGCAACCTGGTGGTGCCCGGAAAATTGATCATTCGTCAGTCGGCGCGCCAGTCAGCGCCAAGGAGTTGTTTGCCATGAAGGGTTTTGATGCCGAGTTCAGCAACCTGGACCACTACATCCGGGTGATCACTGCGCGCATTTGGGAGGGCCGCCGTATCGACGATATCCGTCTGTATTACAGCGACCCCTGCGTGGTAGAAACACCCATGTCGGTCAGCAGCGCGGTCGAAGACGTGGTCACTGGCACCCGCGCCACCCTGGCCATGTTCCCGAACCGTCGCCTGCTGGCGGAAGACGTGATCCAGTCGGGCGACGACGAAGGCGGCTTCCTCAGCTCACACCGCATCATTTCGACCATGACCCATTTGGGCGATGGGACCTTCGGCCCGGCCAGCGGTGCCCTGGTGCACGCGCGCACCGTTGCCGATTGTTTGTGCAAAGACAACCGCGTGATCCACGAGTGGCTGGTGCGCGACCAGGCGGCCATCGCCTTGCAGATCGGCAGCACGCCGCAGGCGCTGGCGCAGAGCTGGCTGAACCAGCGGGGTGGCTGGCACAAGCCGGTGGCCCCACCGGCACCGTCAGGCTATGTGTCGCACATCAGCCAGCACCCGTTGGCTCAAGCCTACGCCGGTGTGATCGAGGCCCTGGCGCAGGGCGAGGGCGATGTCACGGCGATCTATGACGAGGCGGCCCAGCAGATCAGCCCGGGGGAACACACCAGCTATGGCCATGACGAGATCGCCGGTTTCTGGCACAGTGTGTTCGGTGCGCTGCGGGTGCAGCAGTTCACGGTGGAGCACCTGGCCTGGCAGCAAGACCAGGCCCAGAGCGGCCGCAGTGACAGGCTGGCCCTGCGTTTTAGAGCCAAAACAGTCCACAGCCCCCGTGATAGCTCACTTCTTCGCTATGGAAAAGAGAGCGGACGCGAGGTGGAAGTGATGGGCATTGTGCACGCTGAGCTGGTGCAGGGCCGGGTCCTGCGCGAGTGGGTGTTGATCGATGACGTGGCGCTCTGGATGCAAGTCCTGACGCCGCAAGCCTGAGGCTTTGACATGGCGCGCGTGCAGCTGAACAATATTTCCAAGTCCTGGGGCGATGCCGTGGGCGTCAAGCAGATGTCGCTCGACATCGCCGACGGCGAGTTTTTGGTGCTGCTCGGCCCCAGTGGCTGTGGCAAGACCACCACCATGCGCATGGTGGCCGGGCTGGAAGACCCCAGCACCGGCGAGGTCTGGATTGGCGACCGCTGCGTGAATGGCCTGGAACCCAAGGACCGTGATGTGGCCATGGTGTTTCAGAGCTACGGCCTGTACCCCAACATGACGGTGGCCGAGAACATCAGCTTTCCGCTGCGCATCCGCGGCATGCCGGCAGCTCAAATCAAGCCGGCCGTACTCAAAGCCGCGGCGCAGGTGGAACTGACCGACTTCCTGGATCGTCGGCCCAAGGAGCTGTCGGGCGGCCAGCGGCAACGGGTGGCGCTGGCCCGCGCCATCGTGCGCCAGCCCAAGGTGTTTTTGATGGACGAGCCACTCAGCAATCTGGACGCCAAGCTGCGCGTCACCATGCGCTCGCACATCAAGCACCTGCACCACTCGCTCGG
>CAMCZF010000269.1 GCA_945885775.1 Rhodoferax sp. OV413 | reverse complement strand
TTGAACCCGATGTGAGGATGATAGGGGTTGAACCAACCAAAGGCGACGCGCGGCTTGAATTTGTGCCCGGAGGCGCCGCTTGAGCCGTCGTTGAAGTTAGCCAGCAGTGCCCAACAGTTCAATGATCAGGCCGCAGCTGGCTGGCGGACGGCCCTCGAAAAGATGTAAATACCGGCGATCACCAGAGCGGTACCGGCAGCTATCCATGCCGTGAAGGGCTCGCCCAACACAAGCACCCCCATCAGGATGGTGGACATGGGCCCGACCATACCGGCCTGAGCCGCCATACCGGCGCCTATACGCTCAATGGCCATCATCACCAGCAGCACCGGCATGGCCGTGCACAGGGTGGCGTTCAACAACGACAGCCACAGCACCTCGGGCGCTACCAGCGCCGCGCTCAAGGGTCGCAGCACCAAAAACTGGGCGAGGCACAGCAGACAAGCGACACCCGTGGCCAGCCCCACCAACCGCAGTGAGCCCAGACGTTGCACCAATTCGCCGCTGAAGATGAGGTACACCGAATAAGTCACGGCGCTAAGGAACACCAGGAGCGCACCCAGAGCGGCATCGGTCCCCTGGATTCCCAACTCGTGGCCAAACACCACCAGCACCCCCAGGTAGCTGACAGCCATGCCGACCATCTGAAGAGGATGGATGCGCCGCTTGTAAAGCACCAAGCCCCACAGCAGCACCAAGGTGGGGTTGAGGTAGAGAATCAAGCGCTCTAGCGAAGCGCTGATGTAGCTCAAGCCAGCAAAGTCTAGAAAACTGGCTAGGTAGTAGCCGCTGAAGCCCAGCCCCACCACACTCCACCAGTCGCGCCGGGTCAGCGGCGGTTTGCCGCGGCTGGCCCACCAGGCCATCAAAGCAAAAATGGGCAGCGCAAACAGCATGCGGTACATGATGAGGGTGACCGCATCCACCCCATGCCGGTAGGCCAGCTTGATGATGATGGCCTTGGCACTAAAGGCCACCGAGCCGATGGTCGCCAACGCCAGTCCGTGCCACAAAGCCCGGCCATGCACCGCGCTCAAAAGCCAACCGCCTGACCATCGCGCCGGGCATCACTGGCCGCCACATAACCCTGCACCGCCGGATCGCCAGCACGCCAGATGAACTGCCCTGCGCCAAAATCTTGGTAAGAGTCGTTGATGACCTCCATGCGGTGGCCGCGGTCGCTTAAGCCCTGCACCGTGGCCGGGTTCATGGCAGCTTCGACATTGATCTCCAGCCCGGCATTGAAGCGCCAGCGCGGCGCGTCGCAGGCGGCCTGCGGGTTCTGTTGGTAATCCAGCATACGCACCACGGTTTGCATATGCCCCTGCGGCTGCATATTGGCGCCCATCACGCCAAAGCTCATCACCGGCTGACCGGCGCGGGTCAAAAAAGCCGGGATGATGGTGTGAAACGGCCGCTTGCCCGGCGCCACCTGGTTGATGTTGCCCGGCTCCAGGCTAAAGCCGTGGCCGCGGTTCTGCAGGCTCACGCCAAACTGCGGCTCGACACAACCGGACCCGAAACCCATGTAGTTGCTCTGGATGAAGCTGACCATCATGCCGCTCTCGTCCGCCGCCGTGAGGTAGATGGTGCCGCCCTTGACCGGGTTACCAGCGCCAAAATCCTGCGCCCGCCTCATGTCGATCAGGCGGGCGCGCGAGGCCAGGTAAGCATCGTCGAGCATCTGCGCCGGTGTGACGGACATGCTGGCGGGTTCGGCCACATAACGGTACACGTCGGCAAAGGCGAGCTTCATGGCTTCGATCTGCAGGTGCTGGGACTCTGCGCCGTCCAGCGGCAGGCCAGCCAAGTCGAAATTCTGCAAAATGCCCAAGGCGATTAGCGCCGCAATGCCCTGCCCATTGGGCGGAATTTCATGCAGGGTGTAGCCACGGTAATCTTTGCCGATTGGCGTGACCCATTCCGGCCTGTAGCTGGCCAGGTCGCTAGCGCGCAGGCCAGCGCCCTGCGCCACGGCCATCCGCTCAAGCGCCCGCGCGATCTCGCCACCATAAAACGCTTCACCTTTTGTAGCAGCAATCGCCTGCAGGCCGCGGGCTGCAGCCGGAAAGCGGAACAACTCACCGACTTCTGGGGCCCGCCCGTAAGGCAAAAAAGTCTGCGCAAAACCGGCTTGCGCCTGCAACTCTTCGACCGGCGCGGCCCATTTTTGCTGGATCACGGGCGTCACCAGATAGCCCCGCTCGGCGATGTCAATGGCCGGCGCCAGCAGGTCGGCGAACGGCAGCTTGCCAAAGCGCTCGCTCAAGGCGACCCAGGCACTGACTGCCCCCGGCACGGTGACGGCATCCATACCGCGTTTGGGCGGATTGATGGCTCCGGCGCCGTACTTGCGCGTGAAATAGTCAGGCGTCCAGGCCTGCGGCGCGCGGCCCGAGGCGTTCAGGCCTTGCAGGCCCTGCCCGTCCCAGACCAGGGCGAAGGCATCGCTGCCCAAACCGTTGCTGACCGGCTCCACGATGGTCATGGCCGCCGCGGCTGCCACCGCCGCATCCACGGCGTTGCCGCCCTGGCGCAGCATCTGCAGGCCGGCCTGCGCCGCCAACGGGTGCGAGGTGGACACCACGTTGCGGGCAAACAGCGGCGCGCGCGTGGACAGGTAGGGATTGTCAAAATTGAAATTCATGCACTCAGCCTTTGAATACTTTGTGGTGCAGTCGGCGCAAGGACCACCACACCGCCAACGCCACCACCGGGATCGCGGCAGCGGCCGTAGTTTGCGCGCTCCAGGGCCAACCCAGTGGTTCGGCCCCCTTGGCCAGGTAACTGACCAGCCCGACGATGTAATAGGTGATGGCTGCCACCGACAAGCCCTCGACCGTGGACTGCATCTGAAGCTGCATGTCCTGCCGCTTGTTCATGGTAGCCAGCAGAGCCTGACTGCTTTGCTGTTGCTCGATCTCGACCCGGGTGCGCAGGAGGTTGCTGACCCGTGACACCCGCTGCGACAGCGAATCCTGGCGCCGGGTGGCCCATTCGCAGGTGCTGCGCGCGGGCGTCAGGCGGCGCTCCATGAACTCGCCGATGGTCTGCATGCCGGGCAAAGCCGACTCGTTGATGTCGCGGATGCGTTTGTCCACCAGCTCAAAATAGGCGGCACTGGCCGAAAAGCGCGAGTGGGTGGCGGCGTGCTGGCTCTCCACCTCACCGGCCAGCTTGGTGAGCCGGTCCAGCAGCAGGGGCTCGTCTTCCCGCTTGGCACTGCGGATGGCACTGGCCAGTTCGGCCAACTCGCTTTCGGCGCTTGCCAGCACAGCTGAGGCAGCCCGTGCCGCCGGCAAGCCCAAAAGCGCCGCCATGCGGTAGGTTTCAATTTCGATCAGGCGCTGCACCAGCCGGCCAAGACGGCGCTGCGTCATGTTGCCGGTCCGCAAGATCATGCGCGACGCGCCATCGGCATGAATCGCGAAATCGGTGTACACCTCGGCCGCGCCACCCGCCACGCTGGAGGCCAGCAGGCTGTCGTCCAGCAGCAGTTGCCGCACCAGCGCTGCAGCGCCCGGCTCCGAGTTGGGAATCGCCCACAGGTGCAGACACGACAGGCAGTCCCCAGGCAAGCCAGCAAACCAGTCCTGTGGCACGCTGTCAAGCGCATGGGCGGGCTCGACGTCGCCCAGTCTCTCGCAACTTAATGGGGCCAGAAAAGTCCAACTGACAAATTCGGTGTGCAGTTCCCATCGAAGTTGAAACTGCCCGAGGTCCATGCGGAAATAGCTTTGCTGGGTATCGGGCAGCGGCAGGTGCAAATTGCGCAGCAGCGCCACCAGATGGGCCCGGCTTTGTTCACGCTGAGCCCCATTGCACACCATCACCACATGAGAAATTGCCAGCGGTGCACTCAGGGCCTGGGGCGGGCGGGCATGCACCTCGTTGTGCAGTGCCAGCCGCTGAGGATGCTGGTTCAGTCGGTTCTGGTCGTTCATTGATACTCCTGCTCCGATTGTGCAGCAGTGCTACGCAGTAACCCGTTGAAACAGGCACAAAACAGAGGACGGACGGGTGTTCACCGTGTGGCAATGGCTTGACCTCGCCGCCCGGCTGGAGCTTGCGTCTTCAACACCCTCCCTGGCTGGCCGGGGTTGACGTGGAGGCTTTGGCCATTGACAGGCCTAGCCTTGCTCGAGAATTTGTCGTTTGAAATCGGCCAACTGGAGAATTTGAACCCCACGAAACGGGTGCATTTCCAGCAAGTGAACATCACTCGACACAAGAACATCCGCTTTTGCGGAAATAGCCAGTTCCAAGAATTTATCGTCCTTGGGGTCTCGGCATTCTGTGACAGTTTGGGTGGCCTCGATCAACATCACGGATTCGCGGAGGAGCCTCAGCCACATCAGGCGATGTTCAAGAGGCCTCCACGCATTGAATTTTTCGCGCGACAGAACTGCCGCCAATTCATTGAAAGTGGCCGCCGAACAAAAGACATCATGTT
>CAMCZF010000268.1 GCA_945885775.1 Rhodoferax sp. OV413 | reverse complement strand
CCTTATTTTGGCGGCATTGCCACGCCCCATTTCAAGGCCAATGAGCAGGTGGCCGCGGTCGATGACATCCTGGTTCGCCAGGTGCCGGTGCGACGCATCAAACTCGGCAAGGCCGGTGAGGAGCGTTATGCCCTGGTCGCCACGGTGTTTGACTTGACCGTGGCCAATTACGGCGTGGCGCGTGGCCTGGCGGGTGAGAACGCTGCACAAAGCTACGACGACGACACCCCTTACACCCCGGCCTGGCAGGAAAAAATCACCGGGGTCAAGCGCGACCAGGTGATCGCTGTAGCACGACAGTTTGCCGACAACGCCGACAAGACCCAGGGCAAGTCGATGGTCATCATTGGCGCCGCCATGAACCACTGGTACCACAGCGACATGAATTACCGCGGCATCATCAACATGCTGATGATGTGCGGCTGCATTGGCCAGAGCGGCGGCGGTTGGGCGCACTACGTGGGGCAAGAGAAGCTGCGCCCCCAGACCGGCTGGACCGCCTTGGCGTTTGCGTTGGACTGGGCCCGGCCACCGCGCCAGATGAACTCCACCAGCTTCTTCTACGCCCACACCGACCAGTGGCGCTACGAGAAACTGGGCGTGGCCGAAATCCTGTCGCCGTTGGCCGACAAATCCAAATATGGTGGCAGCCTGATCGACTACAACGTGCGGGCCGAACGCATGGGCTGGCTGCCCAGCGCGCCACAGCTGGAAACCAACCCGATGCAGGTGGTTCGGGACGCGCAGGCGGCGGGCATGGACCCGAAAGACTACGTCGTGCAGTCGCTCAAAGACGGCTCGCTCAAGATGAGCTGTGAAGACCCAGATAACCCCAAGAATTGGCCGCGCAACATGTTTGTCTGGCGGTCCAACCTGTTGGGCTCCAGCGGCAAGGGTCACGAGTACTTCATGAAACACCTGCTGGGAACCACCCATGGTGTGCAGGGCAAAGACCTGGGTGCCGACGATGCCAAGCCGCTGGAGGTGCGCTGGCATGACAAGGCGCCGGAAGGCAAGCTCGATCTGCTGGTCACCCTTGATTTCCGCATGAGCACCACCTGCCTGTACTCCGACATCGTGCTGCCCACCGCCACATGGTATGAGAAGAACGACCTCAACACCAGCGACATGCACCCCTTCATCCACCCGCTGTCCACTGCGGTGGACCCGGCCTGGCAATCGCGCAGCGACTGGGACATCTACAAAGGGTTCGCCGAAGCGTTCAGTCAGGTGTGTGTAGGCCACCTCGGTGTAGAAAAAGAAGTGGTGTTGACGCCCTTGATGCACGATACCCCGGGCGAGCTGGCCCAGCCCTTTGAGGTGAAAGACTGGAAGCGCGGCGAGGTGGCGCTGATCCCGGGCAAGACGGCGCCACAAATTACGGTGCTGGAGCGTGACTACCCCAACACCTTCAAGCGCTTCACCGCCCTGGGCCCTCTGCTGGAGAAGGTGGGCAATGGCGGCAAAGGCATTGCCTGGGACACCAAGACCGAGGTGGCCCAACTGGGTGACCTGAATGGCCGGGTCCACGCCGAGGGCGTGACCAAGGGCATGGCCAAGATCGAGACCGACATCGACGCCTGCGAGGTGGTGCTGCAACTGGCGCCCGAGACCAATGGCCACGTGGCCGTCAAGGCGTGGCAAGCCCTGTCCAAAATAACGGGGCGCGAGCACAGCCATCTGGCGCTGCACCGTGAGGACGAAAAAATCCGCTTTCGCGACATTCAGGCGCAACCGCGCAAGATCATCTCCAGCCCGACCTGGTCGGGCCTTGAGAGTGACAAGGTCAGCTACAACGCCGGGTACACCAATGTCCATGAGCTGATCCCTTGGCGCACCCTGACCGGGCGCCAGCACTTCTACCTGGACCACCCCTGGATGATCGCCTTTGGTGAAGGCCTGAGCAGTTACCGCCCCCCGGTCGACCTGAAGACCATCGACGACATCATCGGCCGCAAGCCCAACGGCAACAAGGAGATTTCGCTCAACTTCATCACGCCGCATCAGAAGTGGGGCATCCACTCCACCTACACCGACAACCTGATGATGCTGACGCTGAACCGGGGCGGCCCGGTGATATGGCTGAGTGAAGACGACGCCAAAGTGGCTGGCATTGCCGACAACGACTGGGTTGAGTTGTTCAACACCAATGGCGCTATTGCAGCGCGGGCCGTGGTGAGCCAGCGTGTGAACCCCGGCATGGTCATGATGTACCACGCTCAGGAAAAAATCATCAACACGCCGGGTGCCGAGATCACTGGCATTCGCGGCGGCATTCACAACTCGGTCACCCGCATTGTGACCAAGCCCACCCACATGATCGGTGGCTACGCGCAGTTCAGCTATGGCTTCAACTACTACGGAACCATAGGCACCAACCGCGACGAGTTTGTTGTGGTTCGCAAGATGCGCAACATCGACTGGCTTGACGGGGAAGCCCCCGCCACCGTCCAGGCCTGAGCCCAGGCTAGCCGCGCTGCCCCCACTGGAGATCTATCATGAAGATACGCGCACAAATCGCGATGGTGCTGAACCTGGACAAGTGCATTGGTTGCCACACCTGTTCAGTCACCTGCAAGAACGTCTGGACCAGCCGTCCTGGCATGGAGTACGCCTGGTTCAACAACGTTGAGACCAAACCTGGCATTGGCTACCCCAAGGAGTGGGAAAACCAGGACAAATGGCAGGGCGGCTGGAGCCGCAAGGCGGACGGCAACATAGAGCCGCGCCAGGGTGGCAAATGGAAGCTGTTGATGCGCATTTTCTCTAACCCGAACATGCCGCAGATTGACGACTACTACGAGCCGTTTACCTTTGACTATGACCATCTGCAGTCGGCGCCAGAGTCCAAGGCCACGCCCACGGCCCGACCGCGCAGCCTGATCACCGGCAAGCGTATGGAGAAAATTGAGTGGGGACCGAACTGGGAGGAGATTCTGGGGGGCGAGTTCTCCAAGCGCAGCAAAGATGCCAACCTGTCCAACTTTGACCAGGTTCAAAAAGAGATGGTCGGGCAGTTTGAAAACACCTTCATGATGTATTTGCCACGGCTGTGTGAGCATTGCCTCAACCCGGCCTGCGTGGCCTCTTGCCCTTCCGGCTCCATCTACAAGCGCGAAGAAGACGGCATCGTGCTGATTGACCAGGACAAGTGCCGCGGCTGGCGCATGTGTGTGTCGGGCTGTCCTTACAAAAAAATCTATTACAACTGGAAAAGTGGTAAGGCAGAAAAGTGCATTTTTTGCTATCCCCGCATCGAGGCCGGCCAGCCCACCGTGTGTTCAGAGACCTGCGTTGGTCGGATTCGTTATCTGGGCGTGGTGCTCTACGACGCCGACCGCATCCAAGAGGCCGCCAGTGTTGCCAACGAGCAGGACCTGTACCAGGCCCAGCTCGATATCTTCTTAAATCCCAACGACCCTGCCGTGATGGCGCAAGCCCGTCTGGACGGTATTCCGGAATCATGGCTGGCAGGAGCCCGCAACAGCCCGGTTTACAAAATGGCGGTGCAGTGGAAGGTGGCGCTGCCGCTGCACCCCGAATACCGCACCTTGCCGATGGTCTGGTACGTGCCGCCACTGTCGCCCATCACCTCGGCGGCCAACGCGGGGCATATTGGCGCCAATGGCGAGATTCCCGATGTCGCCCAAATGCGCATACCGGTCCAGTACCTGGCCAATTTGCTGACGGCGGGCGAGACGGCGCCGGTGGTGCGTGCGCTGGAACGCATGCTGGCGATGCGGGCCTACCAGCGGAGCAAGCATGTGGATCAGGTGCAGAACCTGGCGGTGCTGACGCAGACCGGGCTGACGGTGGCTGAGGTGGAAGAGATGTACCAGATCATGGCCATTGCCAACTATGAAGACCGGTTCGTGATTCCCAGCTCGCACCGCGAGTATGCAGAAAACACCTTCGACTTGCGCGGTGGCTGCGGCTTCTCGTTTGGCAATGGTTGTTCGGACGGTACCAGCGAGGTCAGCCTGTTTGGCGGCACCAAGGCGCGCACGATTCCCATCAAAGCCACGGTCTGAGCACCAGGAGAACCCCCATGAAAGACAACCGTTATTCCCTGCGTGCCTTGGCCCTGCTGCTGGCCTATCCGGATCAGGACCTGCGCCAGAAAGTGCCTGAGTTGATGGCAGCCATCGACCGCGAGGCGCAGTTGCCCGCTGCCCGCCGTAACGAGCTGCGTGCCTTGGCGTCTGAATTGCTGGGCTGTGACCCGATGGCCGTGGAGGTGCGCTATGTCGAGACCTTTGACCGGGGTCGGGCCACCTCGCTGCACCTGTTTGAGCACATCCACGGCGATTCGCGTGACCGTGGGCCGGCGATGGTCGACCTGATCCAGACCTACGAGAAAGCCGGCCTGTACCTGGGCCCCGATGAGCTGCCCGACCACCTGTGTGTGGTGCTGGAGTTTGCCTCCACCCAGCCGCCGAAGGTGGCGCAGGCGTTCCTGGGTGAAATGACACACATCCT
>CAMCZF010000267.1 GCA_945885775.1 Rhodoferax sp. OV413 | reverse complement strand
CCCGTGCTGATCAATGTGCTGTCGGCCATGCGCACCGTCGACGCCGACATGGTCAACCTGGCCCGCTCGTTCTCGGCCACGCGCTGGCAGGTGTTCCGCAACATTGAATACCCCACCACGCTGCCGGCGTTGTTCTCGGGCCTGCGCATCGCCAGCACGCTGGCGGTGATCGGTGTGGTGGTGGGCGAACTGGTGGGCGGCAACATGGGCCTGGGTTATATGCTGGTGTTTTTTGAGGGGCAGGGCAACACTGCGGGCGTGTTTGTCATCATCGGCGCGCTGACCGTGATCGGCATCGCGGCCTATTACGCCGTGGTGCTGGCTGAGCGCCGCGTCTTGCATTACCTGCCCGGCCCTGACAGCCGTTCGGCTTGAAGCCGATGAACACCGTCAATCACTCCGACATTCAACTGGCGGGCCGGCGCGTGCTGGTCACCGGCGGCGCGCGTGGCCTGGGCGAAGCCTTTGCCCGCGCCCTGCTGGCGGCGGGTGCCCGGGTGGTCATCAGCGATGTGCTGCACGACCGCGGTGCCGCCCTGGCCGCCGAGCTTGGCTCTGATCTGCATTACCTGCCCATGGACCTGGCTGACCCGGCGGCGATCAGCGCCGGGGTCGATGCTGCAGCGCATTGCTTGAGCGGCCTGGATGGCTTGGTCAATAACGGTGCGATTACCAACAGTGGCGGCAAAGACATGGCCGACCTGAGCGTGGCCACCTGGGACCAGGTGATGGCGGTCAACGTGCGAGGCACTTGGCTGGCCACCGTGGCGGCGCAGCCGCATCTGGCTGTCAGCGGCAGTGGCCGGGTGGTCAACATCGCCTCTGACACCGCGCTGTGGGGCGCACCACGCCTGATGGCCTATGTGGCCAGCAAGGGCGCGGTGATGGCCATGACTCGCAGCATGGCGCGCGAGCTCGGGCCCCAGGGCATCACCGTGAATGCCGTGGCCCCGGGCCTGACCCTGGGCGAATCCACTGAGTACGTGCCGCAGGCACGCCACGAGCATTACCGCAATGGCCGCGCCATCGAACGCGCTCAGCAGGCCGACGACATCACCCCGGCCGTGCTGTTTTTGCTGTCAAAAGGCAGCGGCTACATCACCGGACAGGTGCTGCCGGTCAACGGTGGTTTTTTCATGTCCTGAACCCTGAACTCGAAAACCTTAACCATGAACCTCAGCACCCCCGCCGCCAACCAGCCCGTCTTCAATGAGCGCGGCCTGATGGACGCCACCATCCCGCCCGAGGCCGACATCCAGCGCAGTATGCTGCAGCCTGCCGGTCAGGACTTTGCCGCCTGGCTGGAGAGCCGGGTCGCCCGCTTCGCTACGCGTCGCTACGATTGGGATGCGCTCAAGTTTCAGGCCGACTTTGACCCGCGCTACCGCCGCGCCCAAATGCGCTATGTGGGTACGGGCGGCACCGGCGTGGCCAGCGACAACAACACCGTGCCATCGGCCCACTTCACCTTTTCCACCATGGTGATCCCGGCCGGGCATATTGGCCCCTCACACATCCACTACGACGTGGAAGAGGTGTTTTTTGTGATGCGCGGTCGCATGAAGATCGTCTGTGAAAAAGACGGCCAGCGCTGGGAGGCCCTGCTCAACGAGCGCGACTTGATCTCGGTGCCGCCCGGGGTCTACCGCGAAGAAACCAACATCGGCGACGAAGACGCCCTGATGTGCGTGATGCTGGGCACGCCCAAGCCCATCACCCCCACCTACCCGCCCGGCAGCGACCTGGCCCGCATCAAGCGCGAGCTGGGGCGCTGAGCCTGCATGGACCGTCAGGCCACTACCGTCACTCCCGCGCACGCAGGGCCCCAAGGCCAGACCGTCATTCCCGCGAACGCGGGAATCCAGGCTGTCATGGATCCCCGGGCGTGGCCGGGGATGACGGGTGGCAGGCCGACCGCCGCCCTCCGCATCAACACGCCTTTGGGCGCCATTGGTTACCGGCAAGCCGGCAAGCTGGCCGGCACGCGCTTGGTGCTGTTGCACGGCATCGGCTCGGGCTCGGCCAGTTGGTCCGCGCAGCTGGCGGCGGTCACGCCCAAGCAACCGGGCCTGCTCGCCTGGGATGCGCCGGGCTATGGCGACAGCGACGGCCTGAGCCTGCTCGATGCGGCCTGGCCCACGGCCACACACTATGCCGAGCGGCTCTGGGCGTGGCTGGATGCGCTCGGGCTGACACATCCGTTGACGCTGGTCGGCCATTCCTTGGGCGCGCTGGTGGTGGCGCGTGCCGCCCTGTTGCAGCCGCAGCGGGTGGCCGCAGGGGTGCTGCTGGCCCCGGCCCAGGGCCATGCAAGGCTGGCGCTGGCGCAGCGCGAACGGCTGCTCAATGATCGCCTTGCCGCCTTGGCCAATCTCGGCCCCGCCGGTATGGCTCAGCAACGCGGTGCGGCCATGCTCACGCCTGATGCTCCTGCCGAATTACTGGCTGCGGTACAAACCGTGATGTCACAGGTCCAACCCCGGGGCTACACCCATGCGGCCCGCATGCTGGCCGGTGGTGACTTGCTGACTGACTTGGTGCACCTGCAATGCCCGGTACAAGTGGCCAGCGGCCATGCCGACCGAATCACGCCCCCGGCGGGCTGCCAGCAGGTGGCGGCCGCGGCCGGTGTGGCCTGGGTTGACCTTGGCCCGGTCGGCCACGCTTGCCCCTTGCAGGCGGGCGCTGCCGTCAATGCCTTACTGGGTCTGCCGGACGTGGGGGCCACATAACCATGACCGCGGACGAGCGCTACACCGTGCCGGCGCTGCTGCGCGGCTTGGAATTGCTGGGCTGCTTCAGCCGGCAAACGCCTACCCTGAGCGGGGCTGATCTGGCCCGCCAGCTTGATGTGCCAAGGGCCTCCGTGTTTCGTATGCTGCAGACCCTGGAGCAGGCTGGCTTTGTCGAGCGTGTGGGTGACAGCAGCCACTACAGGCTTGGCCTGGGCGTGTTGCGTCTGGGTTTTGAGTACCTGGCGTCGATGGAGCTGACCGAGCACGGCCGCCCGGTGATCGAAACCCTGCGTGACCAGTCGGGCTATTCGGCGCACTTGGTCGTGCGCGACGGGCGCGAGGTGGTGTTTGTGGCTAAGGCTGCTGGGCGCAGCGCCATGTTTCAGTCGATCCAGGTGGGGGCCCGCTTGCCCGCCCATGCCACAGTCTTGGGGCGCCTGTTACTGGCGGACCTCAGTCTGACTAATTTAAGCACGCTGTACCCGGAGGCCGCCTTGCCCACCTACACCGCCAGGACACCCGGCACCGTGGCCGAGCTCAAGACTCTGATTGACGCCGACCGTGCAGCCGGCTATGGCATCAGCCAGGGTGGTTTTGAGACCGGTATCTCTACGCTGGCTGCTCCAGTCTTCAATGACCAGGCCGAGGTGGTGGCCGCCGTCAGCATCACGGTACCGGCGCAACAACTCAGCGATGCCCAAGTGGCGCAGCTGTTGCCGCTGGTGCGCGCCGCCGCCGCCCAGCTGACCCAACGCATCAGCCACTTGCCCACACGTGGCAAGCGGCCCACCCTTGCAGAACCCCAGACCGCATGACTTCTTCTGATTCCATCAGCCCCGCCCCCATGGTCACCGTGGGCGAACTCGTCGCCCGTTTTCTGGAGCAGTGCGGGGTGAAGGTCGCCTTTGGCGTGATCTCCATCCACAACATGCCGGTGCTCGATGCCCTGCACCGGCGCGGTCGCATTCACTTTGTGTCGGCGCGCGGTGAGGCCGGCGCCTGCAACATGGCCGACGCCGCCGCCCGCGTCAGCGGCACGCTGGGCGTGTGCGTCACCAGCACTGGCACCGGCGCCGGCAATGCCGCTGGTGCGCTGGTGGAAGCGCTCACGGCCGGCACCCCGCTGCTGCACCTGACCGGGCAGATTGAATCCGACTTTATTGACCGTGACCTGGGCTTCATCCATGAGGCGCCGGCCCAACTGAGCATGCTGCAGGCGGTGGGCAAGGGCGCTTTTCGCATCCGCAACACTGACACCGCGCTGGCTACTTTGCGTGAGGCAGTGCGCCTGGCCTTTACCCCGCCCTGCGGCCCGGTCAGTATCGAGATTCCGATCGACGTGCAGGCGCGTCTGCTACCGCTGCCCGCCGACCTCGCCCCGCTGTGGCCGGCGCCGCTGCAGCCGGCCGAGGCCGAGGTTGACGCCCTGGTCGCTCGCCTGCTGGACAAGCGCCGCCCGCTGCTGTGGCTGGGCGGTGGTGCCCGCGGCGCTGGCGCTGCTGTGGCGCGTTTTGTGGCCATGGGCTGGGGCGTGGTGACGTCGGTGCAGGGCCGGGGCATCCTGCGCGAAGACCACCCCGCCAGCCTGGGCTCTTACAACCTGCAAAAACCGGCCGAGGCTCTGTACCAGAGCTGTGACGCCATGCTGGTGGTCGGCTCTCGCCTGCGCAGCAACGAGACCCTGCGCTACCAGCTCAAGCTGCCGGCCGCCATGTACCGCATTGACGCCAATGCCCTGGCGCACAACCGGGGTTACCGCAGCGACTACTTTGTGCAGGGCGATGCACTGGCGACGCTGCACGCCCTGGC
>CAMCZF010000266.1 GCA_945885775.1 Rhodoferax sp. OV413 | reverse complement strand
GGCATGCCAATGGTGGATGGTGATCCACCACCATAGCGGCGACATTGTGTGCATTCCTTTGGAGAAGCACCTATGGCCTCTGAGATCAGTCAGTCGAAAAAAGCATGGTCGGTCCTGATCGTCAGCACGTTGGCGTTCACGGAGTGCTTCATGGTCTGGATGATGTTTGGTGTCATTGGCATCCCGATCCGCAAGATGCTCAACCTCAATGCCACGCAATTCGGCCTGTTGATGGCCACACCCGTGCTGACCGGCTCGCTGATCCGGGTGCCGCTGGGCATCTGGACTGATCGCTTTGGGGGGCGCATCGTCATGGCCGTGCTGATGGCCATGACCGTCCCCGCCATCTGGATGATGAGCTATGCCACCGCTTACTGGCATTTTTTGACGATTGGCCTGTTCGTCGGCCTGGCCGGGGGCTCATTCTCGGTGGGAACGCCCTATGTGGCGCGCTGGTTTCCCAAAAAACGCCAGGGCATGGCCATGGGCGTCTATGGGGCTGGGAACTCGGGTTCTGCGGTTAACAAATTTGTGGCGCCGGTGTTGCTGGTGGCTTTCGGCTGGACCATGGTGCCGCAGGTCTATGCGGCCATCATGTTGGGCACACTGGTTCTGTTCTTGATGTTCAGCCACAGCGACCCGACCCACCTGGTGTCCAGCCAGGTGAGCTTCAAGGACCAGCTCAAGGCGCTGAAAGACCCCAAGGTGATCAAGTACTGCCAGTACTACAGCATCGTGTTTGGCGGCTATGTGGCCCTCTCGCTCTGGATGGTGCAGTACTACGTGGGTGAGTTCGGGCTCGATATCCGTGTGGCGGCCTTGCTGGCGGCCTGCTTCTCTCTGCCTGGTGGTGTGCTGCGTGCCTTTGGTGGCATCTTGTCCGATAAATATGGCGCTCACAGTGTGACCTGGTGGGTGATGTGGGTCAGCTGGATTTGTCTGTTCCTGTTGTCCTACCCGCAGACGGACTTCACCATCATGACCATCAACGGGCCCGCGACTTACCACATGGGCCTGAACGTCTACATGTTCACCGCGCTGATGTTTTTGCTCGGGATTGCCTGGGCCTTTGGCAAGGCCAGTGTCTTCAAGTACATCAGCGACGACTATTCCCACAACATCGGTGCCATCAGCGGCATCGTGGGCCTGGCGGGTGGCTTGGGTGGTTTTGTGCTGCCCATCTTGTTTGGCGTGTTGTTGGACCTGACCGGTATCCGCTCCAGTGCGTTCATGCTGATGTACGGCGTGGTCTGGGTCTCGCTCATCTGGATGTACTGGACCGAGGTTCGCAAGACTGAGCTCATGGGTCAGAACGCCACCAATTTTTCTCTTCAGAGTTAGGACACACACCATGACCCTGCAAGGCCACACCAACGCCGATATTGCCGATTGGCGCCCGGAAGATGCACAGTTCTGGGAGAGCACGGGCAAGAAAATCGCTTATCGCAACCTCTGGATATCGATCCCTGCCCTGTTGTGCGGCTTCGCCATCTGGGGCATGTGGGGCATCATCACGGTGCAAATGCTCAACCTGGGCTTCCCGTTCACCCAGGCCGAGCTGTTCACCTTGACAGCCATTGCCGGCATTTCTGGCGCGACCATGCGCATCCCGGCTTCTTTCCTGATCCGCATGGCGGGTGGGCGCAACACCATCTTTTTGACCACCGCCATGCTGCTGGCGCCAGCCATTGGAACCGGCGTTGCACTGCAACACCCTGAGTGGCCGCTGTGGGTGTTTCAGCTCATGGCTTTGTGGTCAGGTGTGGGCGGCGGTAACTTTGCCTCGTCGATGTCCAACATCAGCACCTTCTTCCCCAAGCGCTTGCAGGGCACTGCCTTGGGGCTCAACGCGGGGCTGGGGAATTTTGGCGTGACCACCATGCAGATTGTGATTCCGCTGGTCATGACCATGGGCTTGTTCGGTGCCTTCGGCGGTGAGGCCAAAGTGCTGGTCAAGGACAGCGGCTGGATTCTGGGCAAGATTGCCGCAGGGACGCCGACCTGGATCCAGAACGCCGGCTTTGCCTGGGTGCTGTCGCTGGTTCCCCTGTCCTTGTTGTGTTGGTGGGGCATGAACAACCTCAAGACGGTATCGCCCGCCACCGGCAGCCCGGTGGTCGTCTTTGCCAAGATCACCTACCTGTACTCGCTGGCCTTTATCCCGTCGGTTGGCATGCTCTACCTTTACCTGCCGGCGCCTACAGGGCTGGGCCTGCTGAACATGTGGGTGGCCATTCCCCTGGACATCATCGCGGCCTTGCTGATGATGCGCCTGGCCGCCTTTGGTGCGATGAAGGAGAACGTGCAGAAGCAGTTTGCCATTTTCAGTAACAAGCACACCTGGAGCATGACCGCCCTGTATGTCGTGACCTTTGGCAGCTTCATCGGCTTCTCCATGGCCCTGCCCCTGGCCATTACCGTGATTTTCGGCTACCAGCACACGCCCGACGCTGCCGGTGTGCTGCAGCACGCACTGAAAAACCCCAACGCGCCGTCGGCATTGACGTACGCGTGGATCGGGCCCTTTGTGGGTGCTGCCGTCAGACCCTTGGGCGGCTGGATCTCAGACAAGGTCGGGGGCTCGATCGTGACGCAAATCATCTCGGCCATCATGGTCGTGGCCTCGGCCGCGGTGGGCTATGTGATGCTGCAAGCCTACCAGTCCGCAGCGCCGGAGCAGCACTTCATGACCTTCATGGGCTTGTTCATCGTGCTGTTTGCCGCCAGCGGCATCGGCAACGGCTCCACGTTCCGCAGCGTCGGTTTCATCTTCGACCGGCAGCAGGCCGGCCCCGTCTTGGGATGGACCTCGGCAGTGGCAGCCTATGGCGCCTTTATTGCGCCGGTGTTAATTGGGCAGCAGATCAAAGCCGGGACACCCCAATACGCCTTTTACGGCTTTGCGGTCTTTTATGCCGCTTGCCTGGTGCTGAACTGGTGGTTTTATCTGCGCCCTGGCGCGGAGATCAAAAACCCGTAGTTTCAGCCATTTGCTACTAAATAAATAGCAAACTTCCTATATCCCATAAGGGCTAAGGCCTGATTTCATCCCTAATTGAGTTTGCAAAGGTTTCACTATGAGCCATTTTCTGGACCGACTGAGCCACTTCTCTGCGCCAAAAGAAGCATTTTCCGAGGGCCACGGCGTCGCCACCGGCGAGGATCGAACCTGGGAAGACGCTTACCGCGACCGCTGGGCGCATGACAAGATCGTGCGCAGCACACACGGCGTGAACTGCACCGGGTCCTGCTCCTGGAAAATCTATGTCAAGGGTGGCATCGTCACCTGGGAGACCCAGCAGACCGACTACCCGCGCACCCGCCCCGACCTGCCCAATCACGAACCCCGTGGTTGCGCCCGTGGGGCGTCGTACTCCTGGTACTTGTACAGCGCTAACCGGGTGAAGTACCCGCTGATCCGGGCGCGGCTGCTCAAGCACTGGCGTGCTGCGCTGGCGGTGGCCAAGAGCCCGGTGGATGCCTGGGCCAGCATCGTGCAGAACCCCGAGGCACGCCTGGAGTGGCAACAGCAGCGCGGTTTAGGTGGCTTTGTGCGCAGCACCTGGGACGAGGTCAACCAGCTGATCGCCAGCGCCAATGTCTACACCGCCAAAGAATATGGGCCCGACCGTGTCATTGGCTTTTCACCGATACCTGCCATGTCTATGGTCAGCTATGCCGCAGGGAGCCGCTACCTGTCCTTGATCGGTGGTGTGTGCATGAGCTTTTACGACTGGTACTGTGATTTGCCGCCTGCCAGCCCGCAGGTTTGGGGCGAGCAGACCGATGTGCCAGAGTCCGCCGATTGGTACAACTCGACCTTCATCATCGCCTGGGGCTCCAATGTGCCTCAGACGCGTACACCTGACGCGCACTTTTTCACCGAAGTCCGCTACAAGGGCGCCAAGACGGTGGCGATCACCCCCGACTATGCCGAAGTCAGCAAGCTGGCCGATCTGTGGATGCACCCCAAGCAGGGTACCGACGCCGCCTTGGCCATGGCCATGGGGCATGTGATCCTGACGGAGTTCTACTTTGACAAGCGCAGCGCCTATTTTGACAACTATGTGCGCCGTTACACCGACATGCCCAACCTGGTGCAACTGGAGTCCCGCACCCTGCCGGATGGCCGGACGGTCTTGGTGCCGGGCCACTACCTGCGCGCCAGTGATTTCAATGGCAAGCTGGGGCAGGCCAACAACCCAGAATGGAAAACCGTGGCCCTGGACGAGCACGACAAAATCGTGCTGCCCAATGGCTCGATCGGTTTTCGCTGGGGTGCCGAGGGGCGGGCCGATGTCGGCAAGTGGAACCTGGAGAACAAAGAGGCCCGCGACAACGGTGACGTCAAGCTCAAGCTGAGCCTGATGGAAGGCGACCAGCCAGACTACGAGGTGGGTGCGGTAGGTTTCCCTTATTTTGGCGGCATTGCCACGCCCCATTTCAAGGCCAATGAGCAGGTGGCCGCGGTCGATGACATCCTGGTTCGCCAGGTGCCGGTGCGACGCATCAAACTCGGCAAGGCCGGTGAGGAGCGTTATGCCCTGGTCGCCACGGTGTT
>CAMCZF010000265.1 GCA_945885775.1 Rhodoferax sp. OV413 | reverse complement strand
GTTCCGCAAGGTGCACCAGTTCAATGTGTTCACCGTCAACACCCCGGTGCAGCACGGGCTGGCCGCCTACATGGCTGATCCCGAGCCTTATTTGGGGCTGCCAGCCTTTTATCAGCGCAAGCGCGACCTGTTTCGCGCCGGCCTGGCCCATACCCGCTTCAAGCTGCTGCCCGGTGAAGGCACGTATTTTCAGTGTGTGGACATTTCCGACGTCAGCGACCTGAGCGAAGCCGAGTTCTGCCAATGGCTCACCCGTGAGATTGGCGTCGCCGCCATCCCGCTGTCGGCCTTTTACGGCGACAGCTTTGACCAGCGCGTGGTGCGGTTTTGTTTTGCCAAGAAAGACGAGACCCTGAATGCGGCGTTGGCGCGGCTGGCGCGTTTGTAAGCTAGGGTCTGGGGCGTGACGCTCAGCTACTCAGCTGGGCCCAAGCCTTGTCCAGCCGCTTCACACTGACTGGCTGCGGTGTGCGCAGTTCTTGGGCAAAAAAGCTCACGCGCAGTTCCTCCAGCAGCCAGCGGAACTCCAGCATGCGCTCATCGGTCACGCCCTTGCGCTCGGTGACCAGCCGCCAGTAACGCTGTTCCAGTGGCCGCAGTTCGGCCAGGCGGGCGGTATCTCGCGCCGGGTCGGCGCGCAGCTTGTCCAGCCTCAACGTAATGGCTTTGAGGTAACGCACGACATGCTGTAACGCGCCCCAGGGGGTTTGCACCAGGAAGCGTTTGGGCAGCAGGCGGGCCAATTGCTGCGCGGCATCGGCGCTGGCCTCGGCAGCCTGCTTGCTGTCGCGGATCTTGCGGGCCGCTACCGCGTACTCAGCCAGAATCAACGCCGTCAGCCGCGCGACTTCGGTCGCGATCAGGGTCAGGCGGCCGCGGCCCTCGTCAAGCCGACGCTTGAAATCCACCTCTTGCGTGGGCAGCGGCTCCAGCAGAAACGCCCGATCCAGCGCCACCGCGATGATTTGCTCACGCAACTCCTCCACCGTACCTCCGCCAGAGCCGTCCGCAGACTTGCCCAGTTGCATGTAGGCCGCCGCCATTTTTTGCAGTTCCGGGATATTTTTTTCCAGATACTTGAGCGCGTCCTTGATCTGCAGCGCAAACAGACGCCTTAGACCAGCACGGTGGCGGGCCGCAGCGGCCTCGGGCTCGTCAAACACCTCCACCGTCACCGCATCACCGGCGTCAATCAGGGCCGGGTAGCCGATCAGGGTCTGTGCGCCCTTGCGGATCTCCAGCAGCTCGGGCAGTTCGCCGAAGGTCCAACTGTTGTAGCGCTGGCTGGCCAAATCTGGTCCAGCCGTGTTTGCTACTTTTTTAATAGCTAAAGAGCTAATACTGGCGTGGCCTGGAGCCACTTTTGGCTCTGAAATTTCAGGGCTGGCGCGCTGGCTGGCTACCTTGAGCGCGGCCAGCGCCTGGAACGCGCCGCGCGCCTGAGCGCCCAGTTCAGCCCTGAGTGCGCCGAGGTTACGCCCAGTGCCCAGCAAGCGGCCGTGCTCGTCAACCACCCGGAAATTCATGAAGGCATGGGGGCTGAGCATGTCGAGCTTGAAGTCGTTGCGCGCAATGTCCACCGCGCTGGCCTTGCGCGCAAGCTTGAGCACCGCATCGGTCAATGAACCCTGGCCAAACACCTCCGGCGCATTCAGGGCCTCGGCCATTTGATTGGCCGTCTCGGGAAGTGGCACTAGGCGGGAACGAGGGCGCTGGTGCAGGGTTTTGAGCAGCGCCAGCACCTTGTCACGCAGCATGCCGGGCACCAGCCACTCGCAGCGCTCTTCGTTCACTTGGTTAAGCACAAACAGCGGCACGGTCACGGTCAGGCCATCGCGCGCGTCGCCAGGTTCGTGCAAGTAGGTTGCAGCGCAGTCCACTCCGCCCAGGCGCAGCACTTTGGGGAAAGTACTGGTGGTGATGCCGGCAGCCTCATGGCGCATCAGCTCTTCGCGCGTCAGCAACAGCAACTGCGGCTGTTTTTTGGCCTCCTGCCGGTACCAGCCCTCCAGACTGTGGCCGCTGCAGACCTCGGCTGGCAATTGCTGGTCGTAAAAGGCGTAAATCAGTTCCTCGTCCACCAGCACGTCCTGCCGGCGCGCCTTGTGTTCGAGCTCTTCCACCTGGCGAATCATCTTCTGGTTGGCGACCAGAAAAGGCAGTGGCGTTTCCCATTCGCCCGCTACCAGCGCCTGGCGGATGAAGATCTCGCGGGCACCGGCCAGGTCAATCCGGCTGTAATTGACCCGCCGTCCGCTGTAAATCACCAGCCCGTACAGGGTGGCGCGCTCCAGCGCCATCACTTCGCCGGCCTTTTTTTCCCAGTGCGGGTCCAGCAACTGCTTCTTCAACAAATGCGCCCCGACCTGCTCCAGCCACTGCGGCTCGATGTTGGCCAGGCCGCGCCCGAACAAGCGGGTGGTTTCCACCAGCTCGGCCGCCACCAGCCAGCGCCCCGGTTTTTTAGCCAGGTGTGCGCCCGGATGGGCAAAGAACTTGATGCCGCGTGCACCCAGGTACTCGCCCTGGACGCCCTCGCCTTCGGTTTTGAAGCCAATATTGCCCAACAAGCCGGCCAGCATGGCCAGGTGCAACTGCTCGTAGCTGGCCGGTCTGGTGTTGAGTTGCCACTTGTGTTCGGCCACCACGGTGTGCAACTGGCTGTAAATGTCACGCCACTCGCGCACCCGGCGCATGCTGACAAAGTTCTGGCGCAGCAACTGCTCGTACTGGCGATTGCTGATCTTGTGCTCGTTGGTGGCAGCGCCGGGGTGTTTGCCACCGCGGCTGTCGTCCAGCCACTTCCAGAGCTTGAGATAGCCGCTGAACTCGCTTTTCTCGTCGTCAAACTTGGCATGTGCCTGGTCGGCCTGGGCCTGAAGCTCCATCGGCCGGTCCCGCACATCTTGCACGCTCAGGGCCGAGGCAATCACCAGCACCTCGTCGAGTGCCTGGCGTGAGCGGGCCTCCAGAATCATGCGGCCGACTCGTGGGTCCAGCGGTAGCCGGGCCAGTTCCTGACCGGTAGCGGTCAGCTCATTGGCATCGTCTACTGCGCCCAGCTCGGCCAACAATTGATAGCCATCGGCAATGGCGCGACCTGAGGGGTGCTCCAGAAAGGGAAAGTCTTCCACCACACCCAAGCGAAGTGACTTCATACGCAAAATCACCCCAGCGAGCGAACTGCGCAAAATCTCCGGGTCGGTAAAGCGTGGCCGCCCGTCAAAGTCTTTCTGGTCGTACAGCCGGATGCAGATGCCGTTGGCCACCCGGCCACAGCGGCCAGCCCGCTGATTGGCGGACGACTGGCTGATGGGCTCCACCAGCAGTTGCTCGACCTTGCTTCTAAAACTGTAGCGCTTCATGCGCGCCGTGCCGGCATCAATCACATAGCGGATGCCGGGTACTGTGAGCGAGGTTTCTGCCACATTGGTGGCCAGAACAATGCGTCGGCCGCCATGGCTGTCAAAAATACGGTCCTGCTCGGCCTGGCTCAGTCGCGCAAACAGCGGCAGCACCTCGGCGTGGCGCAGCAGCGGCTGGTGGCTCAGGTGCCGGCGCAGGTGGTCGGTAGCCTCGCGAATTTCACGCTCACCGGGCAAAAAAACCAGAATGTCACCCTGGTTGTGAGCGTCGCGCCAGAGTTCATCGACTGCGTCGGCGATGGCGTCGTTGAGATCGTAATCACGCGCCTCTTCAAACGGCCGGTAGCGCTGCTCCACCGGGAACATGCGGCCCGACACCATGATGATGGGCGCTGGACCGGTTTTGCTTTTGAAATGGTCGGCAAAGCGCTGTGCATCGATGGTGGCCGAGGTCACCACCACTTTCAGGTCGGGCCGGCGCGGCAGGATCTGGCGCAAGTAGCCCAGCAAAAAATCGATATTGAGGCTGCGCTCGTGGGCCTCGTCGATGATGATCGTGTCGTAGGCCTTAAGCAGTGGGTCGGTCTGGGTCTCGGCCAGCAAGATGCCGTCGGTCATGAGTTTGACCGAGGCGTCGCGGCTGAGCCGGTCCTGAAACCGCACCTTGTAGCCCACGACCTCGCCCAGTGGCGTGGCCAGTTCATCGGCAATGCGCTTGGCCACACTGCTGGCGGCAATGCGCCGCGGCTGGGTGTGGCCGATGAGTTTGCCCTGCCCGGCCGGGTAATTGCACTTGCCTCGCCCCATGGCCAGAGCAATTTTGGGCAACTGAGTGGTCTTGCCGGAACCGGTTTCCCCGCAAACGATGATCACCTGGTGCTGCGCCATTGCCGCCATGATCTCGTCACGCCGGGCTGAGACCGGCAGGGATTCAGGGAACTCGATTTTCAAAGGGGCGGCAGTCAAGGCAACAACTTGGTAGAGAATCAACGATTATCCCTGCCAGCGAACGCCAACACCCAGCCCCTGTCGCATGACCTCCGTCTTCAACTTCACCTTTGTGCCCTGGTTCCGCTCGGTCGCACCCTACATCCATAAGTTTCGCAACCAGACCTTTGTGGTGGGTATTGCGGGCGAGGCGATTGCCGCCGGCAAACTGCAACACCTGGCGCAGGACCTGGCCATGATTCAGAGCATGGGC
>CAMCZF010000264.1 GCA_945885775.1 Rhodoferax sp. OV413 | reverse complement strand
CGTGACAAGCGATGTTGGAATCGCGAGGGAGGCAAGTGCTTCAACGATGAAGAAAAAGGTCTCTTTGCGGACCAATTGATGGAGACCTTGAATCAGTTCATCCCGGCAGAAAAAGCAGCTGACGCCCGCAAAGCAATCTCGTCATTCAGCAAGCTGAGAGGGTTGATTGAATTCTCAAGATCGATTCATGCTGAAATGCACGCGATCTTGAACGCTGGTAAATTTTCTGGCGCTCGGATAGAGAATGGGAAATTATTTGTCACTACGTATCCATGCCATTCCTGTGCGCGGCACATTGTTGCTGCAGGCATCACTGAGGTCTACTACATTGAGCCGTATCGAAAAAGCCTGGCGATAAAGCTTCATGGTGATGCCATTTCAGAGCGTGAAACTGATGCGGAGAAGGTGCGATTGCTGCCTTTTGACGGTGTTGCGCCTGGTCGGTACCTGGATTTGTTCAAAGTCCGTCCAGACTCCCGAAAGAGGAACGGCGTGATGATCAAAATTTCACCGAAAGATGCCATGCCGAGGCTTGAAAAAAGCATGCAGGCCTTCCCTGAGCTAGAGGGTCTGGTTGTACAATCACTGGCTAGGCATAACCTAATCACTGTACAGGAGGCTCGCGATGAAGACAACGACTCAGCCCCAGCAGCTTAGCTTCAATTTTGAAGAGCCTACAGTTCGTAAAACAGTTGTGAGTCTTGCGTCAGCGTCGGCTTTGTCGGTGCAGGCTTCGCAATGTGACACAAAAGGCAGCCCTGCCGTTGTGTACGATTTCCGGGCTGTCGCAGCTAAGCGCAAAGAAACAGCACACGCATCACTCTACCGTCAAATTTTGGACTCTGTTCGACATATCGGTTGATATTTGACGCGTTTTACATGGCTTCTTTGAGTGTCATTTTTGCCGGACCGGTGTCGATCGGCACGGTGACTAAGCTTGCCGGTGCCTCTGTTCTCGACTTTGCATTTTGAAAGATGGCGGCAATTCGATCCATAGCGCTCGGCTTGATCCCGCACCGCTGGGTTTTGAGTGCCGCCCACTGGCGAATCTCCTCCAGTTTGAATCGCACAAGCTTGCCAACGAGGTAGTGCGGAATTTCCATCTCTGCACGCTTGTCCGCGTTGGTGAAGTAATACTTTGGCAGCTTCGTCGCGCGGGCAGCTTCAGCATCGGTAATGAAGGCGCTGTCAGTCGGTTCGCCCATCCCGGCCTGCGTGTCCGCCTGGATGCTTGAATCCGAGGCATCGGCACTGATCGGGTTGGCTGCGTGCTGGACTGCGAAAGCATGCGAGTTTTCGCAGACTCGTTTTTGGCTGGCCTCATACGCAACGATGTCCTCCATGGCGTAAGTCACCCGTTTGGACAGCTTGAGATAGGCAGGCCCTCGGTTCTCCGTACGCCAGCGCTGCAAGGTCTTGGGGCTGAGGCCCCACCGCTTTCCTAACTCGCTCTCTCTTAGATGCAAATTGGTCATCACTTTCTCCATGTAAAAAAAGGGACTCGCATTAGGGCGTAGAACCATGGAGAAGCCAACTTGCCGGTTGGATGGAGGCGATGTTCGTTGAAGTGCGACATTGCACTACAAAGAGCGCGCACCCCGAATTCCGTGTGTCGAAGTTCGTTGCGGCGAAACTGGCTGCACTGACCGGAATCGAACGTTTGCCGTTCACAGTCCGGAAATTCGACACATGCAACTTTTGCGTCGGCTGCGTCGAATTTCATTGGGAAATCAAGCTATAATTTAACTCCGGTACAGACATACGCCCTCACTCCTGTAAAGAGTTGAAACAAACGTTGGACTGCACCACCAGTTTGATCAACCCATCCCCGTGATGGGTTTTTCTTTCTGGCATAAGCGGGAATAGCTCAGTTGGTTGAGCGATACCTTGCCAAGTTATAGGTCGAGAGTTCGAGCCTCTTTTCCCGCTCCAAAAGGTTTAACAAGCACCAAGCCCGTCCCTAGTGATGGGCTTTTTGCTTTTTGGGTATGGGCACATTGGGGATAGGCGGTGCCTACCGACCCGTTCAACTTGGCATTAAATCCTCCATGAATTCAGCGACTTTTCTGTCCTTGGCACACCGTGCAGGCCCTGCTGTCAAAAACCAGAGCCAGAGGAGGACAACTCGGTTGTCTTGCTTAGAGACTATAAAAAGACTATATTCAGTCTTAAAGAAAATTTGGAGCAAGGCGATGCGTTATTCATCTCAAGTCAAGCCGATCAGCTACCTTAAGGCCAATGCTGCCGAGATATTCTTGCACCTCACTGAGCAGCGCGAGCCCCTGGTCATTACCCAGAACGGTGAAGCCAAGGCGGTGCTGCAGGATGTGGCCTCGTTCGAGGAGACACAGGAAACCCTGGCTTTGTTGAAGATCCTGGCATTGAGCACTCACGACGTGGCAGGTGGCAAGGTTAAACCTGTGGCCGACGTCGTGGCCCGTCTGCGCGCCAAGCGGGCCATCGGCTGATGGCAACCGGACCTGCCAAATTCGAGGTCCTGCTGACAGAGGGTGCGGAGCAGGACTTGGAGGCCATTCACGACTACATCTCCGAGTACGACTGCGTTGCCAACGCCAACTACGTTTTGGATGAACTGATGGAGGTTGTGGAGAACCTTTCGAAGTTTCCACAGCGCGGTAGCTACCCGAAGGAGTTGGTGGCTTTGGGCATCAAGGAATACCGCCAGACCGCGTTCAAGCCTTACCGGGTGATCTACCGTGTCGAAGGCAGTCGGGTCATGATCTATCTGATTGCTGATGGCCGTCGTGACATGCAGGCGGTTCTGGCCAGGAGATTGTTGGGCGCTTAGACCCGCACTGGATGGTCATGGCGGCGGGGTTGCTTTGGCCGCGCCTTCAATGACCGCCCCACCGAAGAGTTTGGCCGTCGTGCCGCCGAGGCCGCCTCAGCCGGGACAGTGGCCATGGGCAACGGTGTGATCGTCGGTGCTATCGTGGCGGCCAATGCTGGCGGCTCCACCGTCAAATCGCCCACGGGTGAGTTTTATGCCAAGTAACTGGGGTCCTACCCCCGCCAACGTCAACGCCTTGGGTTCCGTTGCAGCCGACGCCCTGGCCCGCGCTAGGTGGCTTTCAACCCGACCTTCTGTCCACGCCTATCGAAGCGTGGTGACCAACTGGTTGGAGCGCGCCAGCGACTCTGACACCTTGCGGATCACCATGTGTTCAAAGCGTGTGACCAGTTCAGGCAACTCGGCACGCATGCGCGCCAGTGCCAGTTTGCTCAAAATGTAGGCGGATGACGGAACGGTAGCCTGTATCGAGGCAGTCCGTGCCTTACCCGTGTAAAGCGCCATCTCACCCACCATGGCGCCGACGCTGATTTTTGCCAGCCGGCGCCCTGGTTTGCTGTCCAAGGGCTTGATCACATCAAAGCTGCCGCTATTCACAAAATAGACGGCATCTGACAACTCGCCCTCATGGCACAGCATGTCGCCGCTCTCAAACTGTTTGAAGTCGCAGTAGCTGCGGAACACTTCTCTGTCAGCCACATTGTCCAGAAAATCAAAGCAGCTAGGCGCATAGCCCGCAACCGTCGTGCTGTTCAGGATACGTTCCTCTGCTGCCTCAAGCGCCAGGTCTAGCACCTGGAAGAAGCTCACCTGGCCGTGCAGTGAGCCATCCTCAAGTAGCGACCGCTGCAAATCCCAGCCCGATTCGGGGTGAACAAAATAGAAGTGCAGGGGCAGGTCCGCATAACGCCTCAAAATACGCTGAAACGCCGAGATCGCCGACCTGTCAATGCCATTGACCAGGGTGAAATCCATGACGATCGCCTCCACTTTTGCCATGTCCATCGTCTGAAAAACGGCATCAATTTTTTTGGCTGAACCAAAGAACATATAGCCGTCAAACCGATAGACCACAGTTCCGCTGGCGCGCGTTGACAGCATCTCCACGGCTTGCCTAGGGCGGACCACTGAACTCGGCAGCGCAGACAGGTTGGTCGTCAGGTTGGCCAGAGGGATATGACTATAGGCCACAGCAAAGACAATGCAAGAGATGACGGTCCCCGCGGCAAAACCGACCACGTAGCCATAGTTAGCGACCAGGACGACGATCAAGACAATTTGCGCCAATTCGTGCAAATTGACCGCAGTGATTTGGTCCCACAGCCAATTCTTAAGCATGTTCAGGCCCAAGAACATGACCAGTGCCCCCAACGCGGCCTTTGGCACATAGGCAATCAGCCCGCTTGCGCCCACCAGCATCGCCAGGCAGATGGCAGACGCAATCACGCCAGACATCGCTCCGCCACCCACAGCCCGGTTCAACGATGTGCGCCCGATCGAGACAATGCCCACGAAACCACCCAAAAGCGCTGAAACACCGGTAGAAGCCGCGTGGGCTTTCAACAGACGGTCCAGATCGAATTCTTTTTTGAAATCACGTTCCAAACTCGCCAATGACACCAAGATCGCTAAGGAAACTCTGCATAACTCCCCATGAAATGTGTTGAAAAAAGCCTCAGTTTGCTATAAAATACGTAGCATGAAACAAGCCTCTTTGAACCTCAATCTGCAACTCAAGAAGACCCGCAAACAAGTCTTCCTTGAGCAGATGGAGCAAG
>CAMCZF010000263.1 GCA_945885775.1 Rhodoferax sp. OV413 | reverse complement strand
TCCAGCAACAGCAGCTTGGGCTGTGTTGCCAACGCCCGGGCAATGGCCACCCGTTGCCGTTCGCCACCAGACAACTGGTCTGGGCGTCGCCGCAGCAGCGCCGCAATGCCGAGAAGCTCAATCGCCGCGTCCAGGCCTGCGGCGTCGCGGGCCGGGCCCGAGCGCTTGAGCCCAAACTGCAAATTGCCCCGCACGTCCAGATGCTCAAACAGACTGGCCTCCTGAAACACATAGCCCAGCGGCCGCCGCCAGGTCGGCAGGCAGATACCGGTCGCGGCGTCTTGCCAGGTTTCGCCCGCGATCGAGACCCTCGCGTCGGGCAGAGGCTCCAGACCCGCCACGCAGCGCAGCAGGCTGGTCTTGCCGCAGCCCGAGGGGCCAAACACCACCGTGATGCCGGTCCCGGGCAGGCGCAGGTCGACCTCGAGCGAAAAATCCGCGCGCCGCAGGCAAAGCCGGATATGGCTGTCAGGCCGGCTCACGGCAAGACCCGGCTGCCTCGTCGGCTCAACAGCGACAAGCTGAGCAGCACCACAAAAGAAAACGCCACCATGCCAGCCGACAGCCAATGGGCCTGGGCGTACTCAAGCGCCTCCACATGGCCATAGATCTGGGTCGAGACCACCCGGGTCTGCTGGGGAATATTGCCGCCAATCATCAGCACCACGCCAAACTCGCCAATGGTGTGGGCAAAACTCAGGATCGCGGCAGTCAAAAATCCTGGCCGGGCCAGGGGCAGTGCCACCGAGAAAAAGGCATCGATGGGCCCAGCCCGCAAGGTGGCAGCGACCTCCATCGGGCGCCGTCCGACAGCCTCAAACGCATGCTGGATCGGTTGCACCGCAAAGGGCAAGGAGTAAATCACCGAGCCCAGCAACAAACCGCCAAAGGTGAACGGCAATGTGCCCCAGCCCATGAACAGGGTGAACTGGCCCAAGGGGCCATTGGGCCCCAGCGCTACCAGCAGGTAAAAGCCCAGTACCGTGGGCGGCAGGACCAGCGGCAAAGCGACGATCGCCCCGACCGGCGCCCGCCAAAGCGAATTGGTGCGCGCCAGCCACCAGGCAACAGGAGTAGCCAGAACCAGCAAGACCAGCGTGGTGAGGCTGGCGAGTTGCAGTGTGAGCTGGATCGCCTGCCAGGTCGCCAGGTCGAGCTCAGTGCTCATAGCCATAAGCCCGCATGATGCCGCGCGCCTTGGCGCCTTGGAGGTAGGCCAGCAGCGCCGCAGCAGCCGGCTTGTCACGCCCAGGATTGAGCAGGATCGCCTCTTGCGTGATCGGTCGGTGCAATTGGGCGGGCACGACCCAGCCCGAGCCCTCAGTGATTCGGCCCTTGGCGTAGACCTGCGACAAGGCGACGAAACCCAGCTCTGCATTGCCGCTGGCCACGAATTGATGGGCCTGCGCGATGTTCTGGCCTTCCACCAACCGGTCTCGCACCTGCGCCAGCAGGCCCAGGCTGGTCAAGGTCTCAAGCGCCGCCGCACCAAAGGGCGCAAGCTTGGGGTTGGCGACCGCCAGCTTGCGAAAACTCCCAGTTCTCAGCACGGCACCCTGATCGTCCACCATGGCCGCCTGCTTGCTCCACAGCACCAAGCGCCCGGTGGCATAGATAAACCGCGAGCCCTGTACCGCCAGCGCAGCTTTTTCCAATTGCGCCGGGGTGGTGGCGTCGGCAGCCAGCAAGACCTGAAAGGGCGCTCCGTTCAACACCTGCGCGTGAAAGCTGCCGGTGGACCCAAAAGCCATGACAGCCTTGTGCCCGGTATCTTGTTCAAACGCCTGCACGATGGCCTGCATCGGGGCCGAAAAATTTGAGGCGACGGCCACGCTCACCTCTGCCGCAGAGGCCGCGACTGCCGATGCCACGCCCAGCACCAAGCCAACCCAACGGACTATGCCTGTGAGATCAGTTAATCTAGTCATTGTGCAAAATTGGGTCGTTATCCATTTTTTGAATAGCGCAGTATAGCCAGCCGTTTGACCACTTTGCACAAGGCACGACACGCAATGACCGCAATGACAACGCCCCAACTGCTGCTGGCCGACGCCCTCGGCCACCCGTCCAGCGACAAACGCATCGACATCCTGCGGCGCATCGGGCAGGTGGGCTCCATTTCAGAGGCAGCGCGGGGTGCCGGCGTGAGCTACCGGGCGGCCTGGCAGGCGCTTGACACGCTCAGCAATCTGGCCGGGCTGCCCCTGCTTGAAAAGCTGGTGGGCGGTGCTGGCGGTGGCGGCGCCCGGCTGACCGAGGCCGGCCTGCGCTTGCTGGAGGCGGCCGATCGCCTCAACCAGGCCAGAACCGCGGTGCTGGCACAGATCGACGCTAGCCCGGGCCTGGCCGGCAGGCAGCCCGATTTGTCGGCATTGGCACTGCGAACCAGCATGCGCAACCAGCTGCCCTGCACGGTGCAGGCGCTCAAACCGGATGCAGGCGCCGTTCGGGTCACGCTGCGCCTGGCTGGCGGCACCCTGCTGTCGTCCCGCATCACCCGAGAGAGCGCCGAACTGCTGGGACTTGCGGCCGGAATGCCCGTGTTGGCCCTCTGCAAGGCCACCGCTGTGTCAGTGGCAGCCCATGCTGACCTGGCCGATGGCCGCAACGCCTTGCCGGGCAAGGTGAACCGCACGTCGCGATCGGTCAAAGGCGGCCAGGTGGTCCTGACCCTAGACTCTGGGTTGCAGCTGGTAGGCTTCACCAGCGCCGGGCCCGCTCTCAAGGTGGGTCAGACGGCCATGGCGCTGATTGATGCCGCTTCGCTTGTGGTGGCCGTCACCCGCTGACCGGCCAGCCTGGTCACACGGACTTGGTCAGGCTCACGCGGTTGGCGTGGCCCGCAGGGCACGGCGGTACTGCATGGCCTCAGCCAGATGGCTGACCTGGACACTGGGTGCGCCGGCCAGATCGGCAATGGTGCGCGCGACTTTGAGTGCCCGGTGCGTGCTGCGGGCTGACCAGCCCAGACGCGCCGCAGCAATATTGATGAATTTCACGGCGGCATCGTCCAATTGCACATGCAGGTCAATCTCTTGGCCCTGCAGGGCCTGGTTACTTTTGCCCTGCCGTGCCATTGCCACGGCACGCGCCGCCGTGCAGCGCGCCCGGATGGCCTGGGTCGACTCACCGGCAACCCCTTGCACCAATTCAGCCGGCGCCAATGCTGGCACCTCGACATGCAAGTCGATGCGGTCGAGCAGCGGACCGCTGAGTTTGCTCTGGTAGCGGTTGACCTGATCGGGTGTGCACCGGCAGGCCTTTTGGGTGGCACCCAGGTACCCACAGGGGCAGGGGTTCATGGCACCAATGAGCTGAAAGCGGGCCGGAAACTCAGCACGCCGGGCGGCGCGCGAAATGGTAATACTGCCGGTCTCCAGCGGCTCACGCAGGGCTTCCAGGGCGGCCCGCTGAAATTCGGGCAACTCGTCGAGGAACAGCACCCCATGGTGAGCCAGCGAGATCTCCCCCGGGCGTGGCGGCGACCCACCGCCGACCAGGGCCACGGCGCTGGCGGTATGGTGCGGGCTGCCCGTGGGCCGCTGGCCCCAGCGGGCCAGAGAAAATCGGCCGGCCAGGCTGGCCACCGCCGCACTTTGCAAAGCCTCGTCGGTGGTCATGACCGGTAGCAAGCCAGCAAAGCGGTGAGCCAGCATCGACTTGCCCGAGCCTGGCGGCCCCATCATCAGCACGCTGTGCCCGCCCGCAGCTGCAATCTCCAGCACCCGCTTGGCGCCGGTCTGTCCTTTCACGTCGGCCAGGTCCGGGTACATCACATCCAAGTTAGGGAACGCCGCCGTAACGCGACTCCAACCGGCGCTTGGCTCGGGCGGCGGCTCATCGGGGGACTGCGGCAAAAACTGACGTACCACATCCAACAGGTGTCGGGCGCTGTAAACCTGCGCCTGGGGCACCAGCGCGGCCTCTTCGGCACTGCCCGGCGGCAATACCAGCCGGGTCACCACTTGCCCAGCATGCAGTGCCAAGCTCATGGCCAGCGCGCCACGGACTGGTCGCAAATCACCCGATAGCGACAACTCCCCCGCAAATTCATGGCCAGCCAGGCGGCTTGGGTCCAGTTGGCCGCTGGCCGCCAAAATGCCCAGGGCCATCGGCAGGTCAAAGCGGCCAGAATCTTTGGGCAGGTCAGCCGGGGCCAGGTTCACTGTGATGCGCTTGTTGTTGGGGAACTCAAGCCCAGAGTTCTGAATGGCGCAGCGCACCCGCTCGCGCGCCTCTTTCACCTCGACATCGGCCAAGCCGACCAGCGTAAAGCTGGGCAGCCCATTGGCCAAATGAACTTCGACCGTCACGGCGGCGGCCTCTAGACCCAGCAGGGCCCGACTTTGCACCAAAGCAAGACTCATGGGTGTTCCTCTCCAAAACAGTGCCATGGCGACAACTGGTGCAGGCCGCCATTGCACCAACACGGTGCATATGTTTTTTTATATGGGGTATCCACTTAGCTCCAGTGACGCGCGAAGCTGGATGAATAACCAGTATTTTGACATTCTATAGATGAGGTTGGAATGTTCAAGTTTTGGTTCTCTTTTTGCGCGCGACGTTCTCATACGTGACCGGCGCCGTGACGA
>CAMCZF010000262.1 GCA_945885775.1 Rhodoferax sp. OV413 | reverse complement strand
GGCGAGGATTGCCCGTAACTTTTGCGTGACTTGGGCCCGATAGAACCGCCGATCCTGCTCTGGCACCGGGTTGTCTCGGGTCGACATGCCGCCCTGCGTGATGACCTCGCGGCCACCTTGCTGCAGCTTGGCCGGCTCGGTACCAAGCAGCAAGGTCATGGCGCTGGACCCCACCAATGTGCGTCCGGATACCCTTGTGCTCGAATCCAGCAGAAGCACCCGAACCGGCAAATTGCCATCCCCTAGCATGGCGGCGCCCGAAAGGTCGCGCTTGAAGGCAGGGTGTCGCTTGTCAAGGTAGACGTTAAGACCGAGTGCCCCCAAGGAGTTGAGGACCGCAAGCGACGCCCTCGCCTCTTCATAGGCCATTTTGCCCCACTGTTCTTTGCTTATATTGCGGCTGTCAGAGCCACGCCGGCTCGCCTTGATATTCGCCAAGAAACCGATCAAGTCCTTGAGGCGTGTCGGGTCCTGGGTTCCCTGCAACTGGATTCGAATCGGGTCTTCATCAGGGCCAATGCCCGCTACGGACAGGGCTGGCGAGGCAGACGCTGGCGCTGCGCGCGCAACATTGCCGGCCGCTGATTGGCGCCCTTGCACAGGCGAGAGTTGGAGATCGAACAAGCAAGCCCTGCGCACGAGGGTCTTGCCATCGGCCCGGAACATAGGGGCCTCCACGCGTAGTCGGCCATTGACAACCGGACCCTCCGCCTGGATCAACCAGCTACGCTCAGGCGCGTTCTTGAGAACACCGGAAACTTCAACCCGTACTGCACCGCGGCTTTCGATGGTCAGCGCAAGCTGTTCGGTCAGTTCGGCGTTATCGGTTATCGAGACACCCTTACCACCCGTGACCGTGAGGGCCACCGTGGAACTTGAGGCCTGAAGCGCGCTGGCTGCGCCAACCCCTTCGGCGCAGGCCAGGGTGCCGCGCCAGACGCCATCGACCCCCTGAGCTTGAGCGGTCAGCGATACGGCGCAGGCCAGTGTAAAAAGATAACGAGCAAGACTCATAGGGGGATTTCTATGGTTAGGTAGGCAATTTATTGCTGCTTGATCAAACCCCAATGCGCCCGAATCCTAGGCTCATCAGTCATCCAAGCCAGGTAACTTGGGTCTGTTTGTACTCACGCCCATCTGGTGGGTGCGCCAGGTCAGTGTAAACCCGCTTCAAAGCTCAGATCGACCGGGGATCCATGACTGCCTGGATTCCCGTTTTCACGGGAATGACGAGAAGGGGTGTCATCCCCGGCCACGAACGGGGATCCATGCAGCCCTGGATTCCCGTTTTCACGGGAATGACGCGCGGGAACGGCAGGTCGCCGCCGCTCAATGAAACTCCCGGCTCGGGCTGTTGAGCCCGCCCAGAAGTGGCGTCAGGTCGCGCAGGTGGCCGGCGATCAGGTGGCGCACTTCGCCACCGCTCTCGGTATCGCGCTGCCAGACGCCGTGCACCGCCAGCAGGCGCGACTGCACGGCGGCTGTGCGTTGGCGCTCGCGCAGGCTTTTCCAGACGATCACATTGACGCAGCCGGTTTCGTCCTCCAAGGTGACGAACATCACGCCTTTGGCGGTGCCGGGCTGCTGGCGCATGGTCACCAAGCCGCAGGCGCGCACCAGCCGGCCATCGGGCTGACCGTGCAGTTCGGCAGCGGTCATCAACTTCATTTTTGATAGCGAAGAACGTAGCAGCGACAAGGGGTGCGAGCGCAAAGTAAGCCCGGTGCTGGCGTAATCAAGCAGCACCTCCTGGCCTTCAGCAGCGGCCGGCAGCAGCAGCCGGGGCTCCTGCACCGGCACGCCCTGCAGCAGGGGCGGCGCCGGCTGCAACGCGCTGGCGTCCCACACCTGCTGGCGCCGGTGGCCGGCGAGACTGGCCAGCGCGTCAGCCGCCGCCAGCGCCCGCAAGTCGCCCCGGTCCAGCCCGGCGCGCAGCGTCAGGTCTTCCACGCTGGCAAACCCCGCTGCCTGTCGCGCCGTCACCACACGCTCGCCCACCGCCCGCGCCAGCCCCGCCACTAAACACAGGCCCAGCCGCACCAAACAATTGGAATCAGAACAATTGGGGTCAGATTCCAATTGTTTGATGGTGCAGTCCCAGTCGCTGTGGCTGACATCGGCGGGCAGCACGGTGATGCCGTGGCGCTGGGCGTCTTGCACCAGTTGCGAGGGGGCGTAGAAGCCCATGGGCTGCGAATTGATGAGGGCGGCCAGGAAGCAGGCGGGTTCGTGGCGCTTGAGCCAGGCGCTGACGTAAACCAGCTGCGCAAAGCTGGCGGCGTGGCTCTCGGGGAAGCCGTATTCACCAAAGCCGACGATCTGGCCGAAGATGCCTTCGGCGTACTCGGCCGAGTAGCCCTTGTCCTGCATGCGTTGCACCAGCAGGTCGTGAAACTTGTGCACGCCGCCCCGGCGCTTCCATGCGGCCATGGAGCGGCGCAGGGCGTCGGCCTCGTCGGGGCTGAAGTCGGCCGCCAGCATGGCGATCTGCATCACCTGCTCCTGGAAGATCGGCACGCCAAGGGTGCGCGCCAGCGCCGGCGCCAAGGCAGGGGGAAAGTCCACCGGCTCCAGACCCTGGCGCCGGCGCAGGTAGGGGTGGACCATGCCGCCCTGGATCGGCCCGGGGCGCACGATGGCGACCTCGATCACCAGGTCATAAAAACAGCGCGGGCGCAGCCGGGGCAGCATGCTCATCTGGGCCCGGCTCTCGATCTGGAACACGCCCACGGTGTCGGCGGCGCAGACCATGTCGTAGGTAGCGGCGTCATCGGCCGGGATGTCCTGCAGGCGCAAAGGCCGGCCGCGCCGCTGCCCGACCAGCGCCAGGCAGCGGCGGATGGCACTGAGCATGCCCAGCGCCAGCACGTCAACCTTGAGCAGGCCCATGGCGTCGAGGTCGTCCTTGTCCCACTGGATGATGCTGCGATCGGGCATGGCGGCGTTTTCCACTGGCACTAGCCGGGTGAGCTTGCCCTGGGTCAGCACAAAACCACCCACATGCTGGCTCAGGTGGCGCGGAAACCCCAGCAACTGGGCGACCAAGCTGCGCCACAGGGCCAGTTGCCGGTCCTGCGCATCCAGCCCGGCCTGGGCAAATTCTTCGTCCTTGATGCTGCGGCCGTCGAACCAATGGTGCGATTTGGCCAGGCGGTCGATCAGCGCCTCGTCCACGCCCAGCGCGCGGCCAACATCACGCAAGGCGCTGCGCGGCCGGTAGCTGACCACGGTGGCGGTGAGGGCGGCGCGCTCGCGGCCGTAGCGGGCGTAGATGTACTGGATCACCTCCTCGCGCCGCTCGTGCTCAAAGTCGACGTCGATGTCGGGCGGCTCGTTGCGGGCGCGGCTGATGAAGCGCTCGAACAGAAGGCTGGAGTGCGCCGGGTCGACCTCGGTCACGCCCAGGCAGTAGCACACCGCCGAATTGGCGGCCGAGCCCCGGCCCTGGCACAGGATGCCCTGGCCCCGGGCAAAGCGCACGATGTCGTGCACCGTCAAGAAATACATCTCGTAGCGCAGCTCGGCAATCAGCGCCAGCTCGTGTGCCACCTGCTGCGCCACGCCCGGCGGCAGCCCCTGCGGGTAACGCCGGGCTGCGCCCTCGTGGGTGTACTGGTGCAGGGTCTGGCTGGGGCTCAGCCCCGGCAGCACGCTCTCTTGCGGGTACTGGTAGCGCAGCTCGTCCAGGCTGAAGCGGCAGCGTGCGGCCACCAGCAGGGTGTTGGCCAAGAGATCTGCCGGATACAACCGCGCCAGCCGCTGGCGCGTGCGCAAGTGCGCCTCGGCATTGGGCTGCAGGTCAAAGCCACACTCGGCCACCGGCCGGCCCAGGCCGATGGCGGTGAGCACATCGTGCAGCGGCTTGCGCGAACGCACATGAATTTGTACCCCGCCTGCGGCCACCAGCGGCAGCCGGCACAGGGCGGCCACACGCTGCAGCGCCTGCTGCCAAAGTGCATCAGCAGCGCGCTGGCGCAGTGTCAGGCCCAACCAAAGTCTTGAGCCAAATAGGGCGCCAGCCCTTATGCAGAGGGCATAGAGTGCTTCAAATTGCATAGCAAAAGGCGGCAGCAGCAGTAACTCGCAGGCGGGCAGCGGGCTAGCGGCCAGATCGTCCCAGCTGAACTGGTACTGGCCCTTGGGCGCGGCGCGGCGGGCCCGGGAAATGGCCTCGCACAGGTTGCCCCAGCCGTCCAGGTTGTGCGGCAGGGCCACCAGGGTGCTGCCGTCGGGCAGGGCAAATTCGGCGCCGGGCAGCAGCTGCAGCCCGAGTTTTTTGGCCTCGGTATGGGCCCGTACCAACCCGGCCACAGAACACGCGTCGGTGATGGCCAGTGCCTGGTAGCCCAACTGGGCCGCACGCGCCACCAGTTCCTCGGGGTGCGAGGCACCGCGCTGGAAGCTGAAATTGGACAGGCAATGCAACTCGGCATAGCCGGGGGTGGAGGGCATAAGAGTGATATTACTGTGGTTATATAAGGGGTATCCACTTAGCTCCAGTTGATGCAAAATAACTGGATAAAAACCCATATAGTAGCGCCAATCCCGGGCAAGGACTACCCCCAGACTTGGAATGAATTTCTCGACTGGTTTGGCACCGAGGATGCGTGCCTGACCTAC
>CAMCZF010000261.1 GCA_945885775.1 Rhodoferax sp. OV413 | reverse complement strand
TTTGAGCAGAGCCAAGCCGCCCCAAGCGGTGACTTCGCGGGAGGTGAACTTCAGATCGAACGGTGTTTCTGGGGGCATTGGCGCTCCAAGCAGTACAGATATCGTTGATTTCATTGGGGATTCCTAATGGTATCCATTAGGAATCCGGTCGCGCACGGGGCCGCTCCAGACGGGCTCACGATAGCAGCCTTGGGGCTAATGGACAATCTCGGTTTAAGGTCGCTGGCACCAAAAGCGAACATGCCAAGGGGCTTTCCAGTCGTGCTGCCACGGGCCAATGCCTCGCGGAATTTGGTAAGCCCAATTGCAGATTCAGCGACTTCTACAGGTCTGATCAAAAATGACGCCCTCGCCTGAATCAGAGCCTCAATCTCATCAAAAAGCGCCTCTAACGCCTTGCGCTCACTGGCAAAACCACTTTGTCGACATTTCTTGCGCAACTCGAAGGTCCAAACCCCGCCATTGTGTTCAAGCTCTTGGGCCAGTGCCACAGCGGCCTCCACCGCCGTCAACAACTCGCGCGCATCATCCAATACTTCCGGAGTGGTTGCACGCAATGACAGTAGCCCGCCTTTGGCCTCAGCTTCTTCGATTTCTCGAATGCTCACCAAGACGTTGTGCAGTCTTTCAATGTCTGCCGCCGGCAGAAGTGCGCTGCTCGATGGAATCCGAGCCTCGACGTATGACAAATCCGCACCCAGCCGCCGCCGCGCCTCCCGGGCGTGTGCCACCTCAGAGGCGGTCACTGGCGGCGCATGTTCCGGTCCCAAGGAAAGCACATCATCAAACCAAGAGTGACGTGCGCTTCCGTTAACTACCAACTCAGCCATCTTTTGGGCCCGCATGGCGACCCCGTCGACTTCCAAGTCAGACAGTTGTGAGCGGGCAATGTCATCGACACGGGCGTCGATAGTTGCCAACTCTGAGTGCGCGCGGTCAATGGCGCTCAAAAGCCGAAGAATCTCTGTCCGCGCAACTTCCGGGTTCAATTGCGAAACGGTATGGATGATGGTTTCGATAGACGCCTGGAACTGTCTCATTCCCTCTCGGTCCCCCGATATCAGCGCGACTGTCAGTGGTCGGACACCCTCCGGGATCTTCGACTGCAACACTTCCAGAGCTTGTTCGCCTTTGGATGTCACCAGCACTTTTCTACCGGTTGCGAGGTAGTGACACACGATGTTGGCAATCGTGTGCGTCTTCCCGGTACCCGGTGGCCCCTGCACTGTGATCCCGTTGGATCGCTCCAGCTGCTCTACGATGGTGACCTGCTCATGGTTGTAGGGCAGCGGAAAGTAGAGCTCTTCGGGCTTCTTGCCACCCGCCGAAGCCGAACCGCCAGCACCGGAGAGGCCCCTGAACGAGATGGGTTCGAAGTGAACAGCTGCGTCCAATGGTGGTGTCACCAATTCAAGACAACCAGGCGGAATAACGGCGCCACTACAGATGCGAGCCTTCAATCGCTCAATATCTTCAACGAGATAGTTGTTCGAACGGGGTCGCGCCAAAATCACCCAGGCATCCGTGACAACGGGCTCGTCCGTCGCTGGCAAGGGCTTGTCCTGGTTCGACAGGTACTGCCCTCGCTCATGCAGGTTTCCGGCCGCCAGCCTCAGCAGGTGCTCGTAGCTACCTGCGTCAAATGGAGACACCGGCCGCTCAGGGGTTTTTGCAAGTGCATCCTTGCAGGCTTTTTCAACTTCTGGGGCGCTGAGTACTTGGCAAGCGGCAATTGCGTCAAACTCAAACCGCGGGTCAACGGACCGCGGTCGCAACAGGATTGCCATCGACACATCTTCGACTGAAATCTCCATGGCCTGAGTTATCAGAGGGTACTGGAACTCAACCGCACGCGGCCCCGAACGCCCTCCAAACGGAAGTCGCCAGGACGTGATGCCTACACCCCAGACCAGCTCGTGCGGCTTGGCCGTTTCCTCGGACTCCAATTGGTGCTTCAACGCAAACAATTCGCCGTAAAGGCCGATGGCCGCACGCCGGGGTTTTTCACCCACTGCCCAGGCTTCCCAGAGCGGTTTGTATGCCGCCAGTCCCGCAGTGATGTTTTTTCTAAGTGCAAGAGACTGCCGGTCAGCGTCAATCTTGGTTACCGCTTCGACGGCAGCAGCGATGCTCAAACCAAGGGCCGGCTCATTAATTGTTGGCTCTGGCCCATCCGGGCGGTCGGAGACGATGATGAATTTTTGGACTTCTCTCGACTGCACGGCCGGTGGGGGCCTAGCTGTCAGCCGGTCAACGCGCATCCAAATGTGGTCACCCTCAATGCTTTTGTCGAAGTCGACACCGGGCAAACCCGCCAGACTGGGCTTGTACCGCAGGAATTCTTTGTAACCAGTGAGCTTGAACCCGTTGGGGTCAGTCTCTTTCGACTGCTCTACGACATAGTCCAGTAGATTGATCACGAGGTCTGGCAGGCCGCTCATGCGTACACCTCCGTCGTGAGACTTACTGGGGAGAAATTGGGTTTGGTACCAATGGGTATGAGGCTGCAGCTGCTGCCGTCCAATTTATGTCTGCTCATCGACGCTCCGGTAGAGCTTATGCCCATCTGCCGTCATTCTATGGTGGGTATCTGCGATCGGGCACTATTCCCTCAACGCAGCAAATAGAGTGACTTTTGACCCTAAGCTCCTTAATGTCAAAAAGTGCCCCCAGCCCTTATAGAATAAGGGTTTATAGCTACTAATTCAATAGCAAACCATGCCCCACCCTGCCCTTGCCTCGCCCGGCCTCGTTTTGCAGGGTGTCACGCCACCGCTGCAACTGACAGATTTCAAGCTGATCGCGTTTGATATGGATTCGACGCTGATCAACATCGAGTGCGTGGACGAGATTGCCGACGCGGTGGGGCGCAAGGCCGAGGTGGCGGCCATCACCGAGGCTGCCATGCGCGGTGAGATTGCCGACTACAAAGACAGCCTGCGCCAACGGGTGGCGCTGCTCAAGGGCGTCAGCGTGGACAGCATGGCGCAGGTCTTTACAGAGCGGCTGAGGCTGAACCCCGGTGCGGCCGAGCTGGTGGCGGCCTGCAAGCAGGCCGGGTTGAAGGTGCTGCTGGTCTCGGGCGGTTTTACCTACTTTACCGACCGGGTGCGTGATCTGCTGGGCATTGACTACACCCGTTCCAACGTGCTGGAGCTGGCCGACGGCCACCTCACCGGCCGCATGGTGGACCAGCCCTGGGGCGATATTTGCGATGGCGAAGAAAAGCGGCGCATGCTGCTGCAGACCTGCGCGACATTGGGGTGTGCGCCGGGTCAGGCCATTGCCGTAGGCGACGGCGCCAATGATTTGCCCATGATGACTGAGGCCGGCCTGTCGGTGGCCTACCACGCCAAACCCCGAGTGCGCCAGCAGGCCATGGTGGCGATCAACTCCGGCGGGTTGGACCGGCTGCTGGAAGTGTTTCTTCCCAGCTGAGCCGACCCAGTTCAGACGATCGTCACCACCGGCCGGCCGGCCTGCACCACAAAGCGGGCCAGGGTCTCAATACCGGCGTCGGGTCGGGTCACATCGTCCACCACGCGCAGGGTAGTGCGCAGTTCAGCCGGGGTGTAGTCCAGCAGCCCATACCCTTTGCGCTGCGCATCGGCAAACACAAAGTGCGGGTTTTCGGCCAGGCGCTCGGCGGTGCGGGTGTTGCCGCCCGAGCGCGAGGTGATGCTGGTGCCACAAAATTCCACGCCAATGCTGGCACTGGCCGGGTCGGCGTAGTCGGCCTTGACGTGGCCCACCCAGTTTTCATGCACGTCGCCGCCCAGAAACACAGGGTTGGCCACCGCATGCTGACGCAGCGTGTCAGTGAGGCGGCGGCGTGCCGGCGCGTAGCCATCCCAACCGTCGTTCCAGAAGCTCTGACCCGATCCTGCCTTGGCGTCGCGCGGGCCGAACAGGGATTGCTGGCCCAGCATCTGCCAGCGCGTTTGGCGGCTGCGGGTCTGGGCCAGTTCCTGTGCCAGCCACTGCTCCTGGCGCAGGCCCAAGAGGCTGCGGCCAGGGTCTTGCCAGGCCGGGCACTGTGCCGGGTTGACGATGCCGGAGCCCATGGCGCCGCCCTTGGTGCAGGCTTGCGGATCCTTGTACTGGCGGGCGTCCAACAGGTACAGGTCGGCCAGTTGGCCGAACTGGACGCGGCCATGGATGCGCATCTCGGCGCCGCTGGACAAGCCGGCAAGTGACCGGGTCAAGATCGAGGGTCGAACCGGCATGTGTTCGTACCAGGCCTGGTAGGCCGCTGCCCGACGGCTGGCAAAGTCAGCAGGACTGGCCGGGTCGGAAAAACCGCTGTTGCCCGCTTGCATGCCGGCGTAGTCGTTTTGCACCTCGTGGTCATCCCAGGTGATCCACCAGGGGCAGGCGGCGTGCATGGCCTGCAGATACGGGTCGCCCTTGTACAAGGCGTAGCGTTGGCGGTAGTCATCCAGGGTGACCACCCAGCCACCGGAGGGCACCCGCACATTGCTGCCCCGTGCCGGATACTCATACAAGTAGTCACCCAAAAACACCACGCCGTCCGGCTGATCCGCACGCAAATGGCGCCAGGCACTGAAAAAACCATCCTCCCACTTCTGGCACGAGGCGTAGGCCAGGCGCAGCCGCTGCACCTG
>CAMCZF010000260.1 GCA_945885775.1 Rhodoferax sp. OV413 | reverse complement strand
AAAACGCGTTGGGCCACTGCTGATCTCATCCAGGGGCTTGCCGGCTTCCGCAGAGATGATCTCCGCCGCTTGCCTGGCCGCGCGGGGGCGGTTGTTCTCCATGGCCAGCCTGGCTTTGCGCCAGATGTCGCTGTCGGTGAGCTTTTTGGCGGTGTGCAGTTGGCCTGCGGTCTGGGTGCAACCCTCATCGGCTTCTTTTTGGGCATACCACTGTCGCTTGACGTCTTGCGCCACCTCATCGGCCGGGCGGGTGGTGTCCAGGCCCAGGGCATAGCAACGCACTTCACGGTCATCATTCATGCGGTAATGCGGCAACTCGGCGGCAAAGTTGGCCCAGTCACGACGCTGGCCCAGCACCAGCAGCCAGTCGTTGCGCAGGCGGTCTTCTTGGTAGGTGCCGGCAAAACGGCTGAAAAACGCCTGCACCTCGCTGGCCGAGGCCACATCCAGGCGGGCCCGCAGTTCCCAATACGCGGCCCAGGGCTCCAGGGCATGGCCGCGCGCCTGAGGCAGCAGCACAGCCAAGCGCTTGCGGTCCCCCTGTTTGAAGGCCTGGCTCATCTCGACGATGGCATCATCCGCGCTTGCCTTGACCTGGGTCTTGGTTTGTGTCTGTGCCGCGCTCGCCAACGAGCCCAGCGAGCCGGTCAGCAGTGCGATCGATGTCAAAATGGTGATGAACTGCATGGTGGGATTATGGATAACTCTGGTACAGACAAGGCCTTGGACAAAAAAGCCCTGCGCAAGCTTTTGATTGAACAACGTTTGAGCCTGCCAGACCGCCTACAGCGATCTGATTTGTTGCAACGCGCCATGCGCATCTGGCTGGTGGGCCGTCCGGACACGGTGATTGGCGCCTACTGGCCCATCAAAGGCGAGTTTGACCCCCTGCCGGCGCTGCACCGCTGGAAAGAAGACGGCGAGTTGATCGAGCAGCCGCAGCCGCGCCGGATCGGCCTGCCGGTGGTCGACAAGGTGCACAAGACCATGCGTTTTCACGCCTGGTACCCGGGCTGCCCGATGGAGGAAGACGCCTACGGCATCCCTAAGCCTAAGGACACCGAGGTGATCGTGCCCACCCTGCTGTTTGTAGCCTGCGTCGGCTACGCGCCGGGCGGCTACCGGCTGGGCTACGGCGGTGGCTTTTACGACCGCATGCTGGCCACCCTGACGCCTAGGCCCTTCACCGTTGGGCTTGGATTCGCCAACGCTTATGTGCCCGATTTCGAGCCTGAAGCCCACGACCTGCCGCTGGACGCCATCCTAAATGACAACGGGGTGGTCTGGCCGGTGTGACAGCGGGCTGTGGCGCCCCAGCCGTCATCCCCGCACCCCAGCCGTCATCCCCGACCTGATCGGGGATCCATGGATGCCCGTTGACACAGGCATGACGACGCCAAGGGCATGGGCCGCCCGTTGACACGGGCATCATCCGAACTGCATGCGTATGCAAAGCGGCTTGCTATAGTGGCGCCTGACGGCCTGCGGCTTAGGCTCTGGCTGATACACCTTTATTCGGGAGCCCTAAGCCATGATCACCGACGCCTTGAATCTCGCCAATAAACAGGCCGTACGCCGCCTGATGGACGCCTTGGCCGAAGCCAAGCCTGATGCGGTCGAACGTCAGCTGGCCCAGGCCTACCACCCCGACGCCCAGTGGCGCGGGTCGCACCCCTGGAATGAGGTGCAGGGCGTGCCAGCCATCGCGCAGACGTTCTGGCAGCCCCTGCTGCAAGCGTTCCCCGATCTGGAGCGGCGCGACAGCCTGCTGCTTGGCGGGCACTACCAGGGGCGCGATTATGTGGGCGCCGTGGGCCACCTGTGCGGACGTTTTCAGCGCGACTGGCTGGGCCTGCCGGCCACCGGGCAACTGTTGTATTTGCGTTACGGCGAGTTTCACCAGATGGTCGACGGTCGCATTGTGCAGAGCACGGTGCTGCTCGATGTGCTGGACGCAATTCGCCAGATGGGCTTCTGGCCGCTGCCGCCCAGCCCGGGCTTTGAGGGCATGTGGCCCGGTCCCTTGGCGGGTGACGGCCTGGTGCTGACTGCCCAGGACCCGGCGCAATCCGCTGCCAGCCTGGCGTTGACGCTGGCCATGCAGGGCTCGCTGGGCACGTATGACGACACGCTCAGTTTAGGGCGCGACGGCCTGCTGGCGATGCCGCAGCGTGATTTTTGGCACCCGCACATGATGTGGTTTGGCCCCAGCGGCATTGGCACTTCGCGCGGGCTCGATGGGTTTGTCGATGTGCACCAGCTGCCATTTCGCACCGCCTTCCCGCGCGACCCCAAGCTGCCCCAGCCGGTGGGCATGGGTCAGCACGGGGGCAGCCACTACGTGCGAATCGGCGACGGCCGTTTCTCGGCTACGGGCGGCTGGCCGAGCCGGCACATGATGCACCAGGGCGGTGGTTGGCTGGGCCTGCCGCCCACCGGGCGCGCCATCACCATGCGGGTGATGGATTTTTACAGCGCCGAGCAGGGGCTGATCCGCGAGAACTGGGTGCCGATCGACCTGCTCAACGTGCTGCTGCAACTCGACGTGGACGTGCTGGCACGGGTGCGCAGCCAGTTCGCCCGGCGCGGCTAGTCGGGTCCGGCTTAGGGGAAACTACGTATGCCCAAGCGCCTTATTTCGGGTTACATTGCATACGTATGCATAAATTTCTTTGTGTCAAATCAAACAAGGTGCACGGCACATGATTCGTTATCTCAAACGCGGTAAGGATGCCCAGGGCCGGGCCGACGACGATGCCCAGGTGCGTGCCACCGTGGCTGGCATCCTGAAAGACATTGAGCAACGCGGCGACGAGGCAGTGCGGGCCTACAGCCGCCAGTTCGACAGTTGGGACCCGGCCAGCTTCACCCTGTCGCAGGCCGACATCGAGGCGGCGGTGCGCAAGCTGTCCGCCCGCGAAGTCGAAGACATCCGTTTTGCCCAAACGCAAATCCGCCAGTTTGCCCAGATCCAGCGCGACAGCATGCGCGACGTTGAGGTCGAGACCCTGCCCGGCGTGGTGCTCGGGCACCGGCACATCCCGGTCAACGCGGCCGGCTGCTATGTGCCCGGCGGCAAGTACCCCTTGATTGCATCGGCCCACATGAGCGTGCTCACCGCCAAGGTGGCCGGCGTGCCGCGCGTGGTGTCGACCGCGCCACCCTACCAGGGCGCGCCACACCCAGCCATCGTGGCGGCCATGCACTTTGCTGGCGCCGATCAGATTTTGGTGCTGGGCGGCGTGCAGGCGGTGGCGGCCATGGCGATTGGCACCGAGTCGGTGGCGGCAGTGGACATGCTGGTCGGGCCGGGCAATATGTTCGTGGCCGAGGCCAAGCGCCAGTTGTACGGCCGGGTCGGCATCGACCTGTTCGCCGGGCCGACCGAAACCCTGGTGATCGCCGACGAATCGGTCGATGGCGAAATGTGCGCAGTCGACCTGCTGGGCCAGGCCGAGCACGGCCCCACCTCGCCGGCAGTGCTGCTGACCACCTCTGAGAAACTGGCGCGCGACACCATGGCCGAGGTTGAACGCCAGCTCAAGATCCTGCCGACGGCGGCCATTGCCGGAAAGGCCTGGGAGATCTACGGCGAGGTGATCGTCTGCGACAGCGACGAGGAAATGCTGGCCAAGGCCGACGAGCTCGCCTCCGAGCATGTGCAGGTGATGACGCGCGACCCGGACTACTTTCTTAAAGGCATGACCAACTATGGCGCGCTGTTCCTCGGGCCGCGCACCAACGTCAGCTTCGGCGACAAGGTGATCGGCACCAACCACACCCTGCCCACCAACAAGAACGCCCGCTACACCGGCGGTCTGTGGGTCGGCACGTTCCTCAAGACCTGCACCTACCAGCGGGTGTTGACCGACGCCGCCAGTGCCAGTATTGGCGCGGTCTGCTCGCGCCTGTGTCACATGGAAAACTTTGCCGGCCACGGCGAGCAGGCCAACCTGCGGGTGCGCCGCTACGGCGACCGTGCCGAGGTGCCCTGGTACCAGCCCGTGCCGGCGCTGGACGGACCGGCATGAAAGGGGCCCGCCCCGAACAGGCCGCGCTCACCCGCGACAACGACCTGTCCCAAACCGAGGCCACCCGCCGCGTGGTGGAGGGCATGGTCGACGGCTTGAACGACCACACCATTGACGGCATCGAGGCTTTTTTTGCCAAGGATTTCCGCTGGATGGGCAACGCCGGTTGCGGCACCAAGCAGGGCGTGCGTGAGTTTCAGGACAACTGGCAGCGGCCCTTCCAGGCCGCGTTTTCGGACAAGGTCTGCATTGACGAGGCCCGCATCGTGCAGGGCGAGTGGATGGCCGCCTTCGGGCGCCAAGAGGCCACGCACTCGGGCACCTTCATGGGCATTGCGCCCACGGGCAATCGGATCGAGATCCGCTACATGGATTTCTGGAAGGTGCAGGACGGCAAGATTGTCGTCAACTGGGTCTCGGTGGATTTTCCGCACGTGATGCAGCACCTGGGCGTGGACCCGTTCCAGGGCGAGGGCTGGGAGGCCTTTGACCGGGGCGAGCGTGCACCGCCGCGCCCGTAGCCCGCAGCATGAGCCGTCCCGGCGCAGGCCCTGTGGCCCTGACCCCCTCGTTCCGGCTGGATGGCCGGCGCGCC
>CAMCZF010000259.1 GCA_945885775.1 Rhodoferax sp. OV413 | reverse complement strand
GAGACAGTGCGTCAGCTCATGTTCGCGCAGTACGGCGACGAGACCTACACCCGTGGCCTCAATGTCCATACGACCCTGCGAGCCGGTGATCAGGACGCCGCCTACAAGGCCTTGCGTCGCGGCATCATGGATTTCGAGCGACGCCAGGTCTACCGTGGCCCGGAAAAATTCGTCACCCTGCCAGCCTCTGGGCAGGAGCTTGAGGACGCCATCGACGACGCCCTAGAAGACCACCCCGACAACGGTGATGTTCTGTCTGCGGTGGTGCTGTCTGCCGACGCGCGCCGGGTGCTGGCCACGCGGCAGAACGGCGAAACCATAGAGGTCACGGGCGATGGCCTCAAGCCGGTGCAGTCCGGCCTTTCCGACAAGGCGGCGCCCAACATCAAGATCCGGCGAGGCGCCGTGATCCGCGTCGTGAAAACGCCCAAGGACAGCTGGGAAATCACGCAACTGCCCGAGGTTGAGGGCGCCTTTGTGGCGCTGGACCCGCGCGACGGTTCGATCAAGGCGCTGGTGGGCGGCTTCGACTTCGCCAAGAACAAGTTCAACCACGTCACGCAGGCCTGGCGGCAGCCTGGTTCGAGCTTCAAGCCCTTCATTTACTCGGCCGCACTGGAGAAGGGGTTTACCCCGGCCACCGTGGTCAATGACGCACCGCTGTTTTTTGATTCGGGCGTGACCGGCAGCCAGCCCTGGGAGCCCAAGAACTACGACGGCAAGTTTGAAGGCCCGATGAGCCTGCGCCGTGGCCTGGCTAAATCAAAAAACATGATCTCCATCCGCATCTTGCAGGCCGTCGGCACCAGTTATGCGCAGCAATGGGTCACCCGCTTTGGCTTTGAGGAAGACAAGCACCCGGCCTACCTGACCATGGCGCTGGGTGCGGGTTCGGTCACGCCGATGCAAATGGCCACCGGCTACGCAGTGTTTGCCAATGGCGGCCGTCGGGTCAACCCCTGGCTGGTCAGCCGAGTCACCGACCAGAAAGGCCGGGTACTGGTCGAGACCAAACCGCTGCCGCTGGACGACACGGTGCGGGCGATTGATGCGCGCAACGCCTTCATCATGAGCAGCCTGCTGCAAGAAGTCACCCGCACCGGCACGGCCGCCTCGGCCCAGGCCCAGCTCAAACGGCCCGACCTCTATGGCAAGACCGGCACCACCAATGATTCGATGGACACCTGGTTCGCCGGTTACCAGCCCACGCTCGCCGCCGTCACCTGGATCGGCTACGACACGCCCCGCAAACTGGGTGACCGCGAGACCGGCGGCGGTCTGAGCCTGCCGGTCTGGATCCGCTTTATGGAGCAGGCCCTGAAGAATGTGCCGGTATCTGAACCTAACGTGCCCGAAGGCGTGGTGTTTGCAGGTGGCGAGTGGTACTACGACGAGTTCGCGCGCGGCGCCGGCATCAACAGCGTGGGGCTGGAGGACGAGGGCTCGCAGAACGCCGCACCGGCCCAGGCGCTGCCAGTGGCCGACGAGAAGAAAAAAATCCTCGACCTGTTCCGGAACTGATCAGGCGCCAAACACCAGCGGGCTGCCAGCCTGTTCGCTGGCGAAGCGCGTGAGGCAGGCAAAAAACTCGCCCTGGCCCTTGGTATCCAACCATTGTTTGCTATCAAATTTAAAGTGATAGCCGCCTGAACGGGCCGCCAGCCAGACCTCGTGCAGCGGTTTTTGCAGGTTGATCACGATCTGGCTGCGGTTGTCAAACACCAGCGTCACCATGCCGCCCACGCGCTGGTTGTCGATGTCGGCGGTGCCGTCATCGTTGATGCGGTCGCAACTGGCCTCTACCGCTTTGAGCAGGTTTTCAGCCAGGTCGAGGAACTCGGGGTCGGTCATTTATGCACACTTTCAACTAAATTTACAATTCCGCCATGTTGATTTACCCACGAATTCTAGTCACGCCCCTTGTCCTTGCGCTCTGTGCGGTAACACTGGGCGGCTGCGGTCAGTCCGGTTCGCTGTACCTGCCTACCGAGCCGGCCGCTGCCCAGCGCGCCACCTTGCCCCAAACTCTCATCAAACCGGCGGCCCGCCCCGCCAGTAGCCCCGCACCATGACCCTTCATACCCTGCCCGGCCGACCGCATCTGGCCTATCGCGACGGCGAACTCTGCCTGGAGTCGACCCGCCTGAGCGAGCTGGCGCAGGCTCACGGCACACCGCTGTTTGTCTATTCCAAAGCCGCCATGCTGGCCGCCCTGGCGGCGTACCAACGTGGCTTTGCCGGCCGCCAGGTGCAGATCTGCTACGCCATGAAGGCCAACCCGGCGCTGGGTGTGATCGAGCTGTTTGCCCGGGCCGGCTGCGGCTTTGACATCGTCTCGGGCGGCGACATGGACCGGGTGCTGGCTGCCGGTGGCGCAGCCGACAAAATCATCTTCTCGGGTGTGGGCAAAACCCGCGCCGAGATGCGCCGTGCCCTGCAGGCCGGCATCGGCTGCTTCAATGTCGAGAGCGAAGCTGAGCTGGATGTGTTGAGCGAAGTCGCCACTGCCCTGGGCCTGCGCGCCCCGGTCAGCATCCGCGTCAACCCCAATGTAGACCCGAAAACCCACCCCTACATTTCCACCGGCCTCAAAGGCAACAAATTTGGCATCGCACATGAGCGGGTGCTGCCGACCTACCTGCACGCCGCCGGCCTGAGCGGCATCCGAGTGGTGGGCATTGACTGCCACATCGGCTCACAGATCACCCAGACCGAGCCCTACCTGGACGCGATGGACCGCATGCTGGACCTGGTCGAGGCGATCGAGGCCGCCGGCATCCCGATCCACCACATCGACTTTGGCGGCGGCCTGGGCATTGACTACAACGGCGACACCCCGCCCGACGCCGGCCAACTCTGGGCGCTGCTACTGGCCAAACTTGATGCGCGCGGCTTTGGCCAGCGCCAGCTGATGATCGAGCCTGGACGCTCGCTGGTCGGCAATGCCGGCGTCTGCCTGACCGAGGTGCTGTACCTCAAGCCAGGCGAGCAAAAAAACTTTTGCATCGTGGACGCCGCCATGAACGACCTGCCGCGCCCGGCCATGTACCAGGCCTACCACCAGATCGTGCCGCTTCAGCCACGTTCTGAGGCCACTCAGGTCTGGGAAGTGGTGGGGCCGATTTGTGAGAGCGGTGACTGGCTCGGTCACGATCGCATGCTGGCGCCGCGACAGGGTGACCTGCTGGCGGTGCTCTCGGCCGGCGCCTACTGCATGAGCATGGCCAGTAACTACAACTCACGCGGCAGAGCCCCTGAGGTGCTGGTGGACGGCGACCAAACCCACCTGATCCGCCGCCGGGAAACCATCGCCGAGCAGATGCAGCAAGAACAACTGGTCGGCGGCTGACAGGCAAAAATATAGATAAATAATGGCTGTAAGCCTTGTCGCTGTTGGTTTGTTTGCTATTAATTTTATATTTTCGACTCTGGCGCCCCTTGGCTGGGCGCGGTGTTTGGCGCAGCGGTCAATAGCGAACCCCTGGATTCCCGGTCATGGCGACGGGCGTCCCGCTTTGCGGAGCCACACTGACCGTGCCAGTCAGGTTCCACACCAAGCCATTTAGTCTGGACTAGAGTAGCAACCAAAAATGAAAAACGCGACCTTCCGCCAACTGCGCGTCTTCAGCGAAGTAGCCCGGCAGCTCAGCTTTGCCAAGGCCGCACGCGCGCTGCACCTGACCCCGCCCGCCGTGACCATGCAGGTGCGTGAGCTCGAAGGCCATGTGGGTATGCCGCTATTTGACCGCAGCGGCCGCAGCGTGACGCTGACCACTGCGGGCGAGTACATGCTGGTCTACACCCGCAAAATGCTGGCGACGCTCAAAGACGCCGAAGACACCGCCGCTCGGTTGCTCAAGCTCGAGGTGGGCACCCTCACTATTGGCATGGTCAGCACGGCCAAATATTTTTTACCGCACCTGCTGGCGCAGTTCCGGCGCGAGCACGAGGGCATCGAGATCCGGCTGGCGGTGGGCAACCGTGAGCAACTGGTGCAGATGCTGCACGCCAACGAGGTTGACATTGCCATCATGGGCCGCCCGCCCAAAGAGCTGGCCACCCGCGCCGAGCCCTTCGCCGCACACCCCCATGTGTTTGTGGCGCCGATCGGCCACCCGCTGACCCAGGCCGGCCCGTTGACGCCCGAGGCGCTGCGGGGCCAAGGCTTCATCTTGCGCGAAGAAGGCTCCGGCACGCGCGCTGCTTTGGAAAAGTTTTTGCTGCAGGCCCGGGTCGAGCCGCGGGTGACGATGGAGATGGCTAGCAACGAGACCATCAAACAAGCGGTTATTGCCGGCATGGGCCTGAGCTTTTTGTCGCTGCACACGCTGGGGCTGGAACTGGACAACCGGCTGATTGCGCTGCTGCCGATTGAGGGCGCACCCGTGGTGCGCGCCTGGAACGTGGTGCACACCCTGGCCAAGCTGCTGTCGCCCGCGGCAGAGGCCTTTCGCTACTTTGTGCTGGAGCATGGTGAAGACTACCTGCGTGAGCATTTCGGGCGGCATGTGGCGCTGGCGGGGCCGGTTTGAATTTATTGCTTTGACTGGGGTTTGGAGGCCGTGGTTGGCTGGCTGCGGGGGCCGACTGCGTGCCGCTGCTCGTGTCCTCCGCCCTGCGGGCTCCCCCTTGACCTCGCT
>CAMCZF010000258.1 GCA_945885775.1 Rhodoferax sp. OV413 | reverse complement strand
GACTTGACCTCAACCCCAACACCGGCGAACCCATGGGGCGCCATACCCACACGGTCCCAGCCGAGCAGCGGGTGTATTCCGACGCCGCGCACCCGTCCCACATCATGTTGCCGGTGATTCCGAAGGCCGACCACGGCGCGTCGGCATGAGTGGTGTTCTCAATGGCCAACCAGTCTGTGCAAAAGGAGAAATCTCTTGAATAAGCCAATGTCAAACAATCTCATGAATGTGACCCACGAGTGTCCGATGCGCCAATGGGAGTCAACTCCATGAGCCCCTCTACCGTCTCCTGCAGCATCGATCTGCACGCCCCCGGCAAGCAGATCGGCCACCTGCGCATCAACAAGATCACCAACACCGCCGGTTGGGCCAGTACCTTCATCCACATCGGCTGCATTGCGCAGGGCGACGGGCCCACCGTGCTGGTGCTGGCCGGCAACCATGGCGACGAGTACGAAGGCCAGGTCGCCGCCATGCGCCTGCTCCAAGAGTTGCAGCCGGACCAGGTGACGGGCCGGGTGATCGTCATCCCGGTGTTGTCACCGACTGCTTCCAAGGGCAACACCCGCAATTGGCCCTCGGGCGCCAACTTCAACCGCTCCTTCCCAGGCCGCCCCGACGGCCCACCGCATGAGCAGCTGGCCGACTACCTGACCCGCGCGCTGTTTCCCATGGCCGATGTGGTGATTGACATGCACTCGGGTGGCCGAAGCGCTTATTTCCTGCCCTGCTCGCACATGCACGTGGTTGACAACCCGGCCCAGCGCAAAGCCATGCTGGAAGCCATGGAGGCCTGGTGCTCAGACCACCATTACCTCTACATTGACATCAACGGCAACGGCCTGCTGCCGGTGGAAGCCGAAAACCAGGGCAAGCTGGTGATCACCACCGAGCTGGGTGGTGGCGGCCGTACCCCGGCGCCCATCCACCGGCTGGCCTGGGATGGCCTGAACAACGTACTTCGCCACGTGGGTGTGCAGAAAGGCCAGGTCCAGACCCGTGCCGGCATGGGCCTGCCACCGGCGGTCATCATCGACGGGCGCGACGCGCGCAACATTGTGGTGTCGCCCGAAGACGGTATGTTTGAGGCCATGTTGGAGCCCGGTGACCCTGTGGTGGCTGGCCAGCCGGTGGGCCGACTCTGGTTCATGGACCGCCCCGACCGCCCGGCCGAGCTGCTGCGCTCCCCTACCGACGGCTTTGTGGTGGTGACCAAGGCGATACCCATTACTGAACAGGGTGACTGCGTGTTCGTGGTGGGTACACCGATAGACCGCGCTAGCTTGCTGTAGCGGTATGAAAGCTGCTGCCATCGCGTCCCACCGCTTCGGTTACTCAGAGTCCAGCCTGAGCGCCTTACAGTCCGACCCCCGCGGCTGGGTGCTCGAGCAGTTCAAGCAGCCGGTGGCAATGGATACTGGCGGTCTGATTGACAGCGTGGCGGCACTCCAGTTGACACGCGAAGTTCTCAAGACCGCGCTGGCGGCCAAGCCGGTTGAGCCTGGCGGCAAACCAGACGATGACCTGGGGCCAATGACGCCATCCCGACTGACGCTGCGCAAGACCAATGTGAGGGGCTTGCATCGGCGCTGGCAGCACGCCATTGCGACGCCCACCCCCGTCGCCGAGCGTTGGGTGAACTTCTGGGCCAACCATTTTTGTGTGGCGTCGACCAAGGGCACCATGATCGCCCTGGTTTGGCCGCACGAATACGAGGCGATCCGGCCCCATGCCTTTGGCAGTTTCAAGGAGCTCTTGCGCGCCGCTGTTGTGCATCCCGCCATGTTGCTTTATCTGGACAATGCGCAGTCGATCGGCCCGCAATCGCGCGCCGGAAAATTACGCGAAAAAGGACTGAATGAGAACTTGGCGCGCGAGCTGCTTGAGCTGCACACCCTGGGTGTCAACAGTGGTTACACGCAGCAGGATGTGACGCAGACGGCACACCTGCTCACCGGCTGGACGGTCAACCCCCAAACCGCCGGGAAGGCCGGGTTCGTTCCGGCACTGCACCAGCCGGGCCCCAAGACCATTCTTGGCAAACGGTACGCCGAAGGGCCACAGGCACTCGACCAACTGCTCGATGACCTGAGCCGACACCCAGCGTGCGCCAGTTTTGTGGCGACCAAGCTGGCGCGACATTTTGTGACCGATGATCCGCCCGCCGCGCTGGTGGAATGGGTAGCACGTCGATTTCGCGACAGCAGTGGTGATCTGATGGCGTTAGCCTCGGCGCTGTTCGGCCATGACCTGGCCTGGAGCCCATCGAACCCGCCCAAGTTCAAGCGGCCCGATGAACTGGTGCTGTCGGCCCACCGCATGCTCAAAATACCGTTGGGCTCGGTCGAGCGTGCGGTTGTTGAATTAAAAAGCATGGGTCAGGCGGTCGCGCAGGCGCCATCCCCTCAGGGCTGGCCCGACCGCGCCGAGGACTGGTTGTCTGCTGATGCCCTGCGGAAGCGAGTCCAGTGGGCGGACCGCTTTGGCGACCTCAACCGTCATGCTGCAGATGCCCGCGGCCTGGCGCGTCTGGCCTGGGGTGAAGACCTGAGTCAGAGTTCGCGCACACAGATCGACAACGCAGACAGCAGCGCACAGGCACTGGCATTGGCGTTGGCGAGTCCCGAGTTTCAAAGGAGATAAGCGAATGCCGACAACGCTGACCCGTCGCGCTGGATTGCGCTTGCTGGGCGCGGCAGGTGCCTTGCCCCCGCTCCGGATGGTGTTTGCCGCACCTGCGTCAACCCGTGAAGATGCGGGCCCACGCCTTGTTGTGGTGATGCTGCGCGGCGCGCTAGACGGCCTGGCGGCGGTTCCGGCTCAGGGCGACCCGGCCTGGGCGGCGCTGCGGACCGACGAAGATGCTGCCGCTGCGGCGCTGCCATTAGACGCCACCTTCTCCATGCACCCAGCACTGTCAAATCTGCACCGCTGGTACACCCGCAAGGAGCTCCTGGTGGTGCATGCCACCGCCAGCCCGTACCGAGAGCGCTCGCATTTCGATGCTCAGCAATTGCTAGAAAGTGGCGGCGAGCGGCCGTTTGTCCTAAGTACCGGCTGGTTGGGCCGCGCTTTGCAGGCCAGTGATAAGCGAGCGATAGCCATCACCGCCGCGATGCCGCTGGCACTGCGCGGCGCCGACGGCGCGAGCACCTGGACGCCAGACCGGCGACGACCGGTGGACCAGGATCTCATGTCGCGGGTGGCGCAGATGTACCGCGGTGACGCCCAACTGTCTGCCGCATTCGGCGAGGCCGCTGTCCAGGAAGATATGGCCATGGGCGCGGACGGCGGCCCCGCATTTGCCAGCCAAGCCCGACAGGCCGGCGCCTTCCTGGCCGACCCCAAAGGGCCACGCGTGGCCTGGCTGGAGGCCGGCGGCTGGGACACCCATGTCAACCAGCACGCCAGGCTGGGGCGCTTGCTGGTTGGGCTCGATGACACGCTGGCGGCGTTACGCGACGGCTTGGGAGCCCAATGGTCAAACACCACCGTGCTGGTCATGACCGAGTTTGGCCGTTCGGCGCGTTTCAATGGCTCAGGTGGCACTGACCACGGTACGGGCGGCGTTGCTTTCATTGCCGGTGGTCGCGTCGCGGGCGGCACGGTTCTTACCGACTGGCCGGGACTGGCCGGCGGGCAATTGTTTGAGGGGCGCGACCTGAAACCCACCATTGACCTGCGATCGGTCATGGTCCCCATCGTGCAGCGCCAGTTTGGACTGGACCCGTCGCAGATTCAGTCCAACATATTACCGGGCGCGGTCGCTACCCGCCATGCGCTGTGGCGCACCTGATCTTTTTTTGAGTAACCCGCACAGTCAAGGGGCCTCAATCGCTTGGCTGCGTTTGTCTTTCTTCGCTCGGCAGGCATCGGAGCAGTACAACACCGATTCCCAATTCTTAGCCCATGCCTTGCGCCACGTCATGGTGCGCCCGCACACTGCGCAGAGCTTGCTGGGCAGCGATTGTTTATTGCCTTTGAAGTCGCTTTTCATAGGTTCGGTTTTGCGGTTCAGGCAAACAGGTCGCCTTGCCCAGACGGGGTGGGTGGTGCTTCCACCTTGCGCTTGGGCGCTGCTTTACGCCGTTGGCCTGAGGGTGGCAAGCCGCTTTTTCGGGAGCCATGGCGGGCGAGCACGGCACCGGCTTCTTCACGCGATTGTTGTGTTTGACGCAGGCCATACATGCGGTCTTTGGCTGCCTTCATCGCTGCCTTGTCATCGACGATGGGCTGCGGGTAGTCCACGCCGATCTCGCAAGCTGCTACGCGCTGCACAGACTCGTCCATCTTCCACGGTGTCGCAAGGTACGGCAGAGGTACTTTAGAGAGCTCGGGCACCCAGCGGCGAATAAACAGGCCCTCAGGATCCTGGTCTTGGGCCTGTTTGGTGGGCGAATACATGCGCAGCGTGTTGATGCCGGTGGTGCCGCTTTGCATTTGCATCTGGCTCCAATGGATGCCGGGCTCGTAGTCCAGAAACTGACGCGCCAGAAACAAGCCTGTTTGCCGCCAGTGCAGCCACAGGTGGTAGCTGGCAAAGCTCACGAGCATGGCCCGCATGCGGAAGTTGAGCCAGCCCGTCGCAACCAGCGATCGCATGCACGCGTCCACCATGGGGTAGCCAGTACGACCCTCGCACCAGGCGGTGAAGG
>CAMCZF010000257.1 GCA_945885775.1 Rhodoferax sp. OV413 | reverse complement strand
GCGGCCGCCCACCCGCTCTACCAGTGGCTGTGCGCCGAGGCGCCCGGCCTGCTCGGCACCAAGGCGATCAAGTGGAACTTCACCAAGTTCCTGGTGGCCAAGGACGGCCAGGTGCTCAAGCGCTATGCCCCGACCGACACCCCGGCCAGCCTGGCCAAGGACATCGAGGCGGCGCTGGCGGCCTAAAGCCGCGCCCGCCGGTGCGACCTTAACGCGAGGACTGGCGCAACAATGCCGCCGCCGCCCGCAGGCTCTCGGCGGTGCTGTCCCAGCCCATGCAGGCGTCGGTGATTGACACGCCGTAGCGCAGGTCTTGCGCGCGGCCCAGTTTCTGGTTGCCCTCAAACAGGTGAGACTCCAGCATCACGCCCTTGATGGCGCGGTTGCCGTCGGCCACCTGGTGCGCCACATCGCGCAGCACCAGTGCCTGCAGCGCATGGTTTTTGCGCGAATTGCCGTGGCTGCAGTCGATCACGATGTTGACCGGCAACTTGGCCGCCTGCAGCGCCGCTGCCGCCTGGGCCACGGCCACCGAGTCGTAATTGGGCACCGCGCCGCCGCGCAAAATCAGGTGGCCGAGCGGGTTGCCGCGGGTGTGCGTCACCGCCACCTGGCCGGCGCTGTTGATGCCTAGAAACGCATGCGGCTGCGCTGCTGAGAGCATGGCGTTGAGCGCCACGTCCAGGTCGCCGTCGGTGCCATTTTTGAAGCCGACCGGCGACGACAGGCCGCTGGCCATCTCGCGGTGCGTCTGGCTTTCGGTGGTGCGCGCGCCAATCGCGCTCCAGGCGATCAGGTCGCCCAGGTACTGGGGCGTGATCGGGTCCAGCGCCTCGGTGCCGCAGGGCAACCCCATGTCGTTCAGGTCGACCAACAGCCGCCGCGCCAGCTGCAGCCCCTCCTCGATGTGGAACGAGTCGTCCATGCGTGGGTCGTTGATCAAGCCCTTCCAGCCGACCGTGGTGCGGGGCTTCTCAAAATACACCCGCATCACCAGCAGCAGCTGATCGGACAGCTCGTCAGCCAGCGCCTTGAGCCGCTTGGCGTAGTCCATGGCCGATGTGATGTCATGGATCGAGCAGGGCCCGACCACCACCAGCAAACGCGGGTCTTGTCCCAGCAAGATGCGGCCCAGCGCCTCGCGCGTGTGGCGCACGGTGTCACTGGCCCGGTGGCTGACCGGGATGTCCTGGTGCAGGCGCGCTGGCGGCAGCAGGGTGTGCTGCGACAGCACATTCAGATTCTCAAGGGCGATCGGTAGGGTCATGGCAAAAAAGGGCTCCAGCCCTTGATGGCAGGGCATTTCTAGCTATGGATTTTATAGTAAAGCGCTGAGCGTGAACGGCAGCTGTTTGTCATCGAATTTTCACAGGCTGGACGTAAATTCGTCTAAATAGAAGACCGGATTCTGAGGTTCTGCGCGCGGCGCAGTCTTTTTTGACAACGTCTGCTGGAGACTGGGTGACGATGAGCACTGGAATTTTGACTTTCTGCCGTTTTTTGGGTTTTTTTGCGCTGGTTTGGGTTCTGGCCGGCTGCTCACCCAGACACTTGATCATCCAAAGCGTTGCTAACGAACTTGCCCAGCAAGGGCAGGCCGTTGAGGACGATCTGGGCCTGGCGCGTGAGGCCAGCAGTTTCTACCTCAAGCTGTCCGAAGGGCTGCTGCGTGAGGCCCCTGACAACCTGGCCTTGGCCGAGGCCGTAGCGGCCGGCTTCACCCAATATGCCTTCGCCTTCGTCGCTTTTGAGGCCGAGCGGCTGGAGTCAAAAGACGCCAAGGCAGCCCAAGTGATGAACGAGCGGGCTAGGCGCCTCTACCAGCGCGCCCATCGCCACGCCATGGCTGCCTTGGAGCAACAACAACCGGGTTTCCTCAAGGCACTGAGCCAGCCTGATGCCAGCCGTTGGCCCACCCTCAAGCCGTCTCAGGTGGGCGTGGCCTATTGGGCTGCGGCGTCCTGGGGTGCTTACATCTCGCAGTCCAAAGACATGCCCGAAGCGGTGGCCGACCTTCCGGTGGCTTTTCGTTTGGCGCAACTGGCCTGGCGCGTCTCGCCAAAGCACGCCAACGGTGACCTGAGCAGCCTGATGGGAAGTTTTGAGGCGGCGCGAGCCGGCGGCTCGGCCCAGCAGGCCAACGCCTACTTTGATGCGGCCATCGCGGCCGGCGCTGGCAAAAGCGCAGGGGCCTATGTCGCCAAAGCCGAGTCAATCGCGCTTGCGGCCGGCGACCGGCCGGCTTTTGAGGCCCTGCTTCGACAGGCCTTGCGCGTGAGTGCCGAGCACCGCAACCTGCCCAACGAGGTCATGCGCGAGCGCGCCCAATGGCTGCTGGCTACGGCCGACGATGTGTTTTGACGGGATCCATCATGATGTTTCAATTTTTTCTTTTGCCACTGGCGAGTCTGTCTCGGGTGTGGTCCGCGATGCTCTGCTTGGCGCTGGCCCTGATCGCGGGCCAGTCGGGCCTGGCATCAGCTGCTGACAAGCAGCTGCGTATTGGCACCCTGGTGCCCAAAAATTCGCTCTACCACCGCCAACTGATGGCCATCGGTGAGAGCTGGCGTGTGGCGCAGGGCGGTGGCTCCAAGTACCTGGTGTACCCGGACGGCAGCCAGGGCGGCGAGGCCGAGATGGTGCGGCGCATGCGCATCGGGCAGCTGCAGGGCGCCCTGATGTCGGTGGTGGGCCTGCGCGAGATCGAGCCCTCGATTGCAGCCTTGCAGAGCATGCCCTTGCTGTTCAGAAGTTGGGACGAACTGGACTACGTGCGCGAGAAAATGCGCGCCGGCATGGAAAAAAAGTTCCTGGACAAGGGCTTTGTGGTGCTGGCCTGGGGCGACGCCGGTTGGGTGCGGTTCTTCTCCAAAGAGGCGGCCTTGCGTCCCGATGACTACAAAAAAATGAAATTCTTTGCCTGGGGGTCTGAACCGGACCAGCAGGCGATCATGAAAAGCCTGGGCTACACCCCGGTCCCGCTGGAGACCACCGACATCTTGCCCGCCATTCAGACCGGCATGATCACCGTGGTGCCCTCCACACCTTATTTTGCGCTGGCCACCCAGATCTACAACACAGCCCCCCACATGCTCGACATCAATTGGGCACCTATTGTGGGGGCTCTGGTGGTCAGCAAAAAAGCATGGGATGACATGTCGCCAGCCGTGCAGGCCGCCGTGCGCACCACCAGCGACGAGGCCGGCGTTCAGATTCGCGCCAAGGCCCGGCAAGAAGTCGATGAAGCCGTAGACGCTATGAAAAAGCGCGGCCTGGTGGTCAACCGGCCCAGCCCGGAGCAGCTGCGCGAGTGGCAGGCGTTCGCGGCGGCGCTGTACCCCCGGATCCGCGGCACCATGGTGCCGGCTGACACCTTCGACGAGGTCTTTGCGCATCTCAAGGCCTACCGCGCCAGCAAGGGTCAATAGGCGTGCCGCGCTTGCACCTCGGCGCCCTGCGGCGCCTTGCCAGCTTTGACGAACTGTTGTCGTCAGCAGCCCTGCTGTTGATGGTGTTGATCCCGCTGTGGGAAATTTTGATGCGGCCCTTGGCGGGCAGTGGCATCCAGAATGCGCCTGTGCTGGTGCAGCACCTGGGTTTGGTTCTGGCCATGTTCGGTGCCTTGGCGGCCGAACGCCATGGGCACCTGACCAGCCTGGTGGGGCAAGCCGGCGGCGATGATACCGGCGCTCGGTCCATCCGACGCAACTTTGCCGATGGCGTCGCCGCCCTGGTGTGTGGGGTCTTGGCCTTGGCGAGTTGGCGCTTTGTGGCCAGTGGCCTGCAGGCGCCCAATGACTTGGCTTACGGCCTGCCGGTCTGGGTGGTTCAGGCCAGCATGCCGCTGGCGTTTTTCATTCTGGCTTTCAAATTGGGCGCGCGCTGCGGCGTGGCCTGGCTGCCCAAAGTGGTGTGGGGCTTGGCGCTACCGGCGGCAGCTTATTGGTTTGCCTTGCGCTTTGACGGTGAGTCCTTGATGGCCTGGCCCGGCCTCGTTGTGTTGTTTGGTGCTTTGTTGGCTGGTGCGCCGATTTTTGCCATGCTGGGCGGCCTGGCCTTGGCGCTCTTTTGGCAAGAGGGCTTGCCGCTGGCCTCGGTGGCGCTGTCGCACTACCAGATCACCGTCAACCCATCGTTGCCCGCTCTGCCCCTGTTCACGCTGGCTGGCCTGATCTTTGCGCGCACTGGGGCTGCCGCGCGTTTAGGGCAATTGTTCGTCGCCGTGCTGGGCGGGGGTGTTACTGGTACCGTGTTGGCAACCGCCGCCCTTTGCTCTTTTTTTACCGCCTTCACCGGCGGCAGCGGTGTCACTATTCTGGCGCTGGGTGGCCTGCTTCTGCCACTGTTGGGCCGTGCCGGTTACCCGGAGCGCCGTGGCATCAGCCTGGTCACCAGTGCGAGCGCCTTGGGCGTGTTGCTGGCGCCCTCGGTGCCGCTGATCATGTACGCCATCATTGCCCGGGTACCGATCAACACCATGTTTTTGGCGGGCCTGGTGCCGGCGGTGGTGATGGTGGTTTTTTTGGTTTTGATTGGCGGCTACCTCAAGCGCGTGGCACCGGCCGCAACACTGGCCACCGCACCACACAGCGAACCCCTTGTGCTCGCCAGGCCCAGTGTGGCGACTGCTTGGGCCGCTGCCTGGGCCGCCAAGTGGGAACTGCTGGCGCCGGTTGT
>CAMCZF010000256.1 GCA_945885775.1 Rhodoferax sp. OV413 | reverse complement strand
CGCACCTCATCCATGTTGAGTGAAGTAAGGTGAATTTTTAACAGGGAGCGAATGTCGTCCAAGTCACGCGTGCGCGTTGCGTCGTTCACGAAGCCTTGCAGCTTGAAGCCGATAAGCCCTTCAACGCTGATGATGCGCATGCGGCCCATGGGGGTCTCGCGCTCCGATGCCTGCGCCAGCAGGCGGCGCGCAAGGGGACGGTGCGCATAAAGCAAATCCAGCCCTTCCGCCGCTCGCACATAGTTGGCGGCGTCTTCACTGCGGTATAGGCACTCGTAGCCCAAATCTAGTAGCGCGGCATGTACCTTATCGGCAGCTTCGGCCTCCACCAGAAAATCCACGTCCTTGGTGGCGCGCACGACCTGGTGTGCAACCACCGCCAAACCACCGATCAACGCAGGCTCCGTGCCGCTGCGTACAAACATGGACAGTGCTTCGCGAATTTGTGCTGCCAGGTTGGACATGTCTACAGGGTGAAATGGAGGCTCGCGATCATCATAGCGTGTCGACATCCAGATGCGCACCAACGTGCCGCACATCTTTGCCATCGGCGACATCGTGGGCCAGCCCATGCTGGCGCACAAGGCGGTGCACGAGGCCCATGTGGCGGCCGAAGTGACGACTCACCCGAAGCCCATGGCCACGGCAAGATTCTGGGTGGCGGCATGGTCGGCAGCCATGCCGGATTTTCCGCCAGCGCGGAAGTAATCTGGTCTTCAAGCTGCCCGAGCGCAAGTTGCTGCAACCGTAGCGGAACACTTCGAGACTTGGATTGAGTTGGCCAGCACACCCCCAACCCGTGCCATACTTGTTCTCATGCTGTTGAATTTTCTATCTGGCTACCCCTTAGGCCATCTGAGGCGTTGCGCACCCCAATCGAAGGGCCTGCACGTCTGTGGTCAAAAAGGCTTTCTGAGAAGGGCTTGATGAAGCACGAATACCAACGCCAATGGACCCGCCGCCAGTGGCTTAGTCACAGCGCAGCGCTGCTCGGTGCGTCTTGCATCGCTCCCAGCGCCTGGGCACAGACCGCCACATCTGGGCCTGTTCGGATCCTGGTGGGAGCCTCACCCGGTGGATCGACCGACACCTTGGCCCGTGCCGTTGGCGCTGAAATGGGCCGGCTGCTCGGGCGGCAAGTGATTGTCGAGAACCGCGCCGGCGCGGGCGGTAACCTCGCGGCCGATCTGGTCGCCAAGGCGCCGCCAGACGGCAACACCCTGCTCATGAGTTTTACCAGCCACGCGATCAACGCGTCGCTTTATCCCTCTTTACCGTTTGATCCGGTCAAAGACTTCACGGCGCTGACCTGCGTGGCGACGCAGCCGTCGGTGCTGGTGGCCCACCCCTTGGTACCGGTGAAGGACGTCAAGGAGCTGATCGAATTTGCCAGGAGCCGGCCTGGCAAGCTTAATTTTGCGATCGGGGGCGTGGGCTCATCGCTGCACCTCGCCGGTGACCTGTTCAAAATGCAATCAGGCCTATTCATTGTGAACATCCCGTACCGGGGCACGGCCCCAGCGGTTCAAGATGTCATTGCTGGCCAAGTCGACCTGATGTTTGCGCCCTTGGTCAACACCTTGCCCAACATCCGAGCCGGTCGCCTGAAGGCGCTGGGGGTCACCAGCAAGCAGCGCTTGCCACAGTTTCCGGATGTGCCGGCCATTGCCGAGGTCTTGCCTGGTTACGAGTCGAGCGCCTGGTTTGGCTTGTTTGCACCTGGGCGCATGGATGCCGCCTTGAGCCGCCGATTGACCGACGCCGCCCGCCAAGCCGTTCAGAGCGCCGAGGTGCGCCGCCGGATCGAAACCGATGGCGCATCGGCAGTTGGCAATTCATCCGAGGAATTTTCCCGCTTTGTGCAATCAGAGATTGAGCGTTGGGGCAAGGTGGTGAAGTTCTCGGGGGCGAAGCCGGAGTAGAGTTTGGCGGTTTCCGTCAAATTGGTCGAACAAGATCGCTAGGGACTGCCTTCCCTGCCTTGTTACTGGGGGCTCTGAACAGAAATATATCCATATTTAACGACCTTCTAGGCCGCTGTGCCGGACGCGAAGCGTTGCTCCAGGTAAGCCAGCAAGGTGCGTATGGTCTGTGCCTCGCCTCCCACCGGCCTACCGGCACGCGCGCCGTCGTTCCAGGCGAACAGGTCAATATGCAGCCAGTCTTGCGACTCGGGCACGAAATACTCCAGGAACAGGGCCGCATTGATGGCCCCGGCCATCGCGTTGCGGCCGGTGTTCACAATGTCGCCGATGGCGCTCTCAATTCCGGCCCGGTACGGCGCCCACAGCGGCATGTGCCACAGCGGGTCATCGAGTTGAAGGCCCAGGTCGACCAACTGACGCGCGGTGGCCATGTTGCGGCAGAAAAGAGCCGGCAGTTGGGGGCCCAGCGCCACCCGGGCCGCGCCTGTCAGCGTGGCTAAGTCAATGACCAGGGCCGGCTTGCCTTCACAGGCATAGGCCAGCGCGTCACACAAAATGACCCGGCCCTCGGCGTCGGTGTTACCGATTTCGATGTGATGGCCCTGGCGGGTCTTGAACACATCCCCTGGCCGGTAGGCGTTGCCGGCAATAGCGTTCTCGACGGCGGGCAGCAGCACCTGCAGGCGCACGGGCAGCTTGAGCGCCATGACCAGCGCGGCGAGCCCGAGTGCGTTGGCGGCGCCGCCCATGTCTTTTTTCATCTGGCGCATGCCCTCGGCACCCTTGATGTCGAGGCCACCGCTGTCGAAGCACACCCCCTTGCCCACTAGGCAGACCAGGGGATCCCGGGCCTTACCCCAGGTCAGCTCGATTAGGCGCGGTGCCCGGGTGCTGGCGCGTCCGCCGACAGCGTGGATGGCGGGGAAGTTCTTCTTCAGCAGCGCGTCGCCCACCACTTGGCGGAATTTCGCGCCGTGTTGCTGGGCCACCATGTGCGCGGCTGCGGCCAGTTCTTCTGGCCCCATGTGTTCGGCCGGTGTGTTGACCAGATCACGCGTGGCTGCCATGGCGGTGGCCAGCGCGACGCCGCGCTGGGCGTCCGGGCCGGGGGCCAGCAGCAATTGGGCGGCAGCACGGCGCCGTGGTTTGTACAGGTCGAACTCGTAGGCGCCCAGCTCCCAAGACATGGCGGCCTGCTCAGCGCCCACCATCAGCCCCTGGTCGGACAGGCGGTAACGCCCCTCCGGCAAAGCCGTCGGCAAGGCGGACAAGGCAAACGGATGGTCCGCCCGGGCCACGCCTGCGAACACCTGGGCCAGCTTGCCCTGCGCATCCGGTACCAGGGCATGGCTGTCTGGGGCGCCGGTAAACCCGACGGTCTGCAGCCACTGCCGGGTTGCGGCCGGCAGGGTCGGCGCGAGTTGCGCGAGTCGTGCGGCGTCTACCACGGTGATGGCGATGGCGCTGGCAGGGATGGTTTTTTGGAGTTGGACAGTCATGGACTCATGGTAGCGGGTTCTGTCTCAGCCAGCCTAAACGACAATCCAGGCCATGCGTGATCTCCGCCAAAGTTTGAACCACTGTTTTGATAGGCCTCTCGTGGTCACACTGGAAGGTCTGCATGCACGCTGACAACCGGCGTGGTATTTTGGCCATGAGTTTGGCCATGGCGCTTTTCATTGCCAACGACGCACTGGTCAAACAAGTCAGTGCCACATTGCCTGGCCCTCAACTCATTTTTATTCGCGGCCTGATGGCCACCACCTTGGTGCTCATCATGGCGCAGGCCATGGGCCACCTCAAAAACTGGCGCCTTATGCTGAACAAGCGCCTTTGGATAAGGGGTTCTCTTGATGCTGCGGCTTCACTGGCCTACTTAACAGCCGTCTTTCACCTGCCCTTGGCCAACGCAACGGCCATTAACCTTTCCTCGCCGCTTTTCATCACGGCGTTTGCCATTGTTTTTCTTAAAGAACAGGTTGGGTTGCAACGAGGCTTGCTCATTTTGCTCGGCTTCACTGGCGTCTTGCTGGTGGTTCAACCCAGTTCAGAGGGTTTCAATGTTTACGCTTGGCTGGCCGTATTGGCGACTTTGTTGCACGCAACGCGCGACACACTCACACGGGGCATTGGCCTTCATGTGCCCGCACTTCTAATTACGCTGTCAACCGCAGTTTCTGTGGCTGTGGCGGCTGGGGGTATAACGCTCACTCAAACATGGACGCCTGTTGACAGCCTATCGCTGGCCTTGCTATTGGGCGCCTCCTTGTTCCTCTCCATGGCTTATTACCTGCTCATTGTGGCCATGCGTTCCGGTGAAATGAGTTTGGTGGCACCCTTTCGATACAGCGGTTTGCTGTTTGCACTGCTCATCGGCTATGTGGTGTGGGGCGACGTGCCCAATAGGCTCGGATGGGCGGGTATTTTTCTGTTGGCGATGTCTGGCTTGCTCATTCTTCGATCAGAGCGCTTTAAGTCCTTCGATTGACATCGGACTGATTGGCATGACTTGGTCGGTGGCGATATGACTTGAGCTATGACTCGGCAACGAACAAAAAACCCCGCCATCTTTTGAATAGCAGGGTATCTATGTGCCGACAGGCTTGTAGTGGCTCCTCGACCTGGGCTCGAACCAGGGACCTACGGATTAACAGAAAGCCAGGCTCCTCAAAAACCTATATAAATCAACGACTTATACGTGTTTTGGATAAACGTGTAATATTTCGTGTAATAACCCCAAAAGTTGCATAATGTAACT
>CAMCZF010000255.1 GCA_945885775.1 Rhodoferax sp. OV413 | reverse complement strand
GATGAGCCAGTTGCGGGGCCTGCTCGAAATATCATCTTCGCCGCCCTCCGCAGCCAACCCTGCGTCCACGTGGCTGCAGCACATCCAGGCCAGCGTTGGCAGTGCCATCCACCTGGTACCACTGCCTGAGGTGGTGTACCTGGAGGCCGCCGACAAGTATGTGCGGGTGCTGACCGCCAGCCGCGAATACCTGATCCGCACCCCGCTCAAAGAGCTGCTGCCGCAAATCGACCCCAACCGCTTTTGGCAAATTCACCGTGGCACGGTGGTCAACCACCATTGCGTTGAGCTGGCGTTGCGGGACGATCAGGGCCGGCTGAGCCTGTCGCTGCGCGGCCGGCCAGAGCGTCTGGCGGTCAGCCGGCTGTTTGCCCATCAATTCAAAGCCATGTGAGGCGCCGGTTCATGGGATGATGCGACCCAAAGCCTAAGAGCCAAGACGCATGTCCCAAAACCTAACCCAATTTTCTGTGCCGCTGTTTCCGCTGGGCACTGTGCTGTACCCCGGCGGTTTGCTGCCCTTGCAGATCTTTGAGGTGCGCTACCTCGACATGATCAACAAGTGTCACCGCAGCGGCTCGCCCTTTGGTGTGGTCGCACTGACCAAAGGTGCCGAAGTACGCAAAATCGACCCCGACCGCGCCCGTGGTGACGGTTTTGCGGACGAGACCTTTCACCCGATCGGCACCCTGGCCACGATCACCGAGCTGAGCAAGCCGCAGCCCGGGCTGATGGTGATCCGATGCACCGGCACCCAGCGCTTTCGCATGTCAAGCTACGACCGTCTGCAACACGGCCAGTGGTTTGCCAGCGCCACGCCGCTGCCTGATGACATGGCCATGGCGATCCCAGACGACCTGCGCAGCGTCTCTACCGCTCTGGGCAATTTGATCAACACCCTGCACGCGCGCGACCTAGAGCCTGAGCAAATGCCCATGCTGCCACCCTACAGGCTAGACGACTGCGGCTGGGTTGCCAACCGCTGGTGCGAGTTGCTGCCTATGCCCCTGGACCAAAAACACCGCATGATGGCACTCGACAGCCCTTTGCTGCGGCTGGAACTGGTCAGCGACCTCCTGGTTAAAAATGGTATTGCCAAGTAAGCAGGTGTATCAGCCTCTCAGTCGGCTTGCGCGAAGTGCTGAGCAGCACTACCATTGGGCCCAGGGAGATATTGTGAAAGAGCCACCGTCCACAAAGGAATCGCCTCAGCCATGACCCTTCAGTACACCACGGCGTCCAACGTCTTGCCTGACAACAAGATGCGTCTGTATCCGACCAAGGTCATCAATATCATTGGCGGCCCGGGTTGCGACAAATCACTGTTCAGCTCTGCCATCATCCTGCGACTGAATCTGCGCAACAAAAGCGTGGAAAGCATCCCTGACTACGCCAAGTCGCTGGTCTGGCAACAAGACTTTGAAGCCCTGAAAAACCAGTACCTGATCGCCAAACGGCAGTTCGAGATGCTCAACCTGCTGGACGGACAGGTGCAATACCTGGTGACCGAATGCTCATTGCCGCAAGTGCTGTACTACAACGAGCACTATGTGGACAACATTTGTGATGTCGCCAAAACGCGTGGTCATATCTTGGCCTGGTACAAGCAACACAACAATGTGAATGTGATGGTGGAGCGCGGCGACAAGAAATACGTGCACACAGGCAGGTTTCAAGACGAGGTTCATGCCCGCGCCATTGACCGGGCCCTGCGCCAAAACCTCACCCGCGAAGGCATGCCCTTTACCGTGCTGCCGCCGAACATCGACGCCATCAACGCTTTTGCCGACTCGCTGGAATAGCGGTCGCCCTGTGGGGCTGCCTGACAGAGGGCCGACTAAAATCGGCCCATGAGTTCACCCACGCCTGACAAAGCCAACAGCACTGACGCCAAAACCAGCAACTTCTTGCGCCAGATCATCGAGCATGACCTGGCCGCCGGCACCTACGCCCAGCGCCGCTGGGGTGGCAGCCCAGGCGACGCCGAACACCACGCCGTCGGCCCGCTGGACCCGGCCAAGATCCGCACCCGGTTTCCGCCCGAGCCCAATGGTTACCTGCACATTGGCCACGCCAAAAGCATCTGCCTGAACTTTGGCCTGGCGCGCGACTACGGCGGCGTGTGCCACCTGCGCTTTGACGACACCAACCCCGAAAAAGAGGACACCGAGTACGTCGACAGCATCATCGATGCGGTGAAGTGGCTGGGCTTTGACTGGAACGGTGCGCCCGACGCGCCGCCCTACCAGGCCAGCGACTACTTTGGCTTCATGTACCGCGCGGCCGAGCACCTGGTGAAAACCGGCCACGCCTATGTGGACGAGCAAACGGCCGAGCAGATGCGCCTGAGCCGGGGCGACTTTGGCAAACCCGGCGTGGACAGCCCGTTTCGCGCCCGCACCCCGGCCGAGAACCTGGCCCGCTTTCGTGAAATGCGCGACGGCCAGCACGAAGACGGCAGCATGGTGCTGCGCGCCAAGATCGACATGGCGCACCCCAACATCAACCTGCGCGACCCGGCCATCTACCGCATCCGCCGCGCCACCCACCACAACACCGGTGACACCTGGTGCATCTACCCGATGTACACCTTTGCCCACCCCATCGAAGACGCGCTGGAGCAGATCACCCACAGCATCTGCACGCTGGAGTTTGAAGACCAGCGCCCGTTTTACGACTGGCTGCTGGCGCAGCTGTGCCAAGGCGGCCTGCTGGGCGCGCCGCCGCCGCACCAGTACGAGTTTGCCCGGCTCAACCTCACCTACGTGATCACCAGCAAGCGCAAGCTGGCTCAGCTGGTGTACGACCACAAGGTGAGCGGCTGGGACGACCCGCGCATGCCAACCATCGTGGGGCTGCGCCGGCGCGGCTACACGGCGCAGAGCCTGCAGCTGTTTGCCGAGCGCATTGGCGTGACCAAGAGCGACAGCTGGATCGACTACAGCACGCTGGAAGGCTGCCTGCGGGAAACCCTGGACCACAGCGCCCCACGCGCCATGGCCGTGCTGGACCCCATCAAACTGGTGCTGACCAATTGGGACGAGGTGATGGGCCAGGGGCGGGTCGGTACCTTGGACGACTGCAGCGCCCCGGTGCACCCGCACCACCCTGAGCTGGGCCAGCGCCAGTTCAAAATGGGCCACGAGGTGTGGATTGAACGCAGCGACTATGAAGAAACGCCGCCCAAGGGCTTCTTCAGATTGTTCCCTGGCAACAAGGTGCGGCTGAAGTACGGCCACGTGATCTAATGCACCGGCGCTATCAAAGATGAAGCAGGAAACCCAAGCGCCGTGCTGGCCCGCCTGCTGCCCGACACCAAAAGCGGCACCCCCGGCAGCGACAGCGTCAAGGTCAAAGGCGTGATCACCTGGGTGGGCGTGGCTGACGCCAGCGCCGCCGAAGTGCGCCTGTACGACCGCCTGTTCACCGACCCCCAACCCGACGCCGGCGGCAAAGACTTTATCGAAAGCCTGAACCCCAGCAGCCTGAAAGTGGTGACCGCCATGGTGGAACCCTCACTGGCCAGCGCCCAGCCTGACCAGAAGTTTCAGTTTGAACGCCACGGCTACTTCGTGGCTGACCGGGTGGACCATGTGCCGGGGCAGCGGGCAGTGTTCAATTTGGCGGTGGGGTTGCGGGATGGGTGGGGGAAGTAGGCCAGGCCCCCTGACGGGCGGCGCCCAGAGCCATCCTAATGTCCCATCTCAGTCATCAACCCCGGCCGCCCGCCCAGCCCCATTGAGGCATCCAGCACGGCGCCGTGCAGCACGCGGCTGTGGGGGGTGAGCAAAAAGGCGATCAGTTCGGCAATTTCGGGCGGCTCGATCAGCCTTTGTTTGGGTAGGCGCGCCACAAAGGCCGCCCGCTCGGCGTCGGTCATGGCGTTCAGGGTGCTGGCCTGGAACATGCCGGTGTTGGTGGCGCCGGGGCAGATGGCAAACACGTCCAGCGGGGTGTGCACGTGCTCGGCGGCGATCTGGCGGGTCATGAAGGCCACCGCAGCCTTGCTCATGCCGTCGGCCAACCGGAAATGCGGAAAGGTCGCCACGCCGCCGCCCACCGAGCTGATGCTCACCAGCTTGGCGGCAGGCAGCTCCGCCAGGGCTTGTTCGCCCCACTGGCGGCGCATTTGGGCCACAAACAGCTGCGTCAGCGTCAGCGTGCCGGTGGCGTTGATGTTCAGCAGCAGCTCGTCCTGCTGGATGCTGTCAGTAGCGTAGTCGGCCACGGTGGCGGTGCCCACGGCTGCGTTGTTGACCAGCGTATCCAGCCGGCCCCAGGCGGCCAGCGCGTCGGCAAAAAACGCTCTGATGGAGCCGCCGTGCGCCAGGTTCAAGGGGTGCAGGCTGATGCGGTTGCCGTGTTCGCCAAGTTCGTCCTTGAAGGCCATCGCTTTGTCTGGCGATTCAACCCCCTGCGCGTAGCTGGCGGCCACGGCCCAGCCGTCTTGCAGCAGCCGGCGCACCGTGGCGCGGCCGATACCGCCCAGGGCACCGGTGACGATGGCGACTTGAGGGGTGGGGTGGGGCATGTCAGGTGGTGTTTGCGATAGCCAGTTCAGTGCCTGTGCAGCTTTTCCTGCAGCCACACCTTGATGAGAGACTGATAGGGCACGTCGCGCGCATTGGCCGCGATCTTGATGGCGTCCAGCAAATGTTGCGGCAGGCGCAATGAAATCGTCTTGGTGGT
>CAMCZF010000254.1 GCA_945885775.1 Rhodoferax sp. OV413 | reverse complement strand
CGGCAGCATTGTTCCGGGGCTGATCTCTAAGTCCACGGTTCCGGTGCTGGTCTGTAGGGACCGCTCCTCGAGCGCCAAAACGAACAGCCGCCTGCACCGTCCCTCATAAAGCCGAGTTAGACCGGCGTCTGCATGCGCAGCCGCCGCGCAGCATCTTCTGCCCGCGCGTCGTCGATCTCGCGCAACAGACTGCGCACATCGACCGTGCCGCCTTTGGCCTGGAACTGACCGCTCAGCCTGGCCTCGGCGCTGAGCAGGCCGCGCTGGTACAGGTCCCAGATCTCGGGGCCGTAGTGGGTCTGCAGCAGCTCGGGCGCAAAGCGGCCAAAAAAGTCGCGCAGGTTGGCCACATCGCGCAGCAGCATGCGCTGGGCGTGGTTGTTGCCGGCGGCGTCCACGGCCTGCGGCAGGTCGATGATCACCGGCACAGCGTCGCCGTTCTCGTGCCCGAGCAGGATGTTGAACTCCGACAGGTCGCCGTGCACGATGCCGGCACCCAGCATGCGGATCACTTCGCCCAAGAGCGTTGCGTGGTGGGCGCGCGCCTGCTCCGGCGTGAAAGCGACGTCGTTCAGCCGTGGCGCAGCGTCGCCGTTGGCGTCGGTCACCAGTTCCATCAGCAGCACGCCCTCAAAGAAGTTGTAGGGCTTGGGCACACGCACGCCGGCGTCGGCCAGCCGGTACAGCGCGTCGACCTCGGCGCTTTGCCAGGCGGCTTCTTGCGCCTGGCGGCCAAAGCGCGTGCCCTTGGCCATGGCCCGCGCCTGGCGCGAGTTTTTCACCTTGCGGTTTTCGGTGTAGTCCACGGCTTGCCGAAAACTGCGCTGCGTCGCCTCTTTGTAGATCTTGGCGCAGCGGGTGTCGGTGCCGCAGCGCACCACAAACACCTCAGCCTCCTTGCCGCTCATCAGCTGGCGCACCACGCTGTCGATCAGGCCTTCTTCAACCAGGGTTTGCAGTCGCGCAGGGGCTTTCATCGATCGCCCCCCAGCACCTTGACCTGCGGGTTCCAGCCCGCCGTGTGGGCGCGTCGGGCAAACCGCTTGTCGTCAAAGGTGACCATGCTGGTGCAATGGCGGCACGAGGCATGGTGCAGCGCGTCGGCAAAGTCAAAACCCTGTGCCAAGGCGGCGGTGGCCAGGTCCAGCGCCACCCGGTCTTCTATGTCCACGTTGGGAATGCCGAGCAGGTGGTTCATCACGGCCTGAACTTCGTCCGGCGTACTCTTGTAGTAGCCGCGCAGCACCCATTCCAGTTCCAGCAGCACGGTTTTGCTGACAAACAGGCGTTTGCCACTTTCAAGCAACTGCCGGGCTGACTCGCTTTGCTGCCTGGACGGTTCGTCACTGCTTTGAACAAAGTAACGGGCCAGAACGTTGGTGTCCAGGCCGATCATGGCTCGCTCGCCACCAGGGTGGCAACGTCAAAATCAGGTGCAATGGCGGGGTGGCGGCTTGGAATCAAACCAAAACCGCTGGTTCCGGGCTGGCGCAGAGCTGCGGCAGGGCGCAGGGCAATGTGGTCGCCCTCCACGGCAAATGTCACGGCCATGCCCTGCTTCAGGCCGAACTGCTGGCGCACGTCGCGCGGAATGGTGACCTGCCCCTTGCTGGTGATGGTGGTTTGCATGGCAGATTCCTTAAGTATTACCGAGTAATACTAGCACGTCGTCGGGAGCTTGACCGCACCGAGGCACCAAACCCTTGACAGCCAATCGTTTAGGCCTAAACTATTGCCTCATGAACATCCTTTGCATAGGCGGTGGCCCCGCCGGTCTGTATTTCGCGCTGCTGATGAAGCTGCAAAACCCCGTCCACCGCATCACTGTGGCGGAGCGCAACAAGCCCTTCGACACCTTTGGCTGGGGCGTGGTGCTGTCGGACCAGACCCTGGACAACATGCGCGCGGCCGACCCGGTCACCGGCCAGCTGATTGGTGACGCGCTCAACCACTGGGACGACATCGAGGTGTTTTTCAAGGGCCGCAGCGTGCGCTCCACCGGCCACGGCTTTTGCGGTATCGGGCGCAAGCACCTGCTCAACATCCTGCAGGACCGCTGCCTGGCCCTGGGGGTGGAGCTGGTGTTCGAGGTCGATGTGTCGGACGATCAGGCGCTGGCGCAGCAGTACGCGGCCGACTTGGTGATTGCCAGCGATGGCCTCAACAGCCGCATCCGCAGCCGCTATGCCGACGTGTTCCAGCCTGACATTGACACCCGCGACTGCCGCTTTGTCTGGCTGGGCACGCACAAAACCTTCGACGCCTTCACTTTCGCCTTCGAGCAGACCGAGCACGGCTGGTTCCAGGCCCATGCCTACAAGTTTGACGAGCACACCTCGACCTTCATCGTCGAGACACCCGAGGCCGTCTGGCAGGCGCACGGTCTGGCAGCCATGAGCCAGGAGGAGGGCATCGCCTTTTGCGAGCGGCTGTTTGCCAAATACCTGGACGGCCAGGCGCTGGTCAGCAATGCCAAGCACCTGCGCGGCTCGGCCCAGTGGATCCAGTTTCCGCGTGTGGTCTGTAACACCTGGGTGCACCAGCTGCCCTTACCCGGGCGACAGGTGCCGCTGGTGCTGATGGGCGACTCGGCCCACACCGCGCACTTCTCCATTGGCAGCGGCACCAAGCTGGCCGTGGAAGACGCGATTGACCTGGTCAATGAATTTGCCGCCAGCACCGACGAGCTGGTGGCCGGCGCCGACCTGCTGCCGGTGCTGCAGCGCTACGAGGCGCGGCGCAGCGTGGAGGTGCTCAAGATTCAGAACGCCGCGCGCAACTCGACCGAGTGGTTTGAGAACGTCACGCGCTACACCGGCATGGCCATCGAGCAGTTTGCCTACTCGCTGCTGACCCGTTCGCAGCGCATCAGCCACGAAAACCTGCGCCTGCGCGACGCTGCCTGGCTGGGCGGCTACGAGGCCTGGCTGGCTGGTGGCAAGCGGGTGGCGCCCATGCTGCTGCCGCTGACGGTGCGGGAGCTGACCTTGAAGAACCGCATCGTGGTGTCGCCGATGGCGACCTACAGCGCGGTGGATGGCCTGGTGCAAGATTTTCATCTGGTGCACCTGGGCGCGCGCGCCCTGGGTGGCGCCGCGCTGGTGATGGTGGAGATGACCAGCCCCAGCCCCGAGGGCCGCATCACCCCCGGCTGCACGGGCCTGTGGAGCGAGGCGCAGGCGGCGGCCTTGCAACGTATCGTGGCCTTTGTGCATGGTCAGAGCAGCGCCGCCATCGGCCTGCAGCTGGGCCACAGCGGCGCCAAGGGCTCGACCCAGGTGGGTTGGGCGCAGGCAGACGAGCCGCTGCCCGAGCCCGGCGCCAACTGGCCGCTGCTGGCTGCCAGCGCCGTGTCCTACGGCCCGCAGAACCAAGTGCCGCAGGCCATGAGCCGGTCCGACATGGACCGCGTGCGAGACGAGTTTGTCGCCGCCACCCGGCGCGCGGCGGCCGCCGGCTTTGACTGGCTGGAGCTGCACTGCGCCCACGGCTACCTGCTGTCGTCCTTTTTGACGCCGCTGGCCAACCTGCGCACCGATGACTACGGCGGCAGCCTGGCCAACCGGTGCCGCTACCCGCTGGAAGTGTTCGCAGCCATGCGGGCTGTCTGGCCAGCGGCCAAGCCGATGAGCGTGCGCATCTCGGCGCACGACTGGGCGCCCGGCGGCAACACCGCCGACGACGCGGTGGCCATGGCGCGGCTGTTCAAGGCCGCTGGCTGCGACGTGATCGACGTGTCCTCGGGCCAGACGACCCGCGCCGCGCGGCCGGTCTATGGCCGCATGTACCAGACGCCGTTTTCCGACCGCATCCGCAACGAGGTCGGCATCCAGACCATTGCGGTCGGCGCGATCACCGACGCCGACCAGGCCAACAGCATCATCGCCGCCGGCCGGGCCGATCTTTGCGCCATTGCCCGCCCGCATTTGGCTGACCCGGCCTGGACTCTGCACGAAGCCGCCAAGCTGCAAAGCCGCGCCATCGACTGGCCGCGCCCCTACCTGAGCGGGCGCGACCAGCTCTACCGCGAGATCGCCAAACAGAATGGATAAAGAGGCCCGCCTGCAGGGCACCACGCCGGCCGAGCACCCCGAGGCGCTGCGCTTGTGGCTGCGCATGCTCACCTGCACCCAGCTGATCGAGACCCGGGTGCGTGCAGCCTTGCGCGAGCAGTTTGACACCACCCTGCCGCGCTTTGACCTGATGGCGCAACTGGAGCGCGCGCCCGAGGGCCTGAAGATGAACGAGCTGTCGCGCCGCATGATGGTCACCGGCGGCAACGTCACCGGCATCACCGACCAATTGGTCAGCGAAGGGTTGGTGCAGCGCTTGGACGTGGCCGGTGACCGCCGCGCCTACCGGGTGCAGCTCACCCCGGCTGGGCGGGCGCAATTTGCCGCCATGGCGCAGCAGCACGAGGTCTGGATCGTCGACGCCTTCGCCGCCCTGAGCGAGAAAGAGGTGGCCACGCTGCACCGGCTGCTAGGCCGGGTCAAGGCCAACAGCCAAACCGCCGTGCCCAGCCCGCCCGGCCCAAGCCCGCACTTATCTCTGGAGATGCTATGGATGCCTCCCTGCCCACGGGCAAGGAATTGAGACCGCTGAACGCCAAGAGCATGAACAGCCGTCTATCAGGAAGAGTGACTTCGAGCAATCGAGGTGGATCCTCTGATGGATACGGCATCAAAGTGCCCATGGCGTG